>JBPPMV010000639.1:0-2819 GCA_051306235.1 Mycobacterium sp. | reverse complement strand
GCGGGCCGAGGACACGTAGGGGTCGTAGGCGATGATGTGGGTACCGAACGCGGCGAGGCGCTGGGCGACGAGCTGACCGATACGGCCCAGCCCGACAACACCGACGGTCTTCCCGAAGATCTCGGTGCCCGAAAACGAGGAACGCTTCCAGGTGCGTTCGCGCAACGTGGCGTCCGCCGCCGGAACCTGACGGGCCGCCGACAACAGCAACGCCAGCGCGTGCTCGGCCGCACTGTGGATATTGGAGGTCGGCGCGTTCACGACGAGCACTCCCCGCGCGGTGGCCGCGTCGACATCGACATTGTCCAGGCCGACGCCGGCGCGGGCGACGATCTTGAGTTTGGGCGCGGCGGCAATGACCTCGGCGTCGACGGTGGTGGCGGAACGCACCAGCAGGGCGTCGGCGTCGGCGACGGCGGCCAGCAGCTTGGGACGGTCGGGGCCGTCGACCCAGCGGACCTCGACCTGGTCGCCCAGCGCGGCGACGGTCGACTCGGCAAGCTTGTCGGCGATCAGAACAACAGGAAGACTCACGGCGCTACAGCCTAGTGTGTCCCCGCCGGGCCACCACAGGCCACGTGCGATGGCGGGGGATGATGTCTACTGGAGTGGTGGACGTCACCGTCGTCGGAAGCGGCCCCAACGGCCTGACCGCAGCCGTCATCCTTGCCCGGGCCGGACTGGCCGTGCGTGTCATCGAGGCGCAGTCCACCGCAGGTGGCGGTGCGCGCACGCTGCCGGACCCGGAATTCGGCGGCGTCAGCCACGACATCTGCTCGGCGGTGCACCCGCTGGCGCTGGCATCCCCGTTCTTCGCCGCCTACGACCTGCAGGCCCGCGGTGTGCAGCTGTCGGTACCGGACATCTCGTATGCGAGCCCGCTCGTCGACCGGCCCGCGGCCATCGGCTATCGCGATATCGACCGCACCGCAGCCGAACTCTCTGACGGCGACTCGTGGCGGCGGCTGCTCGGGCCGCTGGCCGCCGACTGTGACGGTGTGGTCGGGCTGCTGCTCGGCGACAAGCGTTCCCTGCCGCCCTCGATCATCGCCGCGCTCAAGGTGGCGCCCCGGTTGCTGGCGCAGGGCAGCCCGCTGTGGGGCACCCTCAAGGGCGAGGACGCCCGGGCATTGTTCACCGGTGTTGCCGCACACACGATTTCGCAGATGCCCTCACTGGTCGCCTCGGGCGCCGGTTTGATGTTGGCCACCCTCGGGCATGCGGTCGGCTGGCCGATCCCGGTCGGTGGTTCGCAGGCGATCCCGGACGCTCTGATCGCCGATCTGCTGGACCACGGCGGTGAGTTGGTCCTCGGCGAGGAGGTCACCCGGGCCCCCGACGGTGTGGTGCTCTATGACACGGCACCGACGGCACTGCTGTCGATCTACGGTCCGACGTTGCCGCCGCGGTACGCGAAAGCCCTGCAGCGCTACACCTACGGTCCCGGCGTCGCGAAGGTGGACTTCGTGCTGTCCGGCGAAATCCCTTGGCGCGATTCACGTCTGGCGCAGGCTCCGACACTTCACCTGGGCGGCAGCCGGTCCCAGATGGCGCTGGCCGAGGCGGAGATCGCCGCAGGCAGGCACGCCGAGTGGCCGATGGTTCTCGCAGCGCTACCGCATATCGCCGACCCGGGCCGCATCGACGCCCAGGGCCGCCGGCCGCTGTGGGCCTATGCGCATGTCCCGGCCGGGTCGACGGTGGATTTGGCCGAGACGGTGACCGGCATCTTCGAGAAGTTCGCCCCCGGCTTCCGCGATGTGGTGGTCGCGGTGCGCAGCGTGCCCGCCTCCCAGATGACGGCGCACAACGCCAACCTGGTCGGCGGCGATATCGGTGTGGGCGGCAACAACATGCGCAGCGCCATCGCCGGCCCGACCCCGCGGCTCAATCCGTGGTCCACGCCGATCCCGAAGGCGTACCTGTGTTCCTCGGCGGCCCCACCCGGTGGTGGCGTGCACGGTATGGCCGGTTTCTACGCGGCGCGGACCGTCCTGAAACGCGAGTTCGGCATCCGGGATCTCCCTAGGCTGGCACCATGACCAAACTCGCTGTCATCTTCTACTCGGCCACCGGGCACGGCACCTCGATGGCGGCCCGGGTTGCGGCGGCGGCCGAGTCCGCCGGCGCCGAGGTCCGCATCCGCCACGTCGCCGAAACCGACGACCCGGAGTCCTTCGCGGGCAACCCGGCGTGGACCGCCAACCATCAGGCCACCAAGGATCTCCCGGCCGCCACCGGTGCGGATATCGAGTGGGCCGATGCAGTGATCTTCGGCTCCCCCACCCGATTCGGCTCACCGGCCGCGCCGCTGCGGGTCTTCCTGGACTCGCTCGGCGGTCTGTGGTCGGAAGGCAAGCTCGCCGACAAGGTGTACGCCGCCTTCACCTCGACCCAGACCGCGCACGGCGGCCAGGAGTCGACCCTGCTCAATCTCTATGTGACGCTGATGCATTTCGGCGGGATCATCGTGCCGCCCGGTTACACCGATCCGGTCAAGTTCACCGACGGCAACCCCTACGGGGTCGGGTTGATCGCCACCCGCGACAACATCGCGGTCCTGGACGACGCGACCAACGACGCCCTGGACCATCTGGCGCGCCGCGTCGTCGGCACCGCGGACCGACTCACCCGCTGAGCAGGTAGCCGACCCCGAGGCAGAAACTGACGTTTTGGCTGTCCCCGGGTGGGCGGGTTCACGCGGTCGTCGCAACACTCTCGATCTGAGAGGTTGCGGCGACCGTGTCGTTTTCGGAGGACTGTGTTCAGTTTGGTGATCAGCTAGCAAAGCTCGTCGACGTGGGTGTGGCCGTGCGGGA
>JBPPMV010000638.1:0-5218 GCA_051306235.1 Mycobacterium sp. | reverse complement strand
CGACGACGCGGCGACTCCATCCCTTTTCCTCGGTGAACTGGGCCAGCGCCTGCCGTTCGGTTTCGTCGGCCATCGTCGTCCTCCTGTGCTCGGCCCTCTCGTTCAAAGGCTGACGCTCATCTTCCCCTGTCAGTACCCGACGAGGAAAACCGGCTCAGGTGCATCAGCCGATCGGGACCACCCGGGCCGCGGTGTTGTGGCCGCTGACCCGCACCCAATCGGCACGGGCGAGCGACGCCACAGGATGTCTCTCGAGTTAGAAGAGATCCTTGTGCGGCACATCCGTGATCAGGCCGCCGTCGACCACGAATTCCGCACCGGTGGAGAAGGATGACTCGTCACTGGTCAGGAACACCACGAAGGTCGAGACCTCCTCGGACGTACCCGGCCGGCCCAGCGGCGAGGTGACCATATCGTCGGGGAAGTGCTTGGTCATCGGTGTGCGGATGAAACCCGGGTGCAGCGAGTTGATCCGGATGTTGAACTTGCCGAGTTCGATCGCCGCGGACTTGGACAGCCCCCGCACCGCCCATTTGGAGGCCACGTACGGGTGCACCATGGGCGCGCCACGCAGTCCTTCGATCGAGGACACGTTGATGATCGAACCGTTGCCGGCCGCCTTCATCTGGTCGACGACGGCCTGCATACCCAGGAAGGTTCCGGTCAGGTTGACGTCGATGACCTTCTGCCACTTGGCCATATCGAACTGACCGATCTTGCCGAGTGCCACGATGCCTGCGTTGTTCACCAGCGTGGTCAGGCTGCCGTAGGTCTCGACGGCGGTGTTGACCGCGGCTGCCCATTGGTCGGCGTCGGTGACATCGAGGTGGACATACCGAAGGGAGTCGCCGAGTTCGGCGGCCAGCGCCTCACCCTTCTCGTCAAGGATGTCGCCGACGACGACCTTGGCGCCTTCGTCGATGAGCATCTTGGCGTGGGCGGCACCCATGCCCTGTGCGCCGCCGCTGATGAGTACAACTTTTCCGTCCACGCGTCCCATGAGGCGTCAGGCTACCTCAACCCCGAAATAAACTAGAACCTGTTCCAATTTGTGCCCGACCCCCGCATACTGCGACCAGACCAAACACCGTGAGGAGACCTGTATGGCCATTCGCGTGGCACTCGTCGGCACCGGAAACTGCGGCCGGCTGTCCCTGATTCAGCTCATCCAGGACCCCCGGTTCGAGCTCGTTGCAGTCGGCACCTCGACCGAGGCCAAGGTCGGCATCGACGCCGGTGCGCTCGCGGGCCTGGACACCGTGACCGGCGTGACCGCGACCCCGGGCATCGACGGGGCGATCGCAAGCAAGCCGGACTGTCTGGTCTACTGCGCCATGGGCGACACCCGCCCCGTCGAGGCGACCCGCGACGTGATGGCGGCACTGGCGGCGGGAATCAACGTCGTCGGATCCGCCCCGGGCGGCCTGCAGTACCCGTGGGGCGCGATGCCCGAGAAGGCCATAGCACGTGTGGAAAATGCTGCAATTCAAGGCAATTCGAGCGTGTACATCACCGGCGTGGATCCCGGTTTCGCCACCGACCTGGTCCCTTTCGCGATCGCGAGCACCTGCCAGCGCATCGACCAGATCAAGACCATGGAGATCGCCGACTACGCCACCTATGACGGTGCCGAGGTGATGTCGATCGTCATGGGCTTCGGCAATCCGATGGATCAGCCCGGCATGCTCTTCCTGCCCGGGATCCTCAGCGCCGCATGGGGCACGGCGATCACGATGCTGGCCGCGGGACTGGGCGTCGAGGTCGAGGAGATCACCGAACACTACGAACTCGCGCCGGCACCCGAGGACATCCCGGTCGCCATCGGAGTAATTGCCGCGGGCACCGTGGCGGCCATGCGGTTCGAGATCAACGGCATGGTCGGGGGCAAGCCGGTGATCGTCGTCGAGCACATCACCCGGGTGCGCGAGGATCTGCGCCCCGACTGGGCTCAGCCCGCGCAGCCCGGCGGCTCCTACCGCGTCGAGATCACCGGCGAACCGTCGTATGTGGTCGACATCTGCCCGACCAGCAGCCGGGGCGACCACAACTATGCCGCCATCCTGGCCGCGGCCGGCCGCATCGTCAACGCCATCCCCGATGTGATTGCTGCGCCGCCTGGTATCCGCACCACTCTCGACCTACCGCTTGGAACCGGCAAAGGTTTGGTCTACCAGGCCTGATCGCAGTAACCCGCACAATGGTGGAGTGACCGACCCGCTGGCAGCCATCCTCGCGAGTCCGCCCGGCCCCCACATCGGCGCGTTCTTCGATCTCGACGGCACCCTGGTGCGCGGTTTCACCGCGACGGTCCATGCGAGCCACCGCATCCGCAACGGGCAGTCCGGGTTCGGCGAACTGTCGGGCATCTTCGAGGCCAGCGTGCGCTACAAGCTGGGGCGGATGCAGTTCGCGAGACTGCTGCAGCGCGCCGCGGGATACCTCGCCGGTGAGCCACTGGCCGATCTCGAGGCGCTCGGCGACGAGCTGTTCACCACCCGGATCGCCACCCGGCTGTTCCCGGTGATGACCCGGGTGGTCGCCGCGCACCAGGAGCGCGGCCACACCGTGGCGATGAGCTCATCGGCGCTGACCATGCACGCCGAACCGGTCGCCCGCCACCTCGGCATCGAGCACGTGCTGTGCAACCACTTCGAGGTCGACGCGGCGGACAGGCTCACCGGGCAGATCGTCAGACCCATCATCTGGGGCCGCCAGAAGGCAAGGGCGGTCATGGAATTCAGCTCGCAGCGGAGCATCGATCTGGCCCAGAGCTTCTGTTATTCCGATGGCACGGAGGATCTCCCCGTGCTCAACGCCGTCGGGCATCCCAGTGCGGTCAACCCGCGGCCCGGCCTGGCGGCCGCGGCGGTCAGGAACGGCTGGCCGGTGCTGCGGGTCAGTTCCGAGGAGGACCGGCGGCGGTGGCCCCGCGCCCCGCGCCCCGGGATTCGATGATCGCCCGCACCGTGCGCCGGCACCGGCCGCAGTCGGCGCCGGCCCCGCACGCCGCCGCGACCTGTTTGGTCGTCGAGGCGCCGCGGTCCACCGCGTCTGCCACCTCATGACTGGTGATGCCATTGCAGAGACAGACGAACATCAGCCCTCGATGCGCATCATCTGCTGGAACTGGCCGATGAACACGGGCGGATAGGCGCCCACTCCTGCCTCGGTCAGCCACTCGGCCGCGTCGTCGGAATCGTGCAGCCAGCGACGGGCACTGAGTTCATCGTCGATCTGCTGCAGGATCAGCACCTCGTGCGGATCATCGAATGCGCGGAAACTCCAGAACCGCTGCACCCCGGACGCATGAAAGGCGGCCGCCGCGCCACGCACCCGGCTGCTCAGGTCGCCGATATCGGCGACCGAGGTCACCATCGACACCATGACCGGCGGCGCGGGATGCTCGTCGTTATCGAAATCGATCCGGTCGACGAGTTCACCCGCGAACACCGCGGGCAGGTCTTGTACCCCGACGGCGTCGAACCAATCGAAGAACACCCGGGATCGCAGCAGATCCAGGATCGGCTCGTGCGCGTGGATTCCGAGGATCACCAGAACTCTCTCGGGATCCGTCGTCGAGGTGTAGACCAATACGTGGTGCACGCCCATTTCCGCCAAGGCGTCGGTGCGACGCTGCAGCAACGGCCACACCGTGCTGGGATCGGGCACCCGGTAGTCCGAAACCAGTACCAGAGAGTTCGCCAGCCAGTCCTTCATATCGTCGGCACTCCCCGGTCGTTGGATACGGCGGCTGTTAATGACACTTTCAAAAACGGTAATGGCATTCTCGCATGCTGTCGCACTCGATGCCGATAAACGGACCGGCAGATCTTGCGGAATTCGGCGGCCGGGATACTAAACTAGAACACGTTTCAGTCGCGCGATTCGCGATCGCCCAACCAAGGAGCAGTATGCATACCGCCCTCTGTGACCAACTCGGTATCGAGTTTCCGATCTTCGCCTTCACCCATTGCCGCGATGTCGTCGTCGCGGTCAGCAAGGCCGGTGGATTCGGGGTGCTCGGGGCGGTCGGGTTCACCCCCGAACAGCTCGAGATCGAATGCAACTGGATCGACGAGCACATCGGCGATCACAACTACGGCGTGGACATCGTCATCCCCAACAAGTACGAGGGCATGGACTCGAACCTGTCCGCCGACGAACTCGCCAAGATGCTGGTGGACATGGTGCCCCAGGAGCACCTCGACTTCGCCAAGAAGATCCTGACCGACCACGGTGTCCCGCTCACAGCGGAGGACAACGAGAGCACCCTGCAGCTGCTCGGGTGGACCGAGGCCACCGCGACGCCTCAGGTCGAGGTCGCGCTCAAGCATCCGAAGATGACGCTGATCGCCAACGCGCTGGGCACTCCCCCCAAGGACATGATCGACCACATCCATGCCGAGGGCCGCAAGGTCGCCGCATTGTGCGGTTCGCCGAGTCAGGCGCGCAAGCATGCCGATGCCGGCGTCGACATCATCATCGCCCAGGGCGGCGAGGCCGGCGGGCACAGCGGTGAGGTCGGTTCCATCGTGCTGTGGCCGCAGGTCGTCAAGGAGGTCGCGCCGGTCCCGGTGCTGGCGGCCGGAGGTATCGGCAGCGGCCAGCAGATTGCTGCGGCGCTGGCACTCGGTGCGCAGGGCGCCTGGACCGGTTCGCAGTGGCTGATGGTCGAGGAGGCCGAGAACACCCCGGTCCAGCAGGAGGCGTACGTGAAGGCCGGCAGCCGCGACACCGTACGCAGCCGCTCCTTCACCGGTAAGCCGGCCCGGATGTTGCGCAACGATTGGACCGAGGCCTGGGAGAGCCCCGACAACCCGAAGCCGCTCGGCATGCCGCTGCAGTTCATGGTCTCCGGGCTTGCCGTGGCCGCCACCCACAAGTACCCCAACGAGACCGTCGACGTCGCCTTCAACCCGGTCGGCCAGGTCGTCGGCCAGTTCACCAAGGTCGAGAAGACCTCCGCGGTGATCGAGCGCTGGGTGCAGGAGTATCTGGAGGCCACCGGGACCCTCAACGACCTCAATGAGGCCGCCTCGGTGTAAGCGCTTCCGCGCCGAAACGCGCGTAATGGCTGCTCCCGCGACGGGCGGGTTCACGCGGTCGTCGCAACACTCTCGATCTGAGAGGTTGCGGCGACCGTGTCGTTTTCGGAGGACTGTGTTCAGTTTGGTGATCAGCTAGCAAAGCTCGTCGACGTGGGTGTGGCCGTGCGGGA
>JBPPMV010000637.1:0-18038 GCA_051306235.1 Mycobacterium sp. | reverse complement strand
CCCCAGAACTGGCCGACCAACACCGGCCTGGGCAGCGGTGGGGCGGCGACGGACAGACCTGCCATGACGTCATCGTGGCATAGGCTGGCCGGGTGTCAATCTGGTCTGCGGGACGGTATGAGGCCGTCGCCCAACGCATCGCGCCCATCGCCACCCAGCTGATCGAGATCGTGGATCGGTTGCGCCCGCTCGACGGTGCCGTCGTGGCCGATCTGGCCTGCGGGACCGGCAACGCCGCGCTGGCGGCCACCGCGGCGGGCGCCCGGGTCACCGGTGTGGACCTGACGCCCGAGCTGCTGGCCATCGCAGCGGACAAGGCCGGCGGCGACGCCGTGCAGTGGGTCACCGCGGACGCCTCGGCGACCGGACTACCCGACGCGGGCTTCGACGCGGTGGTGTCCAATATGGGCATCATCTTCGTCGAACCGGTCAGCCAGGTCGCCGAGATCGCGCGGCTGCTGCGGCCCGGCGGTTTCCTCGGGTTCTCCACCTGGGTGCGCGATACCGACAATCCGTTCTACAACCCGATCATCGATGTGCTGGGCGCTCCCCCTGCCGCGCAGTACACCCCCGATCAGTGGGGCCAAGCCGATATCGTCACCACCCGGCTGAGCGATGATTTCGACGATATCTTCATCGAAAACGGCAAGCACACCTGGCAATTCGAATCGGTACAGGACGCCATCGTGTTCGTCACCGACGAGTCGCCGATGCATGTGGACCTGTTCACCCGCTCGGATGAGGGCACCTGTGGGCGACTGACCGAGGCGTTCACCGCGGCATTCGAGCGCTGTGCCACCGCCGACGGGGTCGCCTTCGACGCGTCCTACGCGGTGATCGCGGCGCGGCGACGCTGACTACTGCGCCGCATACAGGATCCCGCGGCCGATGGCATCGCGAACCTCGGGCAGCGTCACCTCGGCCAGGGCGTCGGCGTCCACCCCGTGATGGGCGGCCAGTAAGGCAATGAGCGTGCCCAGTGGCACCTCCCCGCGACACCCTGCCAGCAGCGCGGTGAGCACCTCGTCGACGCCGATCACCGCGGCGGGCCCGCCGGGGCGTCGCACCGCCGCCCCGACCTGCTGCCAGCCGTCGGCCCCGGGCAGTGACTGCTCCTCGAGGAACACCGGGGCCGTGGACATCCGCGCCGCCAGCAGCGCCTCGTCGCCGGTGTCGCGCAGATAGGCGCGACGGGCGAAGAACGCCTCGACCTCGGTGCCGGTGACGAGTTCGTCGGCACCGGTGATCTCTTCGAGAATCTGCTCGGGCCGCTCCCCGTCCCGCGGGCGCCGCAACGAGATCAGCCCCATGCCGATTCCGGTGACACCCTCGTCGGCGAACCAGTCCAGCCAGGCCCCGCCGCGGCGCGCCGTCTGCTCCGGGGTCTCCCCGGCGTCGGCCAACCACAGCGAGACGTAGCTGACCGGGTCGGCCAGCTCGCGCTGCACCACCCAGGCGTGCAGACCGGTTCCGGCCAGCCAGCCAGCCACGCGTTCACGCCAATCATCCTTGCGGACAACCCAGTTCGCCATGATGTGCGCGGTGCCGCCCGGGTTCAGGTGATCGCCCACCTGCTCGATAATGATGCGGCACAGGCCATCCCCGGCCACGCCGGAGTCACGGTAGATGTAATCGCTGCTGCCGGCACCGACGACGAAGGGTGGGTTGGAGACGATCAGGTCGAACCGCTCCCCCGCCACCGGCTCGAACAGGCTGCCGCTGCGAAGGTCCCAGTCCATCCCGTTGACCCGCGCGGTCGCCGCGGCCAGCGCAAGTGCCCGCTCGTTGGTATCGGTGGCGACGATCTCGGCACAGTGCCCGTCCAGATGCAGGGCCTGTATCCCGCATCCGGTGCCCAGATCCAGCGCACGCCGGACCGGTGTGCGGATGACGGCGCGGGCCAGGGACATCGACGCGCCCCCGATGCCCATCACGTGGTCGCGCCGAAGCGGTCCGCCACGCAGCGCGGCGTCCTGATCGGACACCACGAGGAAATCACGGGCACCGTCGGAATGCGGCCGGATGTCCAGCGCGGCGCGGAAGGTTCCCGCCCCGGTCGGCTCCAGCACACCGCCGGCAACCAGAGCCTCCAACGGCACCGTGGTGAACGCCCGGCCGAGGTGCGCGCGGGGCAGGTCGGCGCCGAGCAGGAAGAGCCGCACCAACGCCGCCAATCCCTGAGACTTTCGCGGCGCCGCGTCGGCGGCACGATCCGCGGGCCACCACACGCCGCGGCCCAGCGCCGCGTTCGCATCGGCCCCGAGCAGGTCGGCGACCCCGTCGACGGTGTAACCGGCGGCACGCAGATCGGCGCCGAGGGCGTCGAGCACCACCGGACCCGGCGTCAAAACAGGCCCGCCTCGGGGGTGACTGGCTCGATCAGTTCCGGGCCGTTGTTGCGGACACTGTTGACCAACCGCGACACCTCCCGGATCTCGATGCGGTCCAGGTCGCCGTGCCCGCGCAGCAGGCCCTCGTCGATCGGCGCATCGGGGTCCAGCCAGCGGTCCCAGTCCGGTGCGCTGATGGTCAGCGGCATCCGGTCGTGGACATCGGCCAGTTGAGCGGCCGACTCGGTGGTGATGATGGTGCAGCTCAAAAGCGGCGCAGCCCCATCGTCCCGGTCGGCTTCTCGTGGCCGCCATGTCGACCACAGGCCGGCCATGAACAGCGGTTCCCCGTCCCCGGCGAACATGTAGAACGGCGTCTTGGTGGGCTTCTTCGTGCCGTCGGCGGAGCCCGGCTTCCACTCGTACCAACCGTCCATCGGCACCAGGCAACGCTTGGTCTTGGCCGAACCCCGGAACGCCGGCGACGTCGTCAGCGTCTCGGACCGGGCGTTGATCAGCAGCGGCCCCTTCTTCGTGTCCGGGCCGCCGTCCTCGTTGGTCTTCACCCAGGGCGGGATCAGCCCCCAGCGCATGGACCGGAGCCGGCGCCTCGACTCGTCATCGGGTTCGCCCTGGGCCGAGCGAAGCGACGGGGAGGAATGATCATGCCGCTTGACCACGGTGGTGATGGTCGTGGTCGGGGCCACGTTGAAATTGGGACCGGCGCCGGATTCACCGCTCCTGGTCGTCTCCTGGCTCTCGTCGAGAGCCTTGATCTTCTCCGCCAGCAGCGCCGGGTCGGTGGTCACCGCAAATCGCCCACACATACCAGGCAGGATAGAGGCCGTGAACAACTGGCCGGCACCGTCGACGACCGCACCCGTGAATGCCACGGTGGCGGTACCCGGTTCCAAATCGCTGACCAACCGCGCGCTGGTGCTGGCTGCGCTGGCCACCTCCCAGGGCTCGACCACCATCAGCGGAGCGCTGCGCAGCCGCGATACCGACCTGATGATCGCTGCCGTGCAGACCCTGGGTGCCGAGGTCGCCGGCGAGGCCACCGAGCTCACCGTGAGCGGGGCCATCGCACCCGCACCCGGCAGCCGCATCGACTGCGGGCTGGCCGGCACGGTGCTGCGGTTTCTGCCCGCCGTCGCCGCGCTGAGCACCGAGACCGTCACCTTCGACGGCGATGAGCAGGCACGGGCCCGCCCGATCGCGCCGCTGCTCGACGCGCTGCGCGGGCTCGGGGTGCGCATCGACGGTGCCGGGCTGCCGTTCGTGGTGCGCGGCGAGGGCTCGGTGGCCGGTGGCGAGGTGCGCATCGACGCGTCGGCGTCCTCGCAGTTCGTGTCCGGACTGCTGTTGGCCGGGGCCACCTTCCGGGATGGCTTGACCGTCGTACACACCGGCGAGTCGGTGCCCTCGGCACCCCATATCTCGATGACCGTGTCGATGCTGCGCAGCGCCGGCGTCACCGTGGACGACAGCCGGCCCAACCGGTGGCAGATCGCCCCGGGCACCGTCGCGGCCCGGCACTGGGATATCGAGCCCGACCTGTCGAATGCGGTGCCGTTCCTGGCCGCGGCCGCCGTCACCGCGGGCACGGTGCGGATCAGCCGCTGGCCGGCCGCCAGCATCCAGCCCGCCGGGGATATCCTGGACCTGTTGGCGCGGGTGAATGTGGTTGTGGAACATACCGATTCACATTTGGTCGCCCACGGCGCCGCGAATTTCGGCGGCATCGATATCGATCTGCACGATATCGGCGAACTGGCCCCGGCGGTCGCGGCCCTGGCCGCGCTCGCCACGCCCGGTTCGGTGTCGACCCTGCGCGGCATCGCCCATCTGCGCGGGCACGAGACTGACCGACTGGCTGCGCTGAGCGCCGAGATCAACGGACTGGGCGGGCACTGCACCGAGACGCCGGACGGCTTGGAGATCACCGCGGCCCCCCTGCACGGCGGGGTCTGGCGGTCCTACGCCGATCACCGGATGGCCACCGCGGGCGCCATCATCGGGCTCCGCGTCCCGGGTGTCGAGGTGGAGGACATCGCCACGACCGCCAAGACGCTGCCGGACTTCCCGGGTATGTGGTCTGCCATGCTGACCCCGGATACCGTTAGGTCTCAAGGGATTTGAAATCTCGCGAGTACGACGAGTCCGATGTCCGGGTCCGCCCGGGTCGAGGCTCCAAGCCGCGCACCAAGACCCGGCCCCAACATGCCGACGCCGCCGAGGCGATGGTCGTCACGGTCGACCGCGGCCGGTGGGGATGCGCCCTGGGCGGTGACCCGGACCGCAATGTGACGGCGATGCGCGCCCGGGAACTGGGCCGCACCCCCATCGTGGTCGGCGACGAGGTCAGCATCGTCGGCGACGTCACCGGCCGGACCGACACGCTGGCCCGCATCGTGCGACGCGGTGAGCGCCGGACGGTGTTGCGCCGCACCGCCGATGACACCGACCCGACCGAGCGGGTGGTGGTGGCCAACGCCGACCAACTGCTGATCGTGGTGGCGCTTGCCGACCCACCACCGCGCACCGGGTTCGTCGAACGTGCCCTGATCGCCGCCTATACCGGCGGCCTGGTCCCGATCCTGTGCCTGACGAAATCCGATCTGGCAGCACCGGAACCGTTCGCGGCGCAGTTCGCCGACCTGGATCTGGAGGTGGTGACCGCAGGCCGCGACGACCCGCTCGATGTGGTGGATCCGATGCTGACCGGGAAGGTGACCGTGCTGCTGGGCCATTCCGGGGTGGGCAAGTCCACCTTGGTGAATCGTCTGGTGCCCGCCGCGCACCGGGCCGTCGGGACGGTCACCGGAGTGGGCAAGGGCCGGCACACCTCAACCCAATCGGTGGCGCTGCCGCTCCGCGCATCGGGTTGGGTCATCGACACTCCCGGCATCCGCTCGTTCGGCTTGGCCCATGTGCAGCCCGACAATGTGGTGCGGGCCTTCTCCGACCTGGCCGTCGCGGTGGACGACTGCCCGCGCGGGTGCGGACACCTGGGCCCACCGGCCGATCCGGAGTGCGCGCTGGACGCGCTGACCGGGCCCGCGGCCGGCCGGGTCGCGGCGGCCCGACTGCTGCTGGCCAGCCTCAACGAATCCAGCTACTGACACCGCGAAACAGAATTCCGCGTCGCCATGGTGCTCAGTTGACGACGCGGAATTCTATTTCGCGGAAAAAGGGGTTGAGCTACGCGGCGATCTTGCCCTGCCGCCAACCGCGCACCGTGGCGATCGCGGTCTTCAATCCGCGGCGCTTACCGGTGGCGGGATCGGTGACACCGAAGCCCTCCAGCTCGTCGAACATCCGCTCGCTGCGCGTTTCGGGGGCGTTGTCGCGGGTGTCCTTGAGGAACTTGTCCGGCAACGACAGCTTGGCGATGGTGCGCCAACTCTTGCCGTACTGCACGAGAAACGGCCCCGTGGTGTAGGGCAGGTCGTACTTGTCGCACAGCGCGCGCACCTTGATCGAGATCTCGCGGTACCGGTTGCTCGGCAGATCCGGGAACAGGTGGTGCTCGATCTGGTAGGACAGGTTGCCGCTCATGAAGTCCAGCACCCGGCCGCCACTGATGTTGGCGCTGCCCAGCATCTGGCGCAGGTACCACTGCCCGCGGCTTTCGCCGACCATATCGGTCTTGGTGAACTTCTCTGCACCATCGGGAAAATGGCCGCAGAAGATGATGGCGTTGGTCCAGATGTTGCGGATGATGTTGGCGACGAAGTTGGCCTTCATCGTGGACTTGTAGGTGGCTCCCGGCGACAGCGCCGTCAGGGCGGGCCACACCACGTAGTCCTTGGCCACCTGGTGGCCGGCCTTGACGCCGAACTCCTTGACCCGGACCATGGTGGCCTTGCGGTCGTCACGGCCCTTGGAGATCTTGCCGAGCTCCAGGTGCTGCAGGCCGATACCCCACTCGAACATCACCGCGAGCAAAGTGTTGTAGAACAGGTTCCCCAGATTCATCGGCTTCCACCGCGCGTCGCGGGTAACCCGGATGACGCCGTAGCCCACATCGTCATCCATGCCCAGGATGTTGGTGTACTTGTGGTGCATGAAGTTGTGGGTGAACCGCCAGTGCTTCGAGGCTCCGGTGGTATCCCACTCCCAGGTCGAGGAGTGAATCTCGGGATCGTTCATCCAATCCCACTGGCCGTGCATGACGTTGTGGCTGATCTCCATGTTCTCGATGATCTTGGCCACGCCCAGGGTCGAAGCACCTGCCCACCAGAACGAACGCTTGGAGCTTCCGGTCAGCAACAGGCGGCCGGTGATCTCCAGCGCGCGCTGGCCGGCGATGGCGCGGCGGATGTAGCGCGCATCGTCCGCGCCGCGGGAATCTTCGATGTCCTGTCGGATCGCGTCGAGCTCAGCGGCCAGCGTCTCGATATCCGCATCGGTGAGATGCGTGAACGCCGGTACGTCGGTAATAGCCACTTATCGGCCCTCCTTCCATTGCTACGATACCGTAACCTACGCAACCGTAGGTTACTAGCCAGTAAAGTCTATGCGTCCAGTACGCAGTCGCCGGAAGCCGCGGAAATGCAGGTCTGCACCCGGGTCCCCGGCTCGTGCTCCACGCCGGTTCGCAAATCGCGCACATGCCCCTCGACCAGCCCGACAACACAGGACTGGCAGATGCCCATCCGGCATCCGAACGGCATCTGGATACCGGCACCCTCGCCGGCCTCCATCAGCGACGTGGCGGCGTCGGCCGGCACGCTCTTGCCACTGCGCTCGAAGGTGACGGTGCCGCCGGTGCCATGCGGTGCGGCACGGGTGACCGCGAAACGCTCCAGGTGCAGGTTCGTTCCGATGCCCGCCTCGGTCCAGACCCGCTCGGCGTCGTTGAGCATCGCCTCCGGGCCGCACGCCCAGGCCTGGCGATCGCGCCAGTCGGGCACGACCTCGTCGAGACGGGACAGATCCAGGCGGCCCTGGGTGCGCGTGGTGCGCAGTTCCATCCGGTAACCCGGGTGCGCGTCGTGCAGTGCGGTCAGCTCACCGGCGAACATCACGTCGGAGGCGGTCGGCGCGGAATGCACGTGCACGATGTCGGTGATCTCGTCGTGGCGCCGCAGGGTCCTCAGCATCGACATGACCGGGGTGATCCCAGACCCGGCGGTCAGGAACAGTACCGAGGCCGGTGCCGGATCGGGCATCACGAAGTTGCCCTGGGGCGCGGCCAGTCGCACGATGGTGCCCGGTTCGACCCCGCCGACCAGGTGGGTCGACAGGAAGCCCTCCGGCATCGCCTTCACGGTGATGGTGATGGTGCGGGTGCCGCGCCTTTCCGTGCCACCCCGGACCGGGGTGGAGGTCAGCGAATAGGAACGCCAGCGCCAGCGACCGTCGACCAGCAGGCCGATACCGACGTACTGTCCGGGCGCGTAGTCCAGCGAGAAACCCCAGCCCGGTTTGATCACGAGCGTCGCCGAATCCTCGGTTTCGCGGCGCACCTCGACCACCCGACCACGCAGTTCGCGCGCCGACCACAGCGGGTTGGCGAGCTTCAGATAATCGTCGGGGAGCAGCGGGGTGGTGATCCGGCCGGCGATGGTGCGCAGCGCATGCCATCCGCGATGACGGTCTGCGCCCGCGATCTTGGGACGCACCGTGTCGGCCACTTTTGCCGAGACCTTGATTTCACTCTTCGCCACGCAACCTACGGTACCGTAACTTACGCTTCCGTAGACAGGTTCCGTAGACAAGTTTCGTGCAGGTGGGATGCGATATCGGTCACAGTAGTTCGAGCAGGAACGGGAGCTCCTGCGGGGCGTACCAGGCCAGGTCATGGTCCTGCGCATCGCCGACGGCCAGCTCTGCGTCCTCGTCCCCCAGATCGGCCTCGTCGACCAGCTCGACGGCCACGAGGACCGCGGCTTCCGCGCCCGCATTGTCGACATAGGCGGCGATGACATCGCCGAACGGCACCGGCCCCGACAGTCGCACCACGGCGTCATCGAGATCGGCACGGACCTTCACCTCGATGTCCGCGCCGATATCGGCGACCAGCACCGCGCGCCGCGGCGGCAGGGTGCTCTCCCCCTGCCCGGCGAGCAGCCGCAGCGAGGCCAGCGCCGCCTCCCGCAGCGCCACCTCGGCCAGCTCATCGTCATCACCCTCGGCATAGGACTCGCGCAGCGTCGGGGTCACCGCGAACGCCGTGCCGCTGCGGGCATGGATCAACTGGTCGGCCACCAGTTGCTGCAGCATCGCCAGGGTCGCCGGTATGTAGACACGCACCAGGCGAGGTTAGCCGCCGGTGCCGGGAACCGGAGCCACGGTCGCCTCGGCATCGCGGGCATCCGGGTCCGCGTCGGGATCCTTCTCCACCGAGATGACGAAGTCGTCGCCGTGCTGGGTGACGCCGGCGATCACCGCCGAGTTCACCGCGTCCGCGGCGTATTCGCGACGCACCATCATCGGGTCCTGGCGCAGGTCCTTGACAAGTGCCACCGCGAGCCCGACCATCACCAGCACGAACGGCAGCGCCGCGACGATGGTGATGGTCTGTAGCCCGGTCAACGCATCGGAACCGCCGACCAGCAGCATCACCGCCGCCACGGCACCGGTCGCGACGCCCCAGAAGATGACGGTCTTGCGGTGCGGCTCGATGGTGCCGCGTTCGGACAGCGAGCCCATCACGATGGACGCCGCGTCGGCGCCGGAGACGAAGAAGACCGCGACCAGCAACATCACCACCACGGTCGAGACGGTGGCCAGCGGATACTCGGCGAGCAGACCGAACAGCTGCCCCTCGACGGTGCCCTCGCCGGCCAGATTCGACCCCTCCTGCTGGGCTTTCATCGCCGCCCCGCCGAACACGCAGAACCACACCAGCGATACCAGGCTGGGCACCAACAGCACACCGGTGACGAACTGCCTGATGGTGCGCCCGCGCGAGATTCGCGCGATGAACATGCCGACGAACGGCGTCCAGGAAATCCACCACGCCCAGTAGAACACGGTCCACGAGCCAAGCCAGGCCTCGGTCTCGGCGCCCTCGGCGCCGGTACGCGCTGACATCATCGCCAGATCCTGGAAGTAACTGCCGATCGAGGTCGGGATCAGGTTCAGAATGAAAACCGTTGGCCCCACGATGAATACGAAGGTTGCCAGCAGCAGGGCCAGCACCATGTTGAAATTGGACAGCCATTGGATACCGCGGGCGACGCCGGATATCGCGGACAGCACAAACGCACAGGTGAGCACAGCGATGATGCCGATCAGGACCGCGTTACCGGTCTCGCCGATACCGCCGACGATCTGCAGACCGCTGCGAATCTGCAACGCGCCCAAGCCAAGTGATGCCGCGGATCCGAACAGCGTGGCGAAGATGGCCAACATGTCGATGACCTTGCCCAGCCCGCCGTGCGCCCGGGCGCCGATCAGCGGTTCGAATGCCGCGCTGATCAGCTGGAAACGTCCCTTGCGGTAGACACCGTAGGCGATGGCCAACCCGACGACCGCGTAGATCGCCCACGGATGCAGGGTCCAGTGAAACAGCGTGGTGGCCATGGCATTCTGCACGGCTTCGGCATTGCCCTCGGGACCGGTGCCCGGCGGCGGCGAGGTCAGATGCGACAGCGGTTCGGCCACCCCGAAGAACATCAGGCCGATGCCCATGCCGGCGCTGAACATCATCGCGATCCAGGACACCGTGCGGAACTCGGGTTCCTCGCCATCGCGACCGAGCGGGATATTGCCGAACCGGCCCAGCGCAATCCACAGCACGAACAGCACGAAACCGGAGGCCATCAAGGTGAAGAGCCAGCCGGTGTTCGACATCACCCAGCCGAGAGCATCACCGGATGCGGCTGCCAGCGATGCGGTGTCGACGAAGCCCCAGACCAGGAATCCCACGGCGATGGCAGCCGTGACACCGAAGACGACGAGATCCAACCGGCCCTCTTTGACCAGCGCCTCTTCATCTATCGGAACGTCGAGAATCGGGTGCGGTATGACATCAAGTTCGGGTTTGCGACCGGCTTCTTCGCTAGGCGAATTAATAGGCATGGTCGATCCATCACATCGCGATCGGCTGACTGAGTCAACTTCCACGTCCGCCGTCAGCGCGTCGAGTCCAGCAATTCGTCCAGGGATTCGCGCAGCAACGACGGCAGCACGTCGACATCGCTCATGGCGTCACGATCGGCGTTGATGCCGAAGTACAACATGCCGTTATAGGAGGTCACCGCTATCGCCAACACCTGGTTGGCCAGCAACGGCGGGACGGCATAGGACTCCAGCAATTTGGTGCCCGCGATGTACATCTGCTTCTGTGCGCCCGGAACATTGGTGATCAGCAGATTGAACTGACGCGCCGAGAAACTGGTGGCCACCCGGATACCCATGGCGTGCAGCGTGGGTGGGGCGAACCCCGATAACGTGACGATGGTTCGGGCGTCGACCAAACTGGCTGCGGTGGAATGGGATTCGGTCGAATGCGCGATCTGGGACAATCGCACCACCGCATTGCCCTCCCCGATCGGGAGATCGACCAGGAACGGCGAGACCTCGCTGATGGCCTGACCGGGACCCACCGAATCGATCTCGGCGTCGGGATAGACCGAGTTGGGCGCCATCGCCCGCACCGTCGACGTCGCGGTCACCGGCTCCCCGCGGGAGAGCAGCCAGTTGCGCAGCGCCCCGGTCACCACCGCCAGCACCACATCGTTGACATCGCATTCGTAGCGCGCCCGCAACGCCCGGTACTCCTCCAGCTGGTGCGCGGCCACGGTGAACCGCCGATTGCGCGACACCGTGGCGTTCAGCGGGCTGCTCGGCGCGGTACCGCGGGCCACCGTGCGCGCCACATCGGCGATGCGGCGCCCGGCGTCGACGAGCGCACCGGCGTTGGTGGCCATCTCGCCGACGGTCGAACGCACCGCGGCCAGCTGGGCAGTCGGCCGGGTGACCCACTCCCCGACCGCACCGAGGAAGAGCTGGGAATCGCTGGGCTCGCGCGCCGGAATCCAGATGTCCTCACCGAACTCGGGTGACTTCTGGGTCCGGTCGGCGATGACGTGTCCGATCTCCAACGCCGACATTCCGTTGACCAGTGCCTGATGGGATTTGGTGTAGATGGCGACCCGGTTCCGGGTCAGGCCCTCCACGATGTACATCTCCCACAGCGGGCGGGTCTTGTCCATCGGCCTGGAGCCGATCCGGGCGATGAGGTCGTGCAGCTGGGCATCGCTGCCCGGTGACGGCAGCGCCGAACGCCGGACGTGATAGGTGATGTCGAAGTCGCTGTCGTCGATCCACACCGGACGGGCCAGCCCGAGGCTGACCTCGCGGACCTTCTGCCGGTAGCGCGGGATCTGCGGCAACCGCTGCTCCACCGTCGCCAACACCGACTCGTAGCTCAGCCCGCCACGCGGCTTGCGCACGATGGACAGCGCACCGACGTACATCGGGGTTGCGCTGTTCTCCAAGTGGTAGAACGCCGCGTCAGATGCCGACAGCCTCGTCACCATCGTGACAGCGTCCTCCCCTCACCCCTGCTGTTTTCTCCGCCACCGTAGCCGTCGTCGTCCACCGAGCGCATCACGGGTGCACGGGAGGCCCCTGAACCCGTGCGATCATCAATATGACTGTGCCTCTCCAGCAGCCGTCCCGTCCGTTTCGTGTGCCCGCTGGAGTGTGCCTGTGTCCGTTTCGCCGAACCCCACCCACTCGCTGACCGCCGCCCGCGCGGTGACCTCGCCGATCATCGACTGCGAGCCGCCGCCCCGCGGCGCAGTGCCGCATCCGTCATCGCACCCCGCGCAGCACGCGGCCACGCTGCGGCCCCGCACACCCCGGCAGCCGCGCCCGGCCGCGGTCGCCGGCGAGGTTCCGGCCCCGCAGGCGGCGGTGATCTTCGCCGACGCGACCGTGCGCCGGGTGCTGGAGGTGGTGGACCGGCGGCGATCGGCGGCTCAGCTCCGCGGATTGCTGGCACCGCCGTTGGTCGACACCGTGCAAACGCTCGCGCGGGTTCCGCATGCCGACGGCGCCGCGGTGCTACGCCGGATCCGGCTACGCAGCGTCGGCGGCACAGCCGATCCCGCTGTGCGGGCCGCCGAGGTGTTCGCCACCTACACCCGCGGACCCAGGGTCCGGGCCATCGCCGCACGCGTCGAGCTGGTCGCCGGGCGGTGGCAGGTGGTGGCGCTGCAGATCGGTTAGCGCTTACGGCCGCCGCGACCGCGGGACTGCTGGCGCGCCGCCTCGCGGCGTTCCTTGCGCGTGCCGCTGGCCGTCTTGTTGGCGCCACCGGAACGCGTCACCTCGGCCGAGCCGTCTTCGGCAGGACCGGAGTAGGTCAGGGCCGGAGCGCCACCGTCGTCGATGCCTTTGGCCTGCACACCGGCCGGGCGTTCCTTGGTCGCCACCTGGCTCTGCGCCTGTCCCGCAGCGGATGCCTTCTCGGCTGCGGCAGCCGCGAACGCCGCCAGCCCGGAGGCCATCGGCGCCGCCTGCGGCGCCGCCGGTGCCGGGGTGGCCTCGACCGCGACGTTGAACAGGAAGCCGACAGACTCCTCCTTGAGTCCGTCGAGCATCGCGACGAACATGTCGTAACCCTCGCGCTGGTACTCGACGAGCGGGTCGCGCTGCGCCATCGCGCGCAGGCCGATGCCCTCCTTGAGGTAGTCCATCTCGTAGAGGTGCTCGCGCCATTTGCGGTCGATGACGTTGAGCAGCACGTTGCGCTCGAGCTGACGCATGGCGCCCTCGCCGCCGATGGCGTCGATCTGCTCCTCGCGGATGGCGTAGGCGCGTTCGGCGTCCTTGACCAGGGCGTCGAGCAGCTCGTCGCGGGTCAGCTCGCCGGGCTCGCCGACGGCATCGGAGTCGATCAGGTCGTTGTGGTCGATGCCCACCGGGTACAGCGTCTTGAGCGCCTCCCAGAGCTTCTCCAGATCCCAGTCCTCGGAGTAGCCCTCGGCGGTGGCTCCGGTGACGTAGGCGGTGACGACGTCAACCATCATGTCGTGCGCCTGCTGCTGCAGGTTCTCCCCCTCGAGGATCATCCGGCGCTCCTTGTAGACGACGGTGCGCTGACGGTTCATCACCTCGTCGTACTTGAGGACGTTCTTGCGGACCTCGAAGTTCTGCTGCTCGACCTGGGTCTGCGCGCTCTTGATCGCGCGAGTCACCATCTTGGCCTCGATGGGCACGTCCTCGGGCAGGTTCAGCCGGGTCAGCAGCGTCTCCAACGTCGCGCCGTTGAAGCGCCGCATCAGTTCGTCACCCAGGGACAGGTAGAAGCGGGATTCACCCGGGTCGCCCTGCCGGCCGGAGCGGCCACGCAGCTGGTTGTCGATGCGCCGGGACTCGTGACGCTCGGTACCCAGCACGTACAGACCGCCGGCGGCGATGACCTCCTCGGCCTCGGCCTTGGCCTCGGCCTTGATCTTGCTGACCGTCGGCTCCCAGGCGGCCTCGTACTCCTCGGGGGTCGCCACCGGATCCAGGCCCTGCTCCTTGAGCCGCAGGTCGGCGAGGAATTCGACGTTGCCGCCCAGCACGATGTCGGTACCGCGGCCGGCCATATTGGTCGCAACGGTGATCGCACCGCGTCGGCCGGCCTCAGCAATGATGTTCGCCTCGGACTCGTGGAACTTGGCGTTGAGGACGTTGTGCGGCACCTTGCGCTTGGTGAACTGCCGCGACAGGTACTCCGACCGCTCCACCGAGGTGGTGCCGATCAGGACCGGCTGGCCCTTCTCGTAGCGCTCGGTGACATCGTCGACGACCGCGATGTACTTGGCTTCCTCGGTCTTGTAGATCAGGTCGGACTGATCCGCACGGATCATCGGCCGGTTGGTGGGGATGCTCACCACGCCCAGCTTGTAGATCTCGTGCAGCTCGGACGCCTCGGTCTGGGCGGTGCCGGTCATACCCGAGAGCTTTTCGTAGAGCCGGAAATAGTTCTGCAGCGTGATGGTCGCCAGCGTCTGGTTCTCGGCCTTGATCTCGACATGTTCCTTGGCCTCGATGGCCTGGTGCATGCCCTCGTTGTAGCGCCGGCCCACCAGCACACGGCCGGTGAACTCGTCGACGATGACGACCTCACCGTTGCGCACGATGTAGTCCTTGTCGCGCAGGAACAGTTCCTTGGCCTTCAGACAGTTGTTCAGATAGTTGACCAGCGGCGAGTTGGTGGCCTCGTAGAGGTTCTCGATGCCGAGCTGATCCTCGACGAATTCGACGCCGATCTCATGCACGCCGATGGTGCGCTTGCGCAGGTCCACCTCGTAGTGGGTGTCCTTCTCCATCAGCGGGGCGAGCCGGGCGAACTCGCTGTACCAGTTCGAGGCGGCGTCGGCCGGCCCCGAGATGATCAGCGGGGTGCGGGCCTCGTCGATGAGGATGGAGTCGACCTCGTCGACGATGCCGAAGTTGTGGCCGCGCTGCACCATCTCCTGCACGGAGTGGGCCATGTTGTCACGCAGGTAGTCGAAGCCGAACTCGTTGTTCGTGCCGTAGGTGATGTCGGCACCGTAGGCGGCCCGGCGCTCATCGGGGGTCAGCCCGGACAGGATGACACCGACGTCCAGACCCAGGAACCGGTGTACACGGCCCATCTGTTCGCTATCGCGTTTGGCCAGGTAGTCGTTGACGGTGACAAGGTGTACGCCCTTGCCCGACAGCGCGTTGAGATAGGCGGGCAGCACCGCGGTCAGGGTCTTGCCCTCACCGGTTTTCATCTCGGCGACGTTGCCGAAGTGCAGCGCAGCGCCGCCCATCAGCTGGACGTCGAACGGCCGCTGACCGAGCACCCGCCAGGCCGCCTCACGGGCGACCGCGAAGGCCTCGGGCAGCAGGTCGTCGAGATCCTCGCCGCCGTTGACGCGTTTGCGGAACTCGTCGGTCTTGGCGCGCAGCTCCGCGTCGGACAGCTTCTCGACGTCGTCGGACAAGGTGTTGACATAGTCAGCGACCTTCTGCAGGCGCTTGACCATGCGGCCTTCACCGAGACGGAGCAACTTATCGAGCACGCTATTTCCCCTGTGGGTTGATGAACAGTGTCAGCAGGCTGCAGCTCAAGCCGGGTCGCTGTGCTGCTGCCCGCCGATCCTCCATCGTAGGCGACTGTCCGAGATCGCCTCGTGAAAGCGCCCTGCAGGTGTCGGAGGGAAAGCCACCGCGCAGCAGCGAGCCCCCGGCTCGACAGCCGGGGGCTCGCGCTCGGGCGGCCGGCTCAGGCCAGCCGGATGAGTCCGTAGTCGTAGGCGTGGCGGCGGTAGACCACCGACGGCCGGTCGGTTTCCTTGTCGTGGAACAGGAAGAAGTCGTGTCCGACGAGTTCCATCTCGTAGAGCGCATCGTCGATGCTCATGGGGGTGGCCTCGTGGTCCTTGGTGCGCACGATGCGGCCGGGCTCGTGGGCGGGTTCGACGGCGAACGGGTCCTGTGGCGCCGGGGCTTCCACCTCGGCAAGCTCTGCGGTGGCCTCGTGCACCGAGACGGGTGTCTTGTCCCCGTAGTGGATCTTGCGACGGTCCTTACTTCGACGGAGTCGGGCTTCGAGTTTGCCTGCCGCCGACTCCAGGGCGGCGTAGAAGCTGTCCGCACAGGCCTCGCCGCGCACCACCGGGCCGCGTCCGCGGGCGGTGATCTCGACGTGTTGGCAGTTCTTGCGCTGACGCCGGTTCTTCTCGTGGTCGAGTTCGACGTCGAACAGGTAGATGGTCCTGTCGAAACGCTCCAGCCGTGCGAGCTTCTCCGAGACATACACCCGGAAGTGGTCGGGAACCTCGACGTTGCGGCCCTTGACGACGACGTCGGCGTTGAGCACCGGCGCCTCGCTGGATCGGCCGCGATCATCGAGGACCATGGTGGAGTTGTTGGTTTCCACGGAATTCGTTGACATGCTTGACAACTCGTTTCTGTCGGAAGTCGCACGCGCATCACGTGCCCGGATCGTCACAATTACGCCGTCGGCACGTTGCATGTCGCTGCGCCTGCCGGCGTCAGGTGTCGAGTAATCACCTCCTACCGCGATCAGGCAGTCCCGCAATCCCACGGGCGCCCGCTGCCGGGTGCCGCCGCGAGGTTCACGGGTTGTTGGCCCCGACGGTAGTCCGTGTTCACCTGACTGTGCCACCAATTTCGCAGACCTGTTTTGAACTCTTCATCTATCAGCAATAGAGCGGGGTGATTTCCCGGCGATTTCATGCATTCGCCAGTGCCAGCACCGCGTGCACGTCCGCTCCGGCTGTTTGCAGGGCACGGACCGATTCACAGGCCGTCGCGCCCGTGGTGACGACGTCGTCGACGATCACCACGGCCCCGGCGACGGGCCTCGTCAGCCGGACCCGGCCTGCCAGATTTCGTTGCCGGTCCGCGCTGGAGAGACCGACGGAGTCCCGGGTGCGCCCGGCCAGCCGCAGCGCCCGCACCACCACGACGCCGGGCAGATCGGCGGTCGCCGCCTGCGCCACCCGGGTCACCGGGTCGCCCCCTCGGCGGCGGGCGGCGATCCGGCGGGTCGGGGCGGGCACCACGGTCAGCGGGGCATCCAGCAGCCCCCATTCCAGCAGCCGGGCCAGGCCGGTGTGCAGCGCCGCGGCCAACGGGACGATCAGATCGGCGCGACCGTGTTCCTTGACCGCGACGATCGCCTGCCGGCGCGCCGCGGCGTATCGGCCCAGCGACAGCACCGGGACGCCGGGGTCGAGCCGGGGTGTGACCACGCGGGGCTCGGCCGCACGTGCCGCCACCTCTCCCGCGCACGTCGCACACCAGCGCGTCGACGGCGCGCCGCAGCCGCCGCACTCCAACGGCAGGATCAGATCCAGCAGCACGACCGAAGTCTGCGCCGACCCTCCGACACGGGCACGGCGAAAACGACTACCGTGACTCTTACCGTTGTGACGACAGGAGACCCGTGGGCACTTTCACCGGCAAGCAGGCCATCGTGACCGGCGCCGGATCCGGGATCGGGGCCGCGCTGTGCCGCGCCCTGGCCGCGGTCGGCGCCGAAGTGGTGTGCACCGACGTCGACGAGGCGGCGGCCCGTGCGACCGCCGAACCCCTCGGCGCCCGGTGGCGCCGCCTCGATGTCGCCGATGCCGCCGCGGTCGCCGACTGTGTGGGTGAGGTGGTCGCGCGGGCCGGCCGGCTGGACCTGATGTTCAACAACGCCGGTATCACCTGGGGCGGTGACACCGAACTGCTGACCCTGGATCAGTGGAACGCGATCATCGACGTCAACATCCGGGGTGTCGTGCACGGCGTCGCGGCCGCCTACCCGCTGATGGTCGAGCAGGGCCACGGGCACATCGTGAACACCGCATCGATGGCCGGGTTGGCCGCCGCCGGCCAGATCACCAGCTATGTGATGAGCAAACATGCCGTCGTCGGGCTGTCGCTCGCGCTGCGCACCGAGGCCGCCGGACGCGGGGTCGGGGTGCTCGCCATCTGTCCGACCGCCGTCGAGACGCCCATCCTGGACAAGGGTGCCGTCGGCGGGTTCGTCGGCCGCGATTTCTACCGGATGGGACAGCGCAGCGCGAGGTTCGCCTCCGCCGACGACCTGGCCGCCGACACGTTGCGCGCGATCGAACGCAACAAGGCGCTGCTGGTGTGGCCGCGTCAGGCCCGGATGGCCTGGCGGGTCGCCCGGTACGCCCCGGGACTGATGCAGCGCATGTCGATACGGTTCGTCGCCAAGCAGCGCGCCGCGCAGCTCTAGCG
>JBPPMV010000636.1:0-15974 GCA_051306235.1 Mycobacterium sp. | reverse complement strand
TACTCAGAGCCCTCAGATCCGGTGGACTTGGAGTCGGTGGACTCCGACGTGGTGGATTCACCCTTCTCGCTACCCGACGGAGAGTCCGAGCGCGATGACGTCCCGCCGCCGCTGAGCTTCTTGACGGTACGGCCGACATTGTCGCGGAAGTCCTTGATGCCCTGGCGGAATCCGGCGGCGGGGTCCTTCTTAGCGGGCTTGGTGGGCTGCGTGGTCTCCGCGGCGATGTCCGTCTCGTCGGTGAGGGTGTCGGCATTGTCTTCGGTGACCGGGGTGACCGTCTCGGTGGACTTGGGGGTCTCGACCGCGGTCTCGGTCTCGGTCTCGGTCGTCACCGGTTCGACGGCGGTCTCGGTCACCGGTTCGACGGCGGCCTCGACAGCAGTCTCGACAACAGCGGTGCGGTCGGTCGGGTCGGTGACCAGGCTTACGAGGTTCGTGTTGGCATCCGGGACCGTGGTGGTCGTGATGATGTCGTTCGGCGTCTTGATATCGCGGACTCGCGGGGGCTGGCCCCACGGTGTGAGCAGGCCCGGTGCCGGGATGTACTGCCCTTCGCGTCCGGGCAGGATCGGGCCCAGGTCTCCGTAGCCGCCGAAGAGCAGGCCGTCGATGACATGGAACGGCGCCTTGACGATGGCCTCGATGAACGGCTCGATTCGCCAGGTGGTCATGGAGTAGAAGATCTCGGAGTGGGCCTGCCCGGCACCACCGATGGCACTCAGCAGCGGCCCGGCCAGCCGGATGAAGGCGTATTCGATGAGCTCAGGCACCTGTCGGATCTGGTCGCCGAGCACCGGGAAGTTACGGGCCACGGCCTCGGCGACCGCATCATTGAGCGGCCCGATCAGCAGCGGGGTGATGGGCGCGAAAACGATGTTGGCGACCATGGCGTAATTCCAGTGCGTGAGGTCCGCGTCGGGCCACTGCTCCTCGACCGTCCACCAGATGTCGGGCACTTTGCGTACGAGACCGTCGACACTCTGCCCGACGGCCGCCCGCGCGCCGTTGGCGATCAGCTGCAAGTCCTGGATGAGGCCGGCGGGCATCACCTCGGTGGTGACGACGCGGGGCGTGTCGATAGCGGCCTTCACCTCGGGCGTCATCGTGACCGGGGTCAGAGCGATGGCTCCGGCGCTCGCGAGCACCATGCCCGTGGTGAGAGTCTGTCGAAACACTTTGTTGGCCATGCCTTTGGGGACTCCTGCGTCGAAATGGACAGTTTGCCGACGCAAACGCTAGCGGAGCCTGAGAGGAAAGTGGGGGCTCCCTTTTCGGGCGCCTCGGAGTTCGCTGATCGCGTGGTTACGAGCGAAAATCACCCGACCTCGTTTATGGTTCGCCTGTGCCTGATTTTCATCCTCCTGCCTTTGATCGTCGAAGTGCCTTGCTGATGCTGGGGCTGGGAGCGGCGGCCGTCGCACTGCCCACCCCGGCGGCCCACGCCGAGCCCGTTCCCGGTGACTTCCCGCCGGGACCAGTTCCCGGGCCCGGGGCGCCGGTCCCCGAAGCGGCGGCGCCGACGTTCCTTTTCCAGGACGAATTCAACGGACCAGCGGGTTCGCCCCCGGACCTGGCGGCATGGTTCATCGTCCCCGTCCGCGAGACCATCAGGAACCCCGTCGAATGGGACAAGCCCTACAACATGGGGCGCTACGTCACCGACCAGGAGCACGTCTTCCAGGACGGCAACGGCAACCTCGTCATCCGCGCCACCCGCGGTGAGGGCGCGAACATCCAGGAGAAATACGCCAGCGCGAAGATCATCGGCAACTGGCGCGGCGGCATCGGCACCACGTGGGAAGCCCGCATCAAACTGAACTGCCTGACCGACGGCGCATGGCCGGCCTTCTGGCTCCTGAACGACGACCCGGTCCGCGGCGGCGAGATCGACCTGGTGGAGTGGTACGGCAACCGGGACTGGCCGTCAGGCACCACCGTGCACGCCAAGCTCGACGGCACCATGATGGCCACCGACAAGCATCCGGTGGACAGCGCGTGGCACACCTGGCGCATGACGTGGCAGCCGACCGGCCTGTATTTCTGGAAGGACTACCAGCCGGGCATGGAGCCCTACTTCACGGTGCCGGCGAACTCGCTGGATCCGTGGCCGTTCAACGACCCCGGCTACACGATGGCGCCGATCTTCAACATCGCCGTCGGCGGATCCGGTGGTCGGGAACCTGCCGGTGGAACCTATCCGGCGGAGATGCTGGTCGACTGGATCCGGGTGTTCTGACCCGGGTTACTTCACCCCACCGGCCGCCGCGGTCCTCGGTTCCTTCGCCGTCTTCACGGTCCGCGTCGTCGTGCCGGTCGCCGCCGTACGGGTCGGCTTCGGCGCTGTCGCGGCCTCCTTGCCGGGGTCCCGCTCGGTGTCTTCCGAATCGGTCTGCGCGGTCACGTCGGCCGTCGGGGGAGTCAGGGCCTCGGTCTCTGTCTCGTCTGACTCGACGGGCTCGGTGACCTCCGACTCGATGACTTCGGCTTCGACGACATCAGGGTCGACGACATCGGAGTCGACGGCTGTCTCCACAACGGCGGGCCGTTCGGTGGACTCCGGCTCGGTGGGATCACCCGATGCCGACAACGCATCCTCCGCCACCGTCACCTCGTCGAACGTCAATGCCGTTGCAGTGGGCATCATCCGGTTCAGCGCCGGCGCGGTGCTCTCGATGCCGAGGCAGCTCTTGACCTTCTCGACCACCCAGTTCACCGAGTTGACAATGGCGTCGGCGATACCGTGCACCACCTTGGACGTCAGATCGACGATGCCCTCGACCACATTGATGGTCACTTCGGCGATTGTCTTGACCACCCACACCGTCGCATCGACGATTGCTTCGAAACCCCAGACGATGGCATCGACCACATCGTTGATCACCTCGCCGGTGATCTCGACCACGCGGCTGATGACATGGCGGATCGCGTCCCAGATGGGGTTGTCGGGTTCCAGATCCGCGAGGAAGTCCCGGATGACCTGGACCGCCGGCTTCTCGGTCCAGTCGGTGTACCAGATGCCGAAGTTGTCCTGATCGCTTGTGCTGCCGCTGTTTATGTCTCGTGTCGAGTAGATGAAGATCGGGCCGGTGCCATTCTCCCGCTGCCAGCTCGCCAGGAAGTCCGCGAGGAACTCGGCCTGTTTCTCCGGAGAGTTGTACAGCAGCGGGTTCTGCGGATCGAATGGTGTTGTGGGCAGGCCATATTCGCTGGCCCACACCTTGAGTGCACCGTCGCCGTACTGCTCCATCAGCGCTCTGATCTCACGAAGCTGCAGAATCGGTGAGTCCGACTGCGTCTCTCCCTCGGAGAACGGTATGTCGTAGTGATACGGGTGGAAGGAGAACGCGTCGAAGTAGCCGTGCGCGTCGGCGTCGTACATCCCCTGCAGGAAGTCGATGGGGTTCATGGTGAAGTTGTCGCCGACGGTGCGCCCGGATCCGAGCACGCCGGCGACGACAGTGATGTCGTCATCCGGGTCGTCGGGATCGTCGTATGCCTTGATGGCTGTGTAGGCCGCCTTCACCATGCCGGTGTAAGCGGCGGGGTCGACCGGGTTGAGGAAGAACCGGCCGTTCGGTTCGTTCCACACCTCGAGTGCAGAGACCTTGCCCTCGTATCGCTCCGCGACCGCGCCGGCGAACTTCCCGAAAGCATCGAGGTTGGGTACGCCCGACAGCGGCGGGCTACCCGCCCACACCGGCGTCTCGTGAAGGACGCCGAGCACCCCCATCCCGCGCCGGTAGGCTTCGTTGATGACGTAATCTGTTGCACCCCAGAAGAAATTGCCGTCTTCAGTGAGCTGGGTGGAGATCCAGGAGATGCCGATGCGGACGTTCTGCACACCCAGCGCCTGCATCATGTCCAGCTGTTCGTCGATCAGGGCCTCGTCTCCGAGGCGCACCAGGTTCGAATCTGCCAGACCGATGGTGGTGGGCGTCTCCTCGATGGCGGCGACCATATCGACGGCGTAAGAGGCCGCGCGCACGTCGATCGGCGGCCGCTGCTCGGTGCTTGCACACACCGTGGCGAGCACGACGGCGGAGGACACGGTGACGAGCGTCCGCTTCTGGATACTCCGACGTATTGATGTACCCATGACGACTCCCGACCGTCAAGTTGCCGGCTGGCGGTAGCTCAGCCAGCTCAGACACTAGCCGAACCCGTCGCGCAGAAACAGCCAATGACATGGTCAGAAGTGGCATCCGAGGCACAGTTGACGAAGCCGAGCGGGTGTTTGCCAGGTCGGCATTTGCCGGCAAAAGGAATTGTCGAGAAAAGCTGACGCTGGCATCGTTTCTTTCGGTCGCAAGGGGTTAGCGGAGACTCAAAGCAATCGGGGCGGGTGAGCACCTGCCCCGATTGATCTTTGTGGTTACTCGCCCGAGTCGCTCTCCGAACTACTCGACGAGGTATCCGAACCGGAGCTCTCCGAGCTGCTGCTGTCCGACGAGGATTCGGACGGGCTGTCGCTGGATTCCGAATCCGACGACGTCGGCGTGCTCCCGGACTCACTGGCCGCGGATCCTGTTGCCGTCGAGCCGCTTTCGGTCGTGTCCGATTCGGTGGCGGTGGACTCGGCGGCGTCCGAAGTCGCCTCCGAGGTGTCCTCCGACCCGGTGATCGGCTCGGCCTGGGTGGCCTCGATCAACGCTGCGCGCGACGAGTCCGTGCTCTCCAGTGTGGGATCCGTTGCGGTCGCAGGTTCCCCGACCTCGGCATCAGCGTTGGTCTCGGTGGCTTCCTCCGTCTCGGCCCCGGTCCGCGCCGCCAACGTGGTGGTCGCGGGCGCGGGAGTGGTGGCCTGACCCCATGCCGCTGCCCAATTCGCGGCGGCCTCGGCCAGTGCCTCCTGCCAGTTGGCGACAGCTTCGGCCACCGGGTCCACCGGCGTCGGCGATGTCGGCACCTCGCCCCCCGGAACGGTCGGCACATCGAGGTCGGGGATCTCGCCGACCGGCGGAAACGAGTCGGTGGGCACCGGGCCGTTATCCTCGATCCAGGCCTGCACTGTCCCGGCGGCCTGTTTGGGCGTGTAGTCATCGCGGAACAGACCCCAGGTGTCCTCGACATCGGTCGATGCGCTGTTCCGGTCGACGAGGGAGTAGATGAACATCGGCCCCGTGCCATCGTGCTCGGACCAGGTGGCCATGAAATCGTCGATGAACTCCGCCTGCTGAGCCTCCGAGACGTAGGAGGTCGGGAGTCCGTATTCACTGGTCCAGACGTCTTTTTCGCCGTCGCCGTACTGAGCCATCAGCGCCTGCATGGCCTCGAGCTGTCCGACCGCCGAGATCGCGTTGCCCGCACCGTCGCCGAACTTCCAGTCGTAGTTGTACGGGTGGTAGGACAGCGCATCGAAATGCCCGGCGGCACCTGCGGCGTACATGCCTTCGACGAACTCGACCGGGTTGATGTTGACCCCGCCCCAGCTCAGGCCGGCGGTGACGACGCCACCGACGACGGTGCCACTCGGGTCGACGGCCTTCACTGCGTCATAGCCGGCCTTCAGTATCTCCGTGTAGGCGGCGGGATCAGGGCGCGGTGACCAGAAGACGAAACTCTGTGGCTCGTTCCAGATTTCATAGGCAGAGATGCGTGCGGTCTCCGGGTCACCGGCGCCGGCGCCGTAACGACTTGCCAAGGCGCCCATGAAGTTGCCGAAGTCTTGCGGGTCGCGAGGGGCGCCATATGCGGAGTCCTGGACATCCGAGGCCCAGGTGGGTGTGCTGGTTACCGCGCCGAGCACCGCGATACCGCGCTCCTCGGCCGCATCCACGACCTTGTCGACATCCGCCCAGTTGTAGGCGCCGGGGGCCGGTTCGACCGCGCGCCAGGGGACGAACATGCGTACCTGGGTGACACCCATCGACTGCATGGTGTCGAGGGCCCCGGCGACCTCCTCCGGCGTCATGAAGTACAGCTCGGACTCGGCGATGCCCACTGCGTTCGAGGAGGTGTCGATGGCGGCCGCCAGGGAGACAGCAGCCGTAACCTGCCGGATCGCATCCTCCTGAGGCGACATTTTCACCGGTACCGCTGCACCGAGGTGCACGGCAGCACCGACGAGCGTGAACGCGAACAAAGGTGCTGCGACCGAGCGAATCGGCTTTGCTACTTGCTGCTGAGGCCCCCACATGACGTCATCTCCAAACTTCCGCAAACTCCGGATCAATCGTTGTGATGTGGTTCACATCACTCTTGAAACGAGAAGTACCCGGACCCCAAAAGCTAAATCCTGTGAACGACCGGTGGATGTAAGGAAGAAATGGTCGTTGGTCTCGAGGCACTACAAATGCCCAGGTAAAAGCTACTTCGATATTACCGAACACGTAAATTCAACGCGAATTTCTTCGCAATATGTCTCGTCACTCGCGAATGGTTTGCCAGCCCGTCAATTCTGCATATAACGGGTGGTAAGAAATTTCCGCCTATGCAAATAACTGCTGAAATGGCAAATGGAAATAGGACTTCGGATCCAAGATCAATATTTGCTGCTGTTCAATATCAGCGCGAAAGGCACTCTTGGTCGTTGCGGGGCGGGCCACTGGCTCTTCGCGACAGCTGGCGCCAGCTGCCACAAATTCGCTAGAGGGCCTTGGTGCCCAGCAACCTGCGGACCGCATCGACTCCGGTGATCTCGATACCGGCGGACGACAACGCGCAGGTCCGGTCGGCGCAAAGCCGTCCACCCTGCGAGTCCTGTGTTGCGGGTGTGTTTCGTCGGAGGCGATCTCGGGCATTCAAGGCCCGCAATGCTGGCCCGTCAGAGTCGTCCGGCCCGTTGATTCCCTGAGAGGCAGATTGTGACCACTGCATACCCCTATGAACCCGATTCCCGGCTGATCGGCACGGTGGCTGACGGTGTGTACGTACCGCGCGAGGACTCGCAACTGCTGGTCGACGTCATGGACAAGTCAGCGCTGGCGCTGGGCGCCAGGGTCGCCGACCTGTGTACGGGTAGTGGCGTGCTCGGGGTCAACGCTGCCGCACAGGGCGCATCAAAGGTTTCGGCCTTCGACATCTGCCCCAAGGCCGTGCGGTGCGCGCGTACCAACGCGCAGGTGCATGACGTCGAGATCGACGTCCACCTGGGTTCATGGGCACGGGCCGCAGAGTTCGGTCCGTACGACCTGGTCGTGTGCAATCCGCCGTATGTCCCGCACGACCCCGACGGGGCGCCGCTGCCGTCGGACGTGGGTCCCGCGCGGGCTTGGGACGCAGGGGCGGACGGGCGGCTGGTGCTCGATCCACTGTGCGAGGCCGTGCCGGGGCTGCTGGCCGACGGTGGCAGCCTGCTGCTGGTCCAATCGGAGTTCGCCGATCCCCGCAAGACCCTCGCGGCGCTCTCGGCAGCCGGTCTGGACGCCGATATCGTTGCCTGGGAATGGATCCCGTTTGGTCCGGTGCTGCAATCACGTGCTCAGTGGCTGGAGGACCAGGGACTGCTGGAGCCGGGACGCCGTGAAGAGGAGCTACTGGTCATCCGAGCCGACAAACCATGAGCGATCTTGAGCCGCGAACCGTGCGGGTGGTGCGCGGGGGACCCGTGATGGTGCAGGGGCCGGTTCGCATCGAACTACCCGACGGCAACACCGTGGAATCCGACCGGTTCATGGTGGCCATCTGCGCGTGCGGGCGTAGCAAGAATTACCCACTGTGCGATACAAGCCACCGCCGCCGGTGTCGCACCTCGAAGGTGAAGGCCGAGAAGGCGCCGCAGCAGCCCGCGTAATGGTCAGTCGCGGGTGTCGAGCACCTGCTGCGCGACGTCGACCAGCTTGGTGTTGCTCTCCTGGGATATCTGGCGGAGCATCTCGAAGGCCTGCACGTCGTTGACCTTGTAACGCTCCATGATGATGCCCTTCGCCTGGCCGATGCGGTCCCGGGTGGACAGCGCCGCCTCCAACTGCTGCCCCTCCTGGCTGGCCAGAATTGCTGCAGCGGCGTGTGCGGCGAGCACCACACCGATGGTCTCGGCTTCCCCGCGCCAGATGTTGGGCTGAAAGCCGAACAGATTCAGCGCTCCGGCGGTGCGGTCCGAGGTGTAGAGCTTGAACGACAGACCGCTGAGCACACCGATCTCGACGCAGGCCGGCGCGTACCGCGGCCAGCGCGTCTCCTCGCGGAAGTCATCGGTGCGCACGATCAGATCATCGAGGGCCGCCTGCACGCACGGCCCCTCGTCGAACTGCATCTGCAGCCGATGGAGTTCGGTGGTGAGGCGCGCTTCTTTCGGCATGGTCTCAAACGTGCGCTCCTTGCCGATGAGCAGCACACCTGCGGTGTCGACCCCGGGGATGAGTTCCAGAGCCGCTGCGGCGACCCCGGACAGCACCTCGTCGAGGCTGCGCGGACCGGCAAGAGAGCGAGCCAACTCGGCCATCCGATTGGCCAAGTCCTGCTTCTCCAAGAACGTCATACGTGGAAGTCTCCCCCACGTACGAATCTTCGTACAAACAACGCCTGCATCAGGCGTTCAGAGCCATCAGCGCATCGTCCAGCGTGGGAAAGACGTCGATGATGTCGGCGATGCCGATCAGCCTGAGCGGACGGCTGGTGGCGGGTCCGTCGGCGACGAGGACGAACTTCACGGCCGGCGCCAGGTCCGCGTGCGCGGATACCAGCATCCCCATTCCGGAGGAGCCGAGGAAATCGACATCGCTCAGGTCGACGATCACCCCGGCACACGCGTCGGGGTCGACCGCCGCGATGCGCGCCTGGAGCTCGGGGACGGTGAGGACGTCGAGGGTGCCTGCAACCGACAGAACGGTGAGATCGCCGACGGAGCGCTTTTCGACGATGCAGCCACCCGCCTTGACATTGCCGACGACCGATTCCGGCTCACGCGCCATCGTCACCTCCGGAGATCCATGTTCACCAACCCGATAATTGACCGGAATACTAGCCGCGAACGGTGACGGGGTGTGTATCGGCGGCAGCCGGAAGGTCATCTGGCGCAAGGATATCCATGGGGCGAAGCGCGCTGGGCGTTAGAGCGGTCGGCGCAGGGAAGTTTCGCCGTCGTCCCACGAACGCAACATGTGGTCGGCAAGCCGGTCCTCGACGAGGGCGTGTGCCCGGATGCCGAAGACGACATCGCGGTCGAGCTGCGGCTCGCGAGCCACCATATCGCCGACGACATCGGTGCGTACCACCTGCTCATGGACGGCGTCGGCCTCGACATGTTCGGCATAGAACGCGATGCACGGCTGCGGTGCGCCGAGGCGGCGCAACGCGTCCACCAGGCGCTGAGAACCCGGGGGTGAGGTGATCTCGGTGGAGGCGAAGTGCCCGACGGCTGCGCCACGAAGTGCACGATGCAGTCCGAACAGCGACATCAGGTTGACTGCGGCCAGCGCCTCGGCCGGGACTGCGTCGATATAGCCCAGGTAGCTCGCATCCAGGTCGGCGGCGTGTAGCAGATCGGCGAACAGTTGCTGGTGCAGGCGGGCGCCGCGGCCCGCGCCGAACTCGTCGAACTCGACGGCGACGAACGACGCCTTGGCCTGGCCGATCAGCCGCGGAATCGCCCACGCATGCGGGTCGCCCTCCTTGAGGTGGTACAGCGAGCGATGCACGAAAGACTCGCGCATCTGGTCCCAGGTGCCCTTGTCACGCAGGTGATACGAGAGCCCCTCGCCGTCGACCGGCTCGATGGTCAAACCCTTCATCTCATCTGCTGCGGTCTCCTCGGCGCCGATCTCACCGACCTGGGCGCGGACTTCGTCGAGGAAAGTGCTCTCCAGCCGTCCGCGCAGATGCAGCAGTCCGGCGTTCCACTCCCAGCCGGCGTCGACGCCGGCAAACCCGCGGTAGTGCAGCTCGTAGCAGATGTACAGCGCCAGTTGGAGATCGAGTCCCCAGGGGTCGGCGTCGCTGACCGAAGCCTCGACCTGGGTGAGCCTGTTGACCGGCGCGCGTTCGGCGAGCAGTTCCGTCACGGCCAGCGACAGGGGACCGCGAGGGTCGGGAAGGCGGGGTTCTACGCTGATGGGAGCGAGTGTCACGTGGTCCTGGTACCCAGTCCGGGGCGGTCTCAAGCGCCTTCGTCACCGTGGTCCGGGTTCGTTTGGTGGCGCACCGGTGGGGTATACCGCCCCCAGTGCTCCTCCAGTCAGGTGGGAACCGCGATCCCGCCAGCGAGGAACGATGATCGGCTACTACGTGCACCACCAGGGCTTCGGGCATCTCGCCCGGGCAGTGAGCATCTGCGAGCGACTCGGTAGGCCGGTCACCGTGTTGACCAGTCGACCCGTGCCGCATCCGCACCCTTTCACCTCCGTGGTCGCGCTTGCGCGTGACGATGAAGGGGATGAGGCTCGGCAACCCACCGCTCATGGTTCGCTGCATTGGGCGCCGCATTTCGATGTCGGCTACAGCGAACGGATGGCGACGATCGCGCAGTGGGTCCGGGATGCGCAGCCTGAGGTGTTCGTCGTCGATGTGTCCGTCGAGGTCGCTTCGCTCGTGCGATTGCTCGGAATTCCGGTGGTCGTGACGGCACTACCTGGCAATCGTGTTGATGCGCCGCATCATTCGGTGCACCGGATGGCCGACCAGATCATCGCGGCGTGGCCGCGTGCCCTGCGCGTTCCCGCCTGGCTGCGGCGCCATGACAACAAGACGACCTATGTCGGCGGGATCAGCCGATTCGACGGCCGTGTACGCACCACGGTCGCCGATGACGGTGATTCCCGGACACGGGTCGTGGTGCTTGCGGGCGCTGATGGTCTGGGACCTGGGGAGGCGCAGTCCTGCCACGACGGAGATGACCCAGCATTGACATGGGACCTGCTCGGCGCCTCGGCGGGCACGTGGACGGCCGACCCCTGGCCGCGGTTGAGCGCTGCAGATGTGGTCGTCACGCATGCCGGGCAGAATTCGGTCGCCGATGTCGCGGCGGCGGCCCGGCCGACGATCGTCATCCCACAGAATCGCCCCTACGATGAGCAGCGCACGACAGCCGATGTGCTGCAACGGCATCGGCTGGCTGTCGTAGAACCCTGCTGGCCGCAGCGCGACGCGTGGCCGGCGCTGGTGGAGCGCGCCCGATCGCTCGACACCGAACGGTGGCGACTCTGGGAGGTCGACGGCGCCGCTGGCCGGGCCGCGGCGGCGATCGAGGACACCGCACGGCGCTGTCGGCGGCGCGCGGCATCGTGAAGACCGCGGTGATCACGACCACCCACCACAGAACAGCCCATCTTCGGAGGCAGCGGGCGGGAATCGTCGACAGCCGGGTGCCCGCCGATCTGCATGTGATCGTGGCGATGGACGATTTGGTCGATGAGCCTGCCCTTGCGGCTGCGGATCTGCCCACCACGATGGTGACATGCGCGGTCGAGAACGGTGCGCTGCCGCTGGCGCACGCCCGCAATCTCGGTGCTGCCACGGCGATGGACGCAGGCGCCGATATCCTCGTATTCCTTGATGTGGACTGCATTCCCGGTCCCGGATTGATCGAACGCTATCGGCACGCGGCCGGTCGACCCGAGCACATGGACGCGTTGCTGTGCGGCCCGGTGACCTATCTCCCGCCACCCGGTCCGGGCGGTTATCCATTCGGGAATCTGCACGAACTCGCCCAACCGCATCCGGCCCGCCCTGCGCCACCCGATCGGCAGATCGTGACGGGGACGGATCATGCGCTGTTCTGGTCCCTGTCGTTCGCCCTGACAACGCGCACCTGGCAGCGGATCGGCGGCTTCTGCGAGCTCTACCGCGGTTACGGCGCCGAAGACACCGATTTCGCGCAGAGTGCTGCAGCGCAACAGATTTCCCTGCGCTGGATCGGTGGCGCGGACGCCTACCATCAGTATCACCCGGTGTCGGCCCCGCCCGTCGAGCACCTCGACGACATCGTGCGCAATGCCGCGGTGTTCCACCGGCGCTGGGGATGGTGGCCGATGGAGGGTTGGTTGACGGCCTTCCAGGAGCGCGGGCTGATTCGCCGCGACGATGACGGCAGGCCGTTCATTTCAGCGCGGTGAGCATTCGGCCGATCCCCGCGCGCAACGCGGTGACAGTATCTGCGCCCACTCGATCGGCATTGCGGCGGCTGGTGGACCGGGCGAGCCGATCGATGGCCGACAGCGTCGTCCGACCCGTCTCGGTGAGGGTGAGCAGCGGCGAGGTGCGGTGCCCCGGATTGATCATGAAGACGGCGAGGTTGTCGGTGACGAGATCGTTCGCGACCCGCTGGACCGCCTGTCTGGAGATGCCCAACCATGTCGAGAACTAGCTGTACTGACCACGGACGTTAGGTACGGCGTGGCGTAGTGACATGAAGAAGACCTCCGAGTGAAGTGCGAGCTGTCTAGGAACGCACCAACCACCTCGGAGGTCTTCGTGTCCCACCGTAATGCCCCTTTGTCAGAAACCGGCCGCCTGCGACTTGCCCGTTGCGTGGTCGAGGACGGCTGGACGCTGCGACGGGCAGCTGAACGCTTCCAAGTCGCTGTCACCACTGCCCAGCGATGGGCCGCTCGTTACCGAGAGCTCGGCACGGCCGGCATGGCCGATCGCAGCTCACGACCGCACCGAAGCCCGCACCAGACACCGACGCGCACCGAGCGCCGGATCATCAAAGTCAGGGTTATTCGACGGTGGGGACCAGCCCGGATCGGTTATCTGCTGGGCATTCATCCCTCGACCGTGCACCGAGTGCTGACCCGCTATGGGGTCGCCCGGTTGCGCTGGCTGGACCGCCCCACCGGCCGGGTCATCCGCCGCATCGAAACGGCGGCCGTCGGGGAACTGGTCCACGTGGACGTCAAGAAAGTCGGCAAGATCCCCGCAGGCGGCGGCTGGCGGATGCTGGGGCGCACTATCGGAAACCGCAACTCCAAAGCCGATAAAAGTTCAGGACGTCGCAGTAAGTGGGGCGACCCACTGCGCGGTCACCACTTCTTACACACGGCCATCGACGGCCACTCCCGGCTGGTCTACAGCGAGCTGCTCGCTGATGAACGCAAGGAAACCGCAGCAGAGTTTTGGACCCGCGCCAACACCTGGTTCAACAAATGCGGCATCACGGTTCGAAAGGTGCTGACCGACAACGGATCCTGCTACCGATCTCACACCTTCCGCGACGCACTCGGCGATATCGAGCATCGCCGTACCCGTCCGTACCGGCCACAAACCAACGGCAAGGTCGAGCGCTTTCACCGCACCCTGGCCGACGAATGGGCCTATGCCCGGCTCTACACCAGCGACGCGGAACGCTGCGCTGAATACCCTCGTTGGCTGCACACCTACAATCACCACCGCGGCCACACAGCACTCGGCGGCCAACCACCCGCCGCCCGCGTACCTAACCTCTCAGGTCAGTACAACTAGCCCGCGGTCAGCATCGAGAGCTGATCACGGGGTGTCGGGCAGCGTCACTCCGGTGGCCAGTCTGGCGTACTCGCGCATCAGCCGCAGCGCGGTCCGGCGGTCCAGTTCCGGATCCCGAGCCACGATGCGATAGCCGAAATAGTCCTCCATCGACATCAGTGTCATGGCGATATCCCGCGCGGGGGAGTTGAGGTTGAACACCCCGGCATCGGAACCCGTCGTGAGCAGATCGCTGTAGAGACCGACCTGCCGGTGATAGATCGCCTGCACGTCGCGGCGCTGGTCGAGCTCGAATCCGGCGGCCAGTACCGCCCGCCAGATGGCGCGCCATTCGGCATCCTCGGGGCCCGAGGGAAGGCCGGCTGCGATCGTCAGCGCGAGTTGGGTCGCCAGATCGTCGGTGCGGGCGCCGAGTTGCCGACGGTCGTCATAGAAACGGACGTCGGAGCGCAAGGCGAGTTCGGTGAGCAGGTCGGCCATGTCCGTGAAGTAGTACCGCAGCGCGTTGGTGGTCAGTCCGAGCTCGGCGGCCACGTCGGCAAGCTTGAGCGATGCCAGGTCATGGCGCTCGATGACAGCGATGGCGGCATCGAGGATCTCGCCACGTCGCTCTTCTTGCCGGTTCGGTCGAGCCATGAACCTATTTTGCCGTTTCTGTTGCGCAGGCGCGCACGCGGGCGCATAGTTCTTTTACAAATAGGAAAATAACTCCTGAACGAGAAGAATCCAATGCGTGCCAGAGATCTCGGCGTGGTCATCGGGGAGCACCCCACCGGACCCCACAACGCCATCACCGATGTGCCCGGAGTGCGCGTCGGCCACACCACCCTGCAGGGCGACGGTGTCAACACCGGCGTGACCGTCGTCGTCCCGCACGACGAGATCTGGACCGAACCGGTCTTCGCCGGTTCACACGTCCTCAACGGCAGCGGCGAGCTGACCGGCTTGGAGTGGATCCGCGAATCCGGTGAGCTCACCACCGCGATCGGGCTGACCAACACCCACAGCGTGGGCGTCGTGCGGGACGGGCTGGTCGCCGAGCAGGTGCGGGTGCGTGGCGACGGGGTGTACTGGTCGCTGCCGGTGGTGGGGGAGACCTATGACGGATTCCTCAACGATATCAACGGATTTCACGTCCGGCCGGAACATGTCCGATCAGCGTTGCAGTCCGCGGCCGGCGGCGCGGTGGCCGAGGGCAATGTGGGTGGCGGCACCGGGATGATCTGCCATCAGTTCAAGGGCGGTATCGGGACGTCATCGCGAGTGCTCGGCTACACCGTCGGCGTGCTGGTCCAGGCCAATCACGGCCGCCGCGAACGACTACGGATCAACGGGATACCCGTGACGCAACCCAGCGTGCCGCTGCCCGCCTACCCGCCGGGATACGCACCCGGTTCGGGATCGATCATCGTCATCGTCGCCACCGACGCGCCCCTGCTGCCGCACCAATGCCGGCGATTGGCCCAGCGATCCGCGCTCGCGGTCGGTCGCCTCGGCGGGACCGGCGAGCAGTACAGCGGTGACCTGATGTTGGCGTTCGCCACCGGCAACCGCGGTATCCCGCCGTACGGGATGGTCGAGGACGTCACCTCGATCCAGCCCGAGATTCCGCTGCGCATGGTGGGCCCGCATCTGATGGACCAGCTGTTCGACCTGACCGTCGAGGCCACCGAAGAGGCCATCGTCAACGCCATGGTGGCCGCCGGGACGGTGACCGGCTACCGGGGTTACACCGCACACGCCATCGATCACGACCTACTCACGTCGGCACTTCAGGAGAACTCATGACCACCACCGAAAGTCGGCGCCTGGCGGGCCGCCTCGGACCTGTCGGCATCGTCTTCATGGTCGTCGCGGCCGCTGCCCCGTTGACCGTCATCGGCGGCAACATGCCGCTGGCGATGGGTCTGGGCAACGGTGCGGGCGCACCCGTCGGATTCCTGATCGCATCACTGGTGCTCCTGGTGTTCAGCATCGGCTTCGTGACGATGACGCCCCACGTTCCCGAAGCCGGCGCCTTCTTCTCCTACGTGACAGTCGGTCTCGGGGAGCGGCTGGGCAAAGGCATCGCGGTGGTGGCGCTGATCGCTTACACCGCCATCCAAGTCGGCATCTACGGTTACATCGGCTGGGCCATCGGTGACACAGTCGCCTTCTACGACGGTCCGGTCATCCCATGGCCCGTCTACTCATTCGCAGTGCTGGCGATCGTCGCCGTGCTGGGCTACCGGCACATCGAACTGAGCGCCAAGGTGCTCGGCGTGGCCTTGGCCCTTGAGATCGGCATCGTGGTGATCCTCGACCTGGCGATCGTGGCCGACCCGGGACCGGCAGGCATCACGTTTGCGTCGTTCACCCCTGAGGTCTTCACCCAGGGCGTCCTTGGCATCGCCATCCTGTTCGCGCTCACCGGGTTCATCGGATTCGAGGCCACCGCCGTGTTCCGCGATGAGGCCCGTGACCCCGAGAAGACCATCCCCCGTGCCACCTACGCCGCGGTCATCCTGATCGGCGCGTTCTACACGCTCACCGTGTGGGCGTTCGTGATCGCGATCGGGCCCGACCAGGTGGCGGCGACAGCGCAACAGACACTCGCCGGCGAGGGCAACATGCTGCTCGACACCACCGACGCC
>JBPPMV010000635.1:0-4919 GCA_051306235.1 Mycobacterium sp. | reverse complement strand
GAGAGCAGCCGGTGCCGGTCGAGCGCCTCGACCTGGATGGCCACCAGGAACACCGACGACGGCGACGGCGACCACTGCACCTCGATGATGCGCTCGGACTGGTCCTGCAGCGATTCGGCGTTCGTGCAGTCGGTTCGGTGCACGCTGACTCCGCCACCGCGGGTGACGAAACCCATGATGACGTCGCCGGGTACCGGCGTGCAGCACTTGGCGAGCTTGGTCAGCACCCCGGCCGCCCCCGGAACCGACACTCCGACATCGTCGCTGGTGCGTTGCCGCACCGGCATGGTCGCCGGGGTGGACCGTTCGGCGATCTCGTCCTCGGCCTCCTCGTCACCGCCGAGCTGGGCCAACAGGCGCTGCACCACATGCCGCGCCGAGGTGTGCCCTTCACCGACCGCGGTGTAGAGCGCCGAGACGTCGGCATAGTGCAACTCGCGCGCGAGCGCGCTCATCGAGTCGCCGTTCATCAACCGCTGCAAGGGAAGTCCGCCGCGGCGAACCTCCTTGACGATGGCGTCCTTTCCGGCTTCGAGTGCCTCTTCGCGACGTTCCTTGGCGAACCACTGCCGGATCTTGGCCTTCGCACGCGGTGAGACCACAAAGGTCTGCCAGTCCCGCGACGGGCCGGCGTTGGCCGCCTTGGACGTGAAAACCTCGATCTGGTCGCCGTTTTCGAGCTTGCGCTCCAGTGCCACCAACCGGTGGTTGACCCGCGCGCCGATACAGCGGTGCCCGACCTCGGTGTGCACGGCATAGGCGAAGTCGACGGGGGTGGACCCGGTGGGCAGGGTGACCACGTCACCCTTGGGGGTGAAGACGAAGATCTCCTGTACCGCAAGGTCGTACCGCAGCGACTCCAGGAACTCGCCGGGGTCCGCGGCCTCTCGCTGCCAGTCGAGCAGTTGGCGCATCCAGGCCATCTCGTCGATTTCGGCCGCCGAGGTTCCGGCCGGTAAACCGTTGCGGCCCTTCGATTCCTTGTATCGCCAGTGCGCGGCGATACCGAATTCCGCGGTGTCGTGCATATCGTTGGTGCGGATCTGCACCTCCAGCGGTTTGCCCTCCGGCCCGATCACCGTGGTGTGCAGTGACTGGTAGACGCCGTAACGCGGCTGGGCGATGTAATCCTTGAACCGGCCCGCCATCGGTTGCCACAGCGAATGCACCACGCCGACGGCCGCGTAGCAGTCGCGCATATCGTGGCACAGGATCCGCACCGCGACCAGGTCGTGGATATCGTCGAAATCGCGGCCCTTGACGATCATCTTCTGGTAGATCGACCAGTAGTGCTTGGGCCTGCCCTCCACCGAGGCGTTGATCTTCATGGCGGCCAGCGATGAGCCGATCTCGGCGCGCACCCGGGCCAGGTAGGTGTCGCGCGACGGCGCCCGGTCGGCCACCAGTCGCACGATCTCCTCGTACCGCTTGGGGTGCAGGATCGCGAACGACAGATCCTCCAGTTCCCACTTCACCGTCGCCATACCGAGCCGGTGCGCAAGTGGCGCAATGACTTCGAGCGTCTCACGGGCCTTGCGGGCCTGCTTCTCCGGCGGCAGGAACCGCATCGTGCGCATATTGTGCAGACGGTCGGCGACCTTGATCACCAGAACCCGCGGGTCCCGCGCCATCGCGATGATCATCTTGCGGATGGTCTCGCCCTCGGCGGCGCTGCCCAACGCCACCTTGTCCAGTTTGGTGACGCCGTCGACCAGATGTCCGACCTCACTGCCGAAGTCCTCGGTCAGCGCCTCCAGCGTGTAGCCGGTGTCCTCGACGGTGTCGTGCAGTAGTGCCGCCACCAACGTCGTGGTGTCCATGCCCAGCTCGGCCAGGATATTGGCCACCGCCAGTGGATGGGTGATGTACGGGTCACCGGAGCGCCGCAGCTGGTCGGCGTGGCGCTCATCGGCGACATCGTAGGCACGCTGCAGGATCGCCAGATCAGCCTTGGGGTGAAACTGCCGGTGCACCGCGACCAGCGGCTCCAGCACGGGGTTGACCAGGCTGCGCTGCGATGTCATCCGCCGGGCCAACCGCGCGCGCACCCGTCGCGATGCGCTGATCTTCGAGGTGTCCGGCGCTACGCTCTCACCCGTCGGCGGGGACGCGACGACCTGTCCGCTACCGGAATCGTCAGCCATGCTCACCTCCTGGCACTCTGCTGGACTTCTCGGCCTGAAGTTCGAGAATAGCCCTCAGCCCGTGATGAGGCTGGTGACCTGCAGCGGTTGCACGGCGGCGCGTCCGTTCAGCGCGGTCAGCTCCAGAACCACCGCCGCGCCGATGACCCGGGCACCGCCGTTGACGAGCACCTGGGCCGCCGCTGTCAGGGTGCCACCGGTCGCCAACACATCGTCGATCACCAGAACGCTGCGACCGGCCAGATCGATACCGTCGGCGGGGATCTCCAGCGTCGCCGACCCGTACTCCAGGTCGTACTGCACCGTGTGCACCGGCGGTGGCAGCTTGCCGCCCTTGCGGACCGCCAGCACACCGGTGCCCAGCTTCAACGCCACCGCGGCGCCCAGCAGGAACCCACGCGCATCCACACCGGCGATCAGATCGGCGCCCTCTGCCGCCTCGGCCAGCGCATCGGTCACCACGGCCAGTCCGCGCGGATCGGCGAGCACCGGAGTCAGATCCTTGAAGTCGACACCGGGTATCGGGAAATCCGCCGCGTTGCGGGTCAACGCGTTGATCAGCGATGCAGCCTCGCGGCACGCGGCGCTCGTCATGACAGGGCCCACCGGTCCATGTTCCATCCTGCTCCCCATCGGGTCGGGTTGCTGCTCACCGCGCTGACCTCCTTGGAGGTCAGCAGCGTCCGCTGCTGACGGTACAGCGGCACGGTCGGGACATCAGCCCACAGGATGGGGCCGCTCTCCCCCAGCAACCGGGCCAGCTCCTTGGGATCCGCGGTCACCACCAGGGCGTCGATGATGCCGTCGATCCGCTCGTTGCTGTAGCCGGAGAGGTTGTTGCCGTTACCGGTGTGCAGATCGTAGGCATCCAGGGTGGACGATCCGGTCGAGCCGCTTCCCGGTGCACCGCCGGTGCTCGCGATCAGCACGTCAATCGTGTTGTCCCGCAGGCTTAGCGGGCCCACCGCATCTCCGGCCGCCTCGGTGACGGTGATACCCGCGGCGGCGCACGCCTGGGCGATCGCACCGACGGTGGCGGCCAGCCGCGGGTTGGGGCTCTGGTACCCGATCCGCACGGTCAACGGCTGGTTGTTCAGCGCCACCCGCGCACCCTCGATATCGGCGACGGTGAACTGCCCGGCCTCCCCGGCACTCTCGGCGGCCGACACCGCGTCCTCGGTGGCCGGGCTGAGCCGCGCGTTGGCGATCGGCACCTGCGCGTTGCGGGCGATGGTGTCCCGTGGCGTGCACAGCGACAGTGCGCGCCGCGCGGGCGGGGCGGCCATCGGTCCCTGCGCCGAGTAGATCAACTGCTCGATACCGGCCGAGGCGGTGTCGGTGCGGGAGTACCCGGCGGGCAGGTTCAGGGTGCCCGATGAGCCCGCCGCGATATCGACGACATCGAAGGATCCGCTGTTGATCTTGTCCTGGATATCGGCACCGCGGGCCCACACCGTCACCCTGGGTGTCGCGGGCTTGGCCCCCCACCACTTGTCGTTGGCGACGAGGACGACCCCGCCGTCCTCGGTGATCGAGTCCACCTTGTACGGACCGGATGACGGCAGCCGCTTGATATCGGTGTCGGCGTCGAGGCCCCAGGTCGCGTTCCAGGCCCGCGCGATCCGTTCCAGATTGCCCACATCGCTGCTCTGCACGGCGACGGTGACGCCGCCGTCGCCGAGACCGAGTTCGTCGGCCAGCACATGGGAGGGCAGCAGTGACGTCGCGCCGAACAGCTGCCCGTAGTCGACGACGGCGCGGTCCTGGGCGAAGGACACCCGGGCCTTCTTCTGGCCGGGCACACAGTCGATCATGGCGATATCGCGGTAGCCGGCCGTGCTGGCCGCATCGAAGGCCGGGAACCGCCCGGATTGCGCCGCCCAGGTCAGCACCATGTCATCGCAGGTGATCGGTTTCCCGTCGGAATACACGGCATTGGCGTTGATCTCGTAGTCGAGGATCAGCGGAGCGCGACCGACCACCGACACCGTGCCGTAGTCACGGTCGCTGACGATCTGGCCGTCGGGCCCGCGGTAGGTGAATCCGGTGAGCACCCGTGCAAAGGCCTGCGGCCCGCCGGACGCGGCACCGGCCACCGAGTTGGTGTTATAGCTGGTCAGCGTGCCGTCGACGGCGTAATCGATGACATCGTCGGACCCGACCGAGCAGCCGGTCGACACCAGGGCCACCGAAAGCGCCAGGCCGGCGGTCACCTTGCCTGCCCGCAGGATCGCACGCCCAGGCACTACGGCCGCCGTTTGCCCGACGGTCGGTTGGGCCGGTTCGGGCGCGCGCCGGGCGCGGGCTTGTCCGGTGCCGGGCCGGCAGGCGCGGTCACCGTCTTCGGCTCGTCGGCGGCACTCTCGTCGACGGTGTCATCGTCATCGATGTCGATATCGGCGTCGGTGCCGAGCTTGGCCGCCGCCGCGGCGCGGCGCCGCATCACCCGTTTGGTGTGCTTGCGCACCAGCTCGGTGCGTTCACGGAGACTCACCAGCAGCGGGGTGGCGAAGTAGATCGACGAGTAGGTACCGACGAGCACACCGACCAGCTGCACCAGAGCGAGATCCTGCAGCGTGCCGACCCCGAGCAGCCACACCGCGATCACCATCAGCGCGATGATCGGCAGGGCCGAGATGAGGCTGGTGTTGATCGAGCGCATGAAGGTCTGGTTGACCGCGAGGTTGGCCTGCTCGGCGAAGGTTCGGCGGGTGGTGTGCTCGAACCCGTCGGTGTTCTCCTCCACCTTGTCGAACACGATGACGGTGTCGTAGA
>JBPPMV010000634.1:0-9410 GCA_051306235.1 Mycobacterium sp. | reverse complement strand
GGCGACGGCGACTGCGCGGGATACATCGGCGTCGCCACCGACGTCACCGAGCAGCGGGCCGCCGAGCAGGCGCTGGCGGAGAGCGAGGAAAGGTTCCGGCTGGCGTTCGACACCGCCCCGATGGGCATGTTCATGTTCGAGAGCTCCGGGCGGATCACGCGCTGCAACCAGGCCATGGCCGCATTACTCGGCCGATCGATCGCCGACGTACTGGCCACAACCGTGACAGAACTCGGCGGCATGGACGGTGGCGCCTGCGCGCTGGGAACCTTGCAGAGATTGCTGACGCTGCGCAGCGACCAACAGTTCGACGCAGAGGTCGCGTTCCGGCACGTGGACGGCGGCACGGTGTGGGGAGCGGTGTCCGCCTCGGTGGTGGCGCCACAGGGGTCCAGCCCGTACGGGATGGGTCTGGTCGAGGACATCACCCTCCGCAAACTCGCCGAAGCCGAACTTCAGCATCTGGCCATGCATGATCGGCTGACGGGATTGGCGAACCGCGCGCTCTTCATGGAACGCGCCGAGCAGGCCCTGGCCGACGCCGCGGCTGACGAAGCGCGACGGGTCGGCCTGATCTTCCTGGACCTTGACGGGTTCAAGGCGGTCAACGACACCTGGGGTCACGCCCAGGGTGACAAGGTGCTCGCGACGATCGCGCGCCGCATCGAAGCCTCGATTCGGTCCCGGGACACCGCGGCGCGGCTGGGCGGGGACGAGTTTGCCGTGCTCTGCCCGGATGTGTCCGATATCGCCCACGTGCAGCGCGTCGCAGACCGGATCCGAAACGAACTGCATCGGTCGGTCACGCTGGCCGTGGGCGGCGTGTACAACCAGCTCTCGGTGAGCGGCGGCGTGGCGATATCGACGCCAGGATGCACGGCCGAAGGGCTCCTGCAGAGGGCCGACGCGTTGATGTATCAGGCGAAGCGCAGCGGAAAGGACTGCGTGGCTCTCGCCGAGACCTTGGAAGAGGCGGCCATGCACCGCGCTCTGCAGCTGATTCCCGAACTGCAAAGGGCGGTGACTCTGCGCGAATTCGTCGTTCACTTCCAGCCGATCGTGAACCTGCGCACCGCTGAAAAGGTCGCCGTCGAAGCGCTTCTTCGGTGGCAGCATCCCAAGCGGGGACTACTCAAGCCGTCCGAGTTCCTGGCTGTTGCCGAAACCTCCCGCCAGATGTCCGATATCGGCCGGTACGTTCTTCACGAAGCGTGCCGCCACGCTGAACTGTGGCGCTCACCGCTGCACACCGCTGCAATACACGTCAACGTGTCGGGTCGGCAGCTGGAAGTGGGCAATTTTCGTGCCGACGTCCTCGAAGCGCTCGAAGCGACCGGTCTCGCTCCCGACCGGCTCGTCCTCGAATTGACCGAGACCTACGCCGGACGACTCGCCCCCTCCGTCAGGGCCGACCTCGAAGCGCTCCGCGAGATCGGCGTGCGGTTCGCCATCGATGACGTCGGCACCGGATTCAGCGGTCTGGCCAAGATCGTCGACCTGCCGATCGACATCCTGAAGATCGACAAGCAGTTCATCAGCGGATTACCGCAGGATCCGCGTTGTGAAGCGATCACCCGTGCGGTCCTGAGCTTGGGCGAAAGCCTGGGCCTGTCGGTGATCGCTGAAGGCATCGAGTCCCGCGAGCAATGGAACCTGCTCGCCGACTGGGGTTGCGAGATGGGCCAGGGTTTCCTGTTCGGGCAGGCCATCGCACCGGTACCGGCCGAGCTCCGCATGCTCGAACGGTGAGGTCCGACGAGGTGGGTGCAGCGGGCATCACACCGACATCGCGTGAGAACGCCGCGTCGAATGGGTACACCCTCCCGTCGGAACAGAGCCGCGGGGTGGGTGGAGGTCAGGATGCTGGGCTGGCTCGATCGTTTGCAGCAGCGAAGCCGGGCGGCGGGATTCGTCATCGCCGTCATCTACAAGTACATAGATGACCAGGCCAACTATCTGGCTGCGCTGATCACCTACTACGCCTTCGTGTCGCTCTTCCCGCTGTTGCTGCTGCTCACCACGGCCCTTGGGGTGGTGCTGCGCGACCGACCCGAGTGGCGCGAGCAGATTGTGGAGTCCGCGATCAGCCAGCTCCCGCTGCTCGGCAACCAACTAAACGAACCGAGTGCTCTCAGCGGCGGCACCACCGCGGTGGTGATCGGTATCGCCGGTGCGCTCTACGGCGGACTCGGTGTCGGCACGGCGCTGCAGAACGCCATGGACACCGTGTGGGCCGTGCCGCGCTATGTGCGCCCCGATCCGATCAAGGCCCGTGTGCGCAGCCTCATGCTGCTGATCGTGCTCGGATCGGCACTGATCGCCACGACGCTGCTCACCGCGGCCGGCAAGAGCTGGGCCAACCTGGGCATTGTCGGCACCAGCGGCGTCGTCATCGCCTCCCTGCTGTTGAACACCGCGGTCGTCGTCGTGGCGTTCCGGGTCACCACCGTGCGGTCGCTGACCGTGCGGGAGGTGCTGCCCGGCGCGGTGATCGCCGCGGTGCTGTGGCAGATGCTGCAGTGGTTCGGCGCGACCTACGTGTCCTCGGTGGTCGCGTCGGCGAGTGTGACCAACAGTGTGTTCGCCATCGTGCTCGGTCTGCTGGCGTTCCTGTACCTGGTCGGCACGTCACTGCTGATCTGCGCGGAGATCAATGCGGTACGCGTGGACCGGCTGCATCCACGGGCGCTGCTCACACCCTTCACCGATAACGTCGACCTGACCGCAGCCGACCGGCGCATGTACGCCGGTCAGGCCGAAGCACAGCAGGCCAAGGGATTTCAGCGTGTGAACGTCAGCTTCGACGAACCCGACGGCACCGACGGCGTTTCCCGCGAACACGACGAGGGTATTGCCGGTGCGAAACAATAGATGGGAGAGGCGCTTATGAGTGTCACCAGTCGTGCACGCTCGGTCACCCGCACGGGGATGAAGGTGCAACGTCGGGTTGTGATCGCTCAGGCACTGTTCTGGCCCACGCTGATCCTGACCGGAGTGGCGGCCGTTGCCACGGTGGCCGTCGTCGTCAAACGCCGCAGGGAGGTTGCCCCGCCGCCACCGGCTGCGGTGCCCGCCCGGCCCGCGCTCCAGGTGTGACCTCGCGAGTGCGGTGGGGGAACGACGGCATCAGTCGCCGGGATCGCGGTACTGGGCCCCGCTGCGCACCGCCACAGACGTGCTGGCGGTGCTCGACCGGGTGGAGAGCCCGTCGGTGCGCCTGCTGGCGGATCTGTATCACCTGAGGGTGAACGGGGACGATATCGGCGCGGTGATCGACAGGTGCACCGAACGGATCGGGCATGTGCAGATCGCCGACGCCCCTGGTCGCGGCACGCCGGGCACCGGCTCCGTTGATGTAGGTGCCCACCTCGCGGGGCGGTGAAACGAATCAGAGCCGGGGCCCGAAGGGCCACCGGCTCTGGTCTGCGGATCGCACGGATCACATCAGCGAAGTGAGTTCTCCAGCTCGTATCGCTGCGCCACGGCGATCAGTTCTTCACGAACCGTCGAATCGGGCAGTGCGTTGATCCGCGCGTAGAGGCGACGCCGATTGTTGGCGTGCTTCATGTTGACGCGAAACTGCGCGAGGGACATTTCTCTCACTCCTTGAACGCCCTGGGTCACAGGGGCTTTGGTTGTATATCTGATGTGCCGGATCGGGGATCACCCGACTTGTGCAACACCACGATGGTCCGTGTTAATTCTATGTAAAGCAAGTTTCGCGGTGTGAGTTTGGATACAGCGCAGCGGATTTCGGTGCTGCAGCAGTGTCGGCCGTCACACCGTCAGCGCGCCGGTGACCTACTCCGCACGCAATGTCAGCAGGGTGATCTCGCTGGGCGCGAACACCCGGAAGGGCGGGCCCCAGAAACCGGTCCCGCGACTGGTGTAGAGCTGGGTGCGCGCACCGTGCGCGCTCAGCCCCTGTACCACCGGCTGATCCAGCCGGACCAGGAAGTTGAACGGCCAGATCTGGCCGCCGTGGGTGTGGCCCGAGATCTGCAGATCGACACCGGCAGCCACGGCCTGGGGGATCTGCTTGGGCTGATGGGCGAGCAGCAGGATCGGCAGCGCCGGATCGGCGCCCGTCAGCGCAGTGGCCAGATCCTCGCCGTGCCCCCGCAATCCGGAGCCTTCGGCGGTGGCGTCATCCACCCCGGCCACCACCAGTCGGTCACCGTCGCGCTCGACGATGAGATGCCGGTTGTGCAGCGAATCCCAGCCGATGCTCTCCATGTAGTCCAGCCAGCCCTGCGCCTCGCTGAAGTATTCGTGGTTACCGGTCACGTACACCCGCGCAGACGTCGCCTGCACCGCGGCCAGCGGGCTCGCCTGGTTGCGACGCACCTCGACCGTCCCGTCGGCGATATCGCCGACATGGCAGACGATGTCGGCGTCGAGTTCGTTGACCCGGGCCACCATGTCGGCCGACCACTGCGCCCGGTCCAGCGGACCGTAGTGGGTATCGGTGATCATCGCGACGCGCAGACCGTCCAGCCCGCGGCCCAGTCGGGGGATCCGCACCTCGATCGGCCGGACCCGCGGCACCCGCATCGCCTCGAAATGACCCCAGGCCAGCAGTATCGCCGCCACCGCGATGACCGAGACGGCGACCACCCGGGAGCGCAGCGGGTCCTCGACCCCGGCCGCCAGCAGGATCAGGCGCAGCACGTTGCCGAGCACCGACCAGACGAACAGCACCCACATCACGCCCAGCAGCACGTCGCCCAGCGCCGAGGGCAGGTCCCGGTGTTTTCCGTGGCCGGTGAACAACAGGGTGGGCAGCGCGATCAACGCCGCCCCGAACAGCAGCGTGCCGAGCACCACGACGGTGACCGGCCAGCCGCCGGCGGCCACCAGCGTCCACCACGGCACCCCGAACAGCAGCGCCAGGACGGCCGTCACCACTGCGGTGCGGCGCCGGCGCGCTCCGGCCCGGCGTGGCGGGTGTGCGGCTTCTTCGACTACTTCGGCCGGGTTGTCGGTCATGGCACCTCGATCGTGTACAGGGTTTCTGTCATCGACGGTACCGGCAGTGCCCGCCCCCTTATTTGACTGGATTATGAGAATTCCATCGATAAGCTGTCGGCGATGGAGACCAGGTCCACGACACCTCGCCGAGGCCGGCCACCGCGGATCGACAAGACCGCGATCATCGATGCCGTGCTCGCCATCGGCACCGACAACATCAGCATGCGTCGCGTCGCCGAGCATCTCGGTGTCAGCCTGCCCGGGCTCTACCATCACGTGAAGAACCAGGACGAGCTCCTGCGTCTCGCTGCCGAAGGCGCATTGGTCAAGTCGCCACCGCCGGGCTACGACGGTGAGCACTGGGCGATTTGGTTGCGGACTTACGCGACCTACGTGCGAAACGTGCTCGCCGCCGAACCCGCTCTGGTCGAGAAGTTCGTCAGCGGAGCCATGCCGTTCGATATGGAGATGGACTATGTCGGAACGGCTTTGGATGCATTGGCCGGCCACGGCCTGGCGCCCGATGATGCCATGGCGGTGTGGGCTGCGGTGAGCGCGATGGCGATCGGCAGCGTCAACGAAGCGCATCGAGAACGCCTCAAGGCCGATGACGGGCAGCCCTGGCCGGTTCGCGTCGTTCAAGTCACCGTGCGCAGCGACGCTTCTGCCTACCCTGCGCTGCGCGCTATCGCGAAGTCCGGCTACGACCCTTTCAGCGATGAGTCCTTCCAGCAGCGAATGACGCTGCTACTCAGCGGGATATCCGCGCAGTACGGTCTCACGCCGGAGCCCGCGCGCGGACGCCGGAAAAAGGCACGCTAGGTGCCGGGCGCTCGTCCGAATGCCGGCAGGAGCCGTGGGGCGAAACCAGCACCTATTGACACATCTGTTTCTGATAGTAATTATGAAAAATAGAAAAGTGTGAAGGTGAATCGCACCGTCGGAGGCGTGCATTGACGCAAACTGAGCACCTCATGACGTGCCCGTTGTGTGAGGCCATGTGCGGGCTGCGGGTGCAGGTGGCCGAGGGGCGCGTCACCGGTGTGCGGCCCAACCGGGACGATGTCTGGTCCCGCGGACACATCTGCCCCAAGGGGGCGTCGATCGGCCATCTCCACGAAGACCCCGACCGGATCCGCCGACCGCTTGTGCGCCGGCCCGATGGATCACATGTCGAAGTGTCCTGGGCGGATGCCTACGCTGAGGCCGAGCGGGTGCTGCGGCCGGTCCTCGACAGCGACGGGATCCGTGCGCTGACGGTTTATGTCGGGAATCCGGTGGCGCACAACAGCGATTTGGGGACCTATATCGGATCGCTATTGGGCTTCGCTCAAGCGGGCGGAATGCAGGGCTACTACTCGCCGGGCACTGTCGATCAGTGGCCGCTCAATGTGGTGTGCTGTCTACTGTTCGGAGCGATGTGGAACGGACCGATCCCCGATCTGTACCGCACCGATCATCTCATGGTTCTCGGAGCCAACCCCGCCGCATCGCAGGGTTCGATGCTGTCAGCCCCGAACATCATGGGCATGCTGGACGCGATCACGAAACGCGGCAAGGTAGTCGTGGTGGATCCTCGCCGGACCCGCACCGCCGAACGTGCCAGCGAGTGGGTACCGATCCACCCGGGTACCGATGCCCTGCTGTTGTTCGCCATCCTGCGCACCCTCGACGAGCAGGGCTGGATACGTAAACCCGACCACCTGCGTGACCGCGTGCTCGGTCTCGACGACGTCGTCGCGCTGGCCGAGCCGTTCACTCCTGAACGCGTGGCCATCGCGACCGGGATCGACGCAGACACGATCCGCCGGCTCGCCCACGATCTGGCACTTGCGCGTAACCCGGTGCTGTACAGCCGCATTGGCGCGAGTGCGCAGGAGTTCGGCACGCTCGCCACGTGGCTGGTGTTCGTGATCAACACCGCACTCGGGTCGCTGGATCGCGCAGGCGGCTCGGTGTTCGCGAAACCGCCGGTGTGGGTGCCGATGTTCGGCAAACCACCCGACCAGGACGGCGAGGGTTACGCGTTCGGCCGGTTCCACAGTCGGGTGCGGCGGGCGCCGGAAGTGCTCAGCTGTTTCCCGGTGGGTTGCCTGGCTGAAGAGATCGACACACCCGGTGACGGACGCATCCGCGCGTTGATCACGGTGGCGGGGAACCCGGCGGTCTCAGTTCCGGGGGCCGGTAGGCTGACCGAAGCGCTGGGTTCGCTCGATGCCATGATCGCCATCGACAACTGGTTGAACGAGACCACCCGACATGCCCACGTGATCTTTCCCGGGTTGTCCCCGCTGGAACACCCGCACATCGACGACCTGTACTGGATGTACGCCGTCGCGTCATGTGTCAATTATTCGGAGGCGGTCTTCGAACCCCAACCCGACCCGCAACGGCCCCACGAGTGGGAACTGTTGCTGCGCTTGGGCGGAGCCCTGTTCGGCACCCCGGTCGGTGACGTCGATGTCGCTGCTCTCGACGACCTGTACACCGCAGGTATGATCGCCACCTTCTCGGGCCTGCCGAACAATCCACTGACCGGGCTGGACCCGGACCAGGTGATGGCAGCACTTCAGGGCCGCGGACCCGAACGGCTTGCCGATCTGAGCATCCGGGTGGGCCCGTGGGGCGACCGGTTCGGCGAGCGACCGGGGGGACTGACGCTGGCCGAGGTTCGGCGTCATCCCAACGGTCTGCGATTGGAGGAACTGGCGGGCGGACGACTCGCTGAGACGGTGACGACTCCATCGGGAAAGGTGGAACTGCTGCATTCGCACATCACCGGTGACGTCCCCCGCTTGATCGCCCGCATGAACCGGCACAACGCCGAGTTGGTGATGATCAGCCGTCGTCATCTGCGCTCCAACAACTCCTGGCTACACAACGTGGCAACCTTGATGAAGGGTCGTGACCGCTGCACCCTGCTGATCCACCCCGTCGACGCCGAACGCGCCGGCGTGACCGAAGGGGGTCTCGCTGAGGTCAGCACCACCGAAGGCAGCCTCACCGTGGCGGTGGAGGTTTCCGACGAGGTCACGCCCGGCGTAGTCAGCCTGCCGCACGGCTGGGGGCACGGCTTGGCGGGTACCCGGCTGGACGTAGCGAATGCCCATCCCGGGGTGAACAACAATCTACTCAACCCGACCGACATCATCGATGTACCGAGTAACACGCATGCGCTGAACGGAATTGCGTGCAGCGTGCGCCCGGTCGAAGGTCCTCAGCCGGGCAGAGTTTCGCCCCCGATCGGCGCCAGCACCTCGCCGCTGTAGTACGAGGACAGCCGGCCGGCGGCGAAGAACACGTAGGACGGCGCGATCTCGTCAGGTTCGGCGGCGCGACCCATCGGGGCCTGCTCACCGAAGCCGGCGACCTTCTCGGCATCCATCGTGGCCGGGATCAACGGTGTCCACACCGGACCCGGGGCAACACAATTGACCCGGATCCCGCGGTCGCTCAACGACTGGGACAGCGAGTAGGTCAGCGCGATGACGGCGCCCTTGGTCGCCGAGTAGTCGATCAACGTCTTGTTGCCGCGCAACCCGTTGATGGAGGCGGTGTTGATGATCGCCCCGCCGGGTGTCAGGTGGGGCAGTGCGGCCTTGGTCACGTAGAAGAAACTGTCGATGTTGACCGCGAATGTCCGGCGCCACTGTTCGTCGGACAGCTCGGCGAGATCGTCGACGGGGGACTGGTAGGCGACATTGTTGACCAGGATGTCGAGTCCGCCGAAGGCCTTGACGGTGTCGGCGACGACCGCTCGGCAGTGCGCCGCATCCGCCAGATCGCCGGGCAGTGCGACCCCGCGACGCACCTGCTCCTCGATCAGTGCGACGGTGTGCTCGGCATCATCGTTCTCGTCGAGGTACGCGATCGCGACATCGGCGCCCTCCTTGGCGAAGGCCACCGCCACCGCCCGCCCGATCCCGGAGTCGCCGCCGGTGATCAGCGCGCGCTTCCCGGCCAGCAGGTCCCGCCCGACATAGTCGCTCATCTCGTCGCGGGGGCGACGGTCCATCTGGTCGGTGTGGCCCGGGTAGGGGATGACGCCGTTCGGGGCTGGATACGACTGGACGGACATAGGTCTCCTCCGGTATGCGGGGCGAACTGTGGAGATACCCCCGTGGCGAAGCGTGAAACCAACCCGCCCGCCGGGGCGGCGCTCCACCCCTCTGGTGGCTGTCCCCTGTTATGTCCACAATCGTCCTCCGTCCCGCCGATCGGCGAGAGCGTCTGCAGCACAGCAGGACCCGTGGGAGAAGAGCGAGAAATTGGTACTGGCACTCTCGTAACTCGAGTGCTAAATTCGTCGTTGCACAGTGGTTGAGTGGCTCGCCACCCGGCGGGCTCCGCAAACGACGAGGAGGTGGATTGCTGTGCTTCGTTTCGATCCCTTTGGTGATGCTGCGACTCGGGACGTGCCGGCGGGTCAGGTCGGCTCC
>JBPPMV010000633.1:0-3152 GCA_051306235.1 Mycobacterium sp. | reverse complement strand
GCGCGATACCGGGGATCGACCACTTCAGGAGCTTCGACTGGGCGAAGACTTCCTTGTTCTGGTTCAGGAAGCGCTTGACCAGATCGTTCTTGCGGCCGCGTTCGTCACCGACCTTCTGGCCGGAGCTGATCAGCTTCGTCAGCCACAGCACGCGCTTGGCGGCGAATACCAAGACGACAGCGGTCATCAGCATTGCGAGGACCAACCTGCTCACTTCGAGCGTGTGCTGCACCGCGTGCCTCCCCGAGGTTTAAGTTACTGTCTGGTAACTTGAGTATAGTTACTCATCGGTAACCTAGGCTATTTGCCTGCTCATAGTTACATCACCGTTTGTCGTACCGCTAGCAAGGCTGTCCTAACTCACTAGTTGGTAGCCTCGGGCGATCGCGTTTGGGTCAGGCGGGGGTGTCGATCAGAGCGCGCAGCATCGACAGCATCTCCGAGCGGGACTCCGCTCCTAACCGGCGCCTTATGCGTGCCACATGGTGCTCGACGGTCTTGGCGGAGATGAACAGCTGGCTGCCGATATCGCGGTAAGGCATGCCGAGCAACAGCAGTTCGGCGACCTCCCGCTCGCGGTCGGACAGCCGCGATGACGAAGCCGTCGTGGGGCGCGGGGCGGCGCCTGCCGCGCGGGGCGCGTCGCCGACGACCTCCGGATCTTCAGGGACATCGGCGGTGGTGACCTTCAGGTCCCGCGCAAGTTGCAGCATCGCCTGCGACACCCGGGGATCGGGCGTCTGCAACGCGGCCTGGCTGGCCAGCCGGGTCGCATCCCAGGTGAGTCCGAACTGTGCGAGCGCACGAGCCGCCAGCGTCACCTCGTCGACGTCGACCTGATTGGCGAGCACGCGTAACCAGGACCGGCCCGCGGTCGCCAGCGCGCGTGCGTAGGCGCTGTCGGCGGCCGCCGCCGTGAGGGCCTGACCGTGCGGCGCGACGGCGTCCGGCGAATTGGCCAGAATCCCGGCGTGCACCCCGGCCCAGTGCAGGGGCACCGACCACAGCGGCGGGTGGCCGAGGGTGTCGAGGAGGCGCAGCGCATCATCGACGTGATGCTGCAGCCGATCCACCAGGCGCAACCGCGCCGCCGCGACCCACAGTTCCCCCAGCGGCAGCAGCGAGTAGAGGTCCATCGAGTACTCGGCGAGCACCTCCATACCGGAGTACCAGTGCCGCTGCATGGCGCCGCTGTCCCCGGCGCGTCGCGCGATCGCGGTACTCAGCGCCGCCGACCACAGTGCATCGCGGCGGGGCAGCGCCGCCGGATCGACGGCGGCGACATCACCGGCGGCGCGGTTCAGCTGTCCGTCGAGCATGCGGGTCCAGCCCAGCAGCAGCCGGTGCCGGTGTGCGGTGAACACCTCGCCGTGCCCGGCCGCGCGCCCGATGATGCTGCGGGCACGCACCGGGTCGCCGCCGTGCAGGGCAACCAGGGTGACAAGTGCGGCAGGGCTGTCCGGCGCCACCCGGGTCGCCGACCATTCCGCGGTGATCGCCTGGCTCAGCCTGCTGATCGCGGTGGGGAACGGACGGTTCAGGGTGTCCAATAATCCATCGGCCAAACTGCGCGCCGCCCGCGCCGTCGAGGTCGGCGGGCCGGTGTCCGGCAGCTCGAGTGCGGCCCTGGCAGTCGCGACGTCCCCGGTGGCCATCGCCACCACCGCGGCCGCGGAGCCGACGAATGCATCCGGATACGGACCGAGCCAGCGGAACAGATCGGTCGCCGACGCCGCAGCGCCGTCGTGCATGGCCACACTCGCCGCGATCCGGACCGCCGCGGCGCGCTGCGCCGGGTCGGTGGAGCCGAGCAGGTCATCGGCCAGCCGGGCAGCGGTCGTGCAGTCACCGGTCAGGGCCAGCGCATCCCCGAGCTCGGCGCTCAGGTGTGTCGATCCGGCGTCGGTGGCCGCCCGGTACAACCGTGCCGCCCGGGCGGGATCGTCTCGGTGCCGCGCCGCCAAGCCGGTCAGCGCGTCGGCCAGTTGAGCGTCACGTAAACCGTGTTCGGCCATCCTCAGTGCGAGATCGGCTGACAGCGTGGTCATTTCGAGTTGCGAGCGCAGCAGTGATATCTCGGTGTCGTGGTGGCGCGCGGCCCCGATGATCTCCGCGACGACCTGATGCAGCAGTCGCTGGAAAGCCGGATGCCTTCCGGGTTCCAGCAGCCCGCTCGCCCGGGCGCGATCCACCAGCGCCTGGGCTTCGCCCGCACCCACCTGCAGCACGGCGGCGATATCATCGGGACCGAGGCGCGGATCCAGCGAGCACACCAGCAGGGTGTCGAGCACCGGCTGATCCAGCCGACGCAGTCGCTCCACGAGAGCGAAACGGGCAGCCTCGGTGGGCGAATCGGCTTCCAGTGCCGCCGCGACGAGAAACGGGATCCCGGCCGTCGCGGCCAGGATGGCCGCCACCCGATCGGGCGCCGACCCGGACAGCTCGGCGGCTGTCCACGCGCCCAGCGTCACCGCCGGATTCTCCCGGGTGAGAGCCAAGGTCAGAGCGCCCAGCGGGCCGTGATGTGCCAGCGGCTCCGTGGCGACCACGACGGTGCGATCCGGTTCGGCGGCCCGCTCGCACAGCAGCGCGAGGTCATCGTCGGAGAGCAGCTGGGCGTCGTCGACGATCAACGCCCCGTCGTCGGCGGGCCGGCTCGACACCACTACGCCTGCATCGCGCAAGGCGTTGCGCACGACGGCGAGCAACGTGGTCTTCCCTGCGCCTATACCCCCGGACACCAGCACTTTGACCGGGTCGTTCGGAGCCTGGAGCAAGGCCGAGATCACCGGGATTGACGTGGCCGGGGTGGACATCGTCGGCCCGGCTATCCGGCTTCGGGTACCACGGGATCGGGTTCCGGTATGGGCTCGGGTTCAGGCTCGGGCTCGGGCGGCGGCACCACCGTGGTGGTGGTGACCGGCGGCTGCGTCGTCGTGGTCACCGGCCTCGTGGTGGTCGTCGTCGGCGGGGTGGTCGTGGTCGTCGCCGTGGTGGTCGTGGTGGTGGTCGTCGTGGTCGTGGTGGTCGACGACGTCGTCGAGGGCGTGGTCGTCGTGGTGGTGGAGGACGGTGACGGTCACCACCGGCTCGCCGGGCTGTCCGGGCTCGGTGTAGAAGCTCGTCGCGGTCTCGGTGACCGGCCCGCTGGG
>JBPPMV010000632.1:0-2907 GCA_051306235.1 Mycobacterium sp. | reverse complement strand
CACCCTGGTCACCGGCTACGCCGGGCGCGGTTACGGCGACCTCAAAACCGAAACCGCGGACGCGGTCGTCGAATTCGTGACGCCGATCAAGGCACGCGTCGACGAACTACTCGACGACCCGGCGGAACTGCAGGCCGTGCTGGCCACCGGGGCCGCCCGGGCGAACGAGGTCGCTTCATCAACGCTGCAGCGGGTATACGACCGCATGGGATTCTTGGCGCCGACGCTCTGAGGGCGGACGGATGGAGCACCCTGGGAAAGGGATACGCATGGCTGACGCTGATCCGGAGAAACCCGGTTTGATGGACCGGTTGCGCACCCGCTTCGGCTGGTTCGACCGCGTCATGCGGGCGCAGGAGCGGTACAACGACAGCAAGGGCGACTTCTACGCCGCGGGCATCACGTACTTCACCATCTTCGCCCTGTTCCCGCTGCTCATGGTGGGCTTCTCGATCGGTGGATTCGTGCTGGCCAACCAGCCCGAGCTGATGGCCGATGTCGAGGAACGCATCCGGTCCGCGGTATCGGGTGATCTGGGTACGCAGTTGGTGGAGCTGATGGACTCGGCGATCGACTCGCGTGGAACGGTCGGTGTGATCGGACTGGTCACCGCGGCGTGGGCCGGGTTGGGGTGGATGGCCAACCTGCGTGAGGCGCTGAGCCAGATGTGGGAACAGCGCCACGAGCCCGCCGGTTTCGTGGCCACCAAACTGTCGGACCTGCTGGCGCTGGTGTCGGCGTTCGTCGCGCTGAGCCTGACCATCGGTCTGACCGCGCTGAGCAAGAAGTCACCGATGACGACGGTGCTGGGCTGGTTCGGGCTGCAGGACGTGCCGGGGCTGAGTGTGGGGCTGCAGGTGGTGTCCTGGGCCGTGGCGATCCTGATCTCCTGGATGTTGTTCACCTGGATCATTGCCCGGCTCCCGCGGGAGTCGGTCAGCTTCCGCAGTTCGCTGCGGGCGGGTCTGCTCGCGGCGGTCGCGTTCGAGGTGTTCAAGCAGGTGGCCTCCATCTACCTGCAATCGGTGCTCACCGGCCCCGCCGGCGCGACCTTCGGCCCGGTGCTGGGTCTGATGGTGTTCGCCTACATCACCGCCCGACTGATCCTGTTCGCGACGGCGTGGGCGGCCACCGCCGCCGAGAACCTGGCTGCGGTGCCGATCGAGCCGCCCGGCCCGGTCCGGATCAGCCCACGGATCGAGGTCCGCGAAGGCCTCGGGATACCCGGCGCTGCGGCGGGTTTCGCGGCCGGCGCGATCGGCGCGTTCGGGCTGTCCCGGCTGCTGCGCCGTCCGCCTCAGTGAGCGACGAGCTTCAGGCCGACGACGCAGGCGATGATGCCGACGATCAGCAGCACCTTGATCACCGAGGATCCCTCAGAGCCGGTGATCATCGCGTAGCCCACCGTGAGTGACGCACCGATACCCACCCAGATGGCGTAGCTGGTGCCGATTGGCAGCGAGCGCATTGCGAAGGCCAACCCCGCCATCGAAAACACCAGCGCCACACCGAACACCGCCGACGGTCCCAGTCGGCTGAAGCCCTCGGACCTACCCAGCGCGGTGGCCCACACTGCTTCCAGCACACCCGAAATCACCAGAATCAACCAGGCCATGGCACACCTCCATAGGCTGCCGTCTTGTCGCTGGCCGGGTACGGTGCCGTCTCGTCCGGTGTCACATGGTGACGCTTCGACGGTAGCAAACCGGGTAGCGTTCGGGTGGTGTCATTGGTCACCACATGGTGTGCGGCAATGGGTATCGAGGCTCCGGTGGTCAACGCGCCGATGGGTGGCGCGGCCGGCGGACGGCTGGCCGCCGCCGTCACCGGGGCCGGTGGGCTCGGCATGATCGGCATGGGCAGTGCGGCGACCGCGGAACTGCTGGACCGGGAGCTACGGCTGGTCGAGGGACTGAACGGCCCGTTCGGCATCGGGTTGGTGCACTGGGTGATGAGTGACAATCCCGATCTCCTCGACACCGCGCTCGCGGCCCGGCCGGCGCTGCTCAGCGTGAGCTTCGGTGACGGGGACTTCGAGTGGGTACAGCGCACACATGACGCCGGTGTCCGGGTGGCCACGCAGGTGGCGTCGGTCGACGCGGCCCTGCGTGCGGTCGACGCCGGGGTGGACGTGCTGGTGGCCCGGGGTGCCGAGGGCGGCGGACACGGGCGGCCCGTGATGGGAACCCTGCCACTGCTCGTCGGTGTGCTCGACGCGGTCGATGGCCCGGTGCTTGCCGCAGGCGGAATCGCCTCGGCGCGTGGGTTGGCCGCCGTGCTCGCCGCCGGTGCATCCGGCGCGTGGATCGGCACGGTGTTCGCCGCGTGCACCGAGGCGCTGACCCCAGACGATGCGAGGGCCGAGCTGGTGGCGGGTTCGGAGACCGAGCTGACCTCCGCGTATGACATCGCTGCCGGATACCGTTGGCCGGCAGACATTCCCGAGCGGGTGCTGCGCGGTTCGCCGGTCAATGCCGGTCAGGGTGTCGGTGTGGTGCGGGCGCAGGCCGGCGCCGTCGAGCTCGTGACGGAGCTGTGTGAGGGCGCGGCAGCGCTGTTGGGGCGCTGGGGTTCTCAGGCGCGTTGACGGTTCATCGACCGGGCCGCCATGATCAGCGCGAACACGATGATGACGCCGACGAATCCGACGCCGACCCGCACCGGGAGCGCATCGGCGCTCGGCAGTGCGGTCGCCGCCACCGCGGTGGGGTCGGGGGCGGCCTTCGGGTCGGCCTTGCCCAGCGACGGGTCTGCCTCGATGAGGGTGCCGACCTTGGTGCCCGGCGCGGTGGCGAACCCGTAGTCGAGCAGGCGGGCGGCCTGCTCCCACGGGGCGATCGGCACCCGGGTGCCTTTCATCAGGACCGCCACCAGTCGCCGGCCGTCACGTTCGGCGGCGCCGACGAA
>JBPPMV010000631.1:0-6167 GCA_051306235.1 Mycobacterium sp. | reverse complement strand
TCCTCAAAGAGATCAAGACCCGCGGTGACATCATTCTTTTCATCGACGAGCTCCACACTCTCGTGGGGGCCGGCGCCGCAGAAGGCGCGATCGACGCGGCTTCCATCTTGAAGCCAAAGCTGGCCCGAGGTGAGCTGCAGACCATCGGCGCCACCACCCTCGACGAGTACCGCAAGTACATCGAGAAGGACGCCGCCCTGGAGCGTCGTTTCCAGCCTGTCCAGGTGGGCGAGCCGACTGTCGAGCACACCATCGAGATCCTCAAGGGTCTGCGCGACCGCTACGAGGCGCATCACCGGGTGTCCATCACCGACGGTGCGCTGGTGGCTGCGGCCACGCTGGCCGACCGCTACATCAACGACCGGTTCCTGCCGGACAAGGCGATCGACCTGATCGACGAGGCCGGCGCCCGGATGCGCATCCGCCGGATGACCGCTCCGCCGGACCTGCGCGAATTCGACGAGAAGATCGCCGATGCGCGTCGGGAGAAGGAATCCGCGATCGACGCGCAGGACTTCGAGAAGGCGGCGAATCTGCGCGACCGCGAGAAGACCCTGGTCAATCAACGTGCCGAGCGTGAGAAGCAGTGGCGCTCAGGTGATTTGGATGTCGTCGCCGAAGTCGACGATGAGCAGATCGCCGAGGTCCTCGGCAACTGGACCGGCATCCCGGTCTTCAAGCTGACCGAGGCCGAGACCACCCGTCTGCTGCGCATGGAAGATGAGCTGCACAAGCGGATCATCGGCCAGGTCGACGCGGTCAAGGCCGTGTCGAAGGCGATCCGCCGTACCCGCGCCGGGCTCAAGGATCCCAAGCGCCCGTCCGGTTCGTTCATCTTCGCCGGCCCGTCCGGTGTCGGTAAGACCGAGCTGTCCAAGGCGCTGGCCGAGTTCCTGTTCGGTGACGACGACGCGCTCATCCAGATCGACATGGGCGAGTTCCACGACCGCTTCACCGCCTCGCGGCTGTTCGGTGCCCCGCCCGGGTACGTCGGCTACGAAGAGGGCGGCCAGCTCACCGAGAAGGTGCGTCGCAAGCCGTTCTCGGTGGTGCTGTTCGACGAGATCGAGAAGGCCCACCAGGAGATCTACAACACCCTGTTGCAGGTTCTCGAGGACGGTCGTCTCACCGACGGTCAGGGTCGCACGGTCGACTTCAAGAACACGGTGCTGATCTTCACCTCGAACCTCGGTACGAGCGATATCAGCAAGGCCGTCGGGCTCGGCTTCACCCAGGGTGGCGGCGAGAACAACTACGAGCGGATGAAGCTCAAGGTCAACGACGAGCTGAAGAAGCATTTCCGGCCGGAGTTCCTCAACCGTATCGATGACATCATCGTCTTCCACCAGCTCACGCAGGAAGAGATCATCGAGATGGTCGACCTGATGATCGGCCGGGTCGGCAAGCAGCTCAAGGCCAAGGACATGGCCATGGAGGTCTCTCCGCAGGCCAAGTCGCTGCTGGCCAAGCGCGGTTTCGATCCGGTGCTCGGTGCGCGCCCGTTGCGGCGCACCATCCAGCGCGAGATCGAGGATGCGCTGAGCGAGAAGATCCTGTTCGACGAGATCGGACCGGGTCAAATCGTCACCGTCGACGTCGAAGGCTGGGACGGCGAGGGTTCGGGCGAGAACGCGAAGTTCACCTTCTCGGGCCGGCCGAAGGCTGTCGCGCCCACCGATGAGGCGGATCTGGCTGCCACCGCAGCCGAATGAGAACCCTCGACTAACAACTAGGCTTCACCGACAAAGCCCCCGACCGGAGCATCCCGGTCGGGGGCTTTGCCGTAACATCCGAACTGCTCTCGACGGACAACGGAATCTGGTGTAATTCCAGAACGGTCGCGCCACTGTGAAAGTCAGACCCCGCCGTCTGTCACCTCGCTCTTTCGACTTGGGACGCGTACTCCCGAAAGGACCGGATATGACTTCTGCAGAGGCTTCCAAGGCGCCGGGCGCCAGGGCCGGCGCCATCGATCTCTCCGCCGTGAGCGCGGTGGTCTGGCTGTCGCTGACCGCTTTCCTCGCGCTGCTGGTGCTCTACTTCATCGGTATGGATCAGGGTGCGACGTCGGTCTTCGGCGCCAACACCGTCATCCACGAATTCGTGCACGACGCCCGGCATCTCCTCGGCTACCCCTGCCACTAGACGCCGGAAACGACACACATACCGATGGAAAAGCAGATCATCGGGCGCGGCCTGCTGGCCGGCGCCCTCGGCGGCATACTCGCATTCATCTGGTCCTGGATCTTCATCGAGCCGGTCATCGACCGCGCCATCGAGTTCGAGGACGGCGTCAGCGCAGCGCATGAGGCCATCGAACACGGCGGTGAGGCGCACAGCCACGGTGCCGAGGGTGGTATCGAGATCACCCGGACCGTGCAGTCCACGATCGGACTCGGTTTCGGCCTGATCGCCTTCAGCGTCGCCATGGGTGCCCTGCTGGCAGTCGTCTTCTGCGTGGCCTACGGGCGGGTTGCAAACCTGTCCGCCCGAGCCACCGCGGCCCTGCTGGCCGGCGGCATGCTGATCGCCCTGTGGATTGTCCCGTCCCTGAAATACCCGCCGAACCCGCCCGCGGTCAGTCTCGACGAGACCCTGCAGCAGCGCACATTGTTGTACCTGCTGCTGACAGTGCTCTCGGCGGCATTGTTGGTCGGATCGGTACTGCTGGCGCGCAAGCTGGCACCGAAGTTCGGCGCCTGGAACGCCTCGCTGATCGGCGTTGCCGACTACCTGGTGTCGATGGCCGTCGTGTTCTTCATCCTGCCGTCCATCGATGAGACCCCCGGCCCGATCACCGACGGGGCGGGCACCATCATCTTCGGGGCGTTCCCCGCCGATGATCTCTATGAGTTCCGGCTGTACTCGCTGGGCACCCAGCTGGTGCTCTGGACGACCATCGGCCTGGTGTTCGCCGCCCTGGTATCGCGCCTGCTCGATGCGAAGAAGCAGGAAAAAGTCACTGCGTGAGTGAAGTCGTCCGGCTGACCCTCGTATCGCATGCCATGACCGATGCGATGGCAGCCGGACGATTTCCCACCGACGAGCCGCTCAACGATCTCGGCCGGCGGCAGGCCGGTGCCTGCGCGGACCTGGGCCCGATCGATGACGCGGTGTGCGGCCCCGAACAGCGCACCGTGCAGACGGCCGGTCTGTTGGGTGTGCACGCGACCATCGAATCGGGCATCGCGGATCTCGACTACGGACGGTGGCGAGGAAGCGAGCTGGACGGCGTCTACCCGGCCGATCTGACGGTGTGGCTCACCGACCCGACGCAGGCGCCGCACGGCGGCGAATCAATCCTCGCACTGTGCAAGCGGGTGGGCGCCTGGATGGACGGTATCGCCGAGCAGCGCGGCCGCCTGTTGGCCGTCACCCATCCGGCGGTGGTGCGCGCCGCCATCCTCATCGTGCTCAATGCGCCACCGAAGTCTTTCTGGCGCATCGATATCGAGCCCGTCAGCCGTACCACCCTGCATTACCGCGGGCACGCCTGGACGCTTCGTTCACATTAGGACGGGTGTGCCAGCGCGAACATCTGCTTGATCACCGTCATCAGCCACCCCGCGGTGCGGGGTCCGTAGAACCTCGGCCAGTTCATCTGCAGGCTGAGCACCCACGCCTGGCCCGCACTGTCCTCCGCGTACCAGCTGAAGGTGAGGTCACCGGGCAGATTTCCCGCCTTGGCGCCGATATAGGGCCACTGCTCGGGGTCGAGGTCGATACCGGAGACCGTGGACATGATGTCGCGCACCGGTGCGGCCGCTCCGACCGCGGCGGTCTGAAGTGCGGCGTGTACCCGGCAGATGTCCTCGGCGCTGCCGTACCATTCCGCGCCGATACTCGAAGCCGGTGACCGGGTGCGCAGCGGATCCGGTTCGTAGGGGCGGGAATTGGTCTCCTGTAACAGTTCTACGCGGCCCTGATGGTTGGCCTGCTGCCACTGCTCGCGTAGATCGGGTTCACCCCAGCCGACCGAGAAGATCTCGTGCATGGTCGGGAACGGCGTCATGCTGGCCGGGTCATGATGCCCCGCGTGGGCCAGCGCGCGTTCGACCGCGCCGGGACCGAGCCGGGCGATCAGCAGGTCGGTGGCCATGTTGTCGCTGGTGGCGATCATCTTTTCGGCGGCCAGTCGCACCGGTACCTGAGCGCCTGGCGGCAGCTGGTCGAAACCGGAGGAGCCGACGGCCTTGGCGCCCGCGGTGATGGTCAGCGGATCGTCCCAGCGCAGCGTGCCTGCGGTGACGGCCTCGGCCACCGCGTAAAGCACGTAGAGTTTGAAAATCGATGCCAGCGGCAGAGATTCGGTGGTGTTGGTGCCCGCCACCTGCTCGCACGTGCCGTCTTCGACCTTGGACAACCGGTAGGAGTAGCGGGCATCGGTCTTCGACAGTGCGGCGTCCACGTCGTCCCAGGTCTTCAGCGCCGGGGTCTGGTTGGTGACGGCGAACCGGTCCACCAGCGTGCTGCTGTCATCGGTGCGGATCTCGATGTCCTGTTGCGCGCCGTAGGAGGTCAGCAGGTGCAGCGTCGCCGATCCGGCGCCGATGTCCACCCCGGCGACGGTGTAAGGGCGGTCCAGCCACATCATCTCCAGCTGACCGGCGACCTCTTCGGCCCGCTCGGGGACGGCCAGCGTTGCGACTCCGACGGGGCCGATGGGCCAATCCGAATTGAGCATGTCCATCACCTGTTTGGCGCGCATGCCAGGTGGGGTGTTGGTGCTGATCGCGGCGGAGTTGTGGCCGGCATTCGCCTCCGGTGTACCGGATGGGGCGCATCCGTTGACTGTGACGGTGACCAGGGCGGCAGTGCAGATCAGCGCCGCGATCCGGCGGGCCGCCCCGCCGCCGTCAGGCCGAGGTGCCGGTCCCTGCAACGTCCAACACAACCTCGAACTCCAGCAGCGATGCACCGGTGGAGACCGGCTTGTTCTGCTGTCCGGCGTGTGCCTCCACAGCAGGACCCTGGGCCCACGCCTGGAAGGCCTCTTCGGACTCCCACTGGGTCACCACGAAATAGCGGTTCTCGCCCTTGACCGGGCGCAGCAGCTGAAAGCCGAGGAAGCCGGGCTGGTTGTCGACCGCATGGGCGCGACCGGCGAACCGCTTCTCCAGTTCGGGGCCTGCGTCGGCCGGTACCTCGATGGCATTGATCTTCACGACGGGCATGGGCTTCAGGCTACCCGGGCCGGGTAGCGGCAGGATGGCGGCATGCGGAGCGAATTTCTCACCCCTCGCGGCGGCCCCGCCGATGCCGATGGCGCAGCGCTCGTCCTGGTGCACGGGCTGATGGGGCGGGGCAGCACCTGGTCGCGTCAGCTGCCGTGGCTGGCCCGGTGGGGTGCGACGTACACCTATGACGCCCCCTGGCATCGCGGCCGTGATGTCAGCGACCCGCACCCGATCAGCACCGAGCGTTTCGTCGAGGATCTGGCGGCCGCGGTGGAGTCTCTGGGGCGCCCGGTCACCCTGATCGGGCACTCGATGGGTGGCTTGCACTCGTGGTGTCTGGCGGCGGCGCGACCCGATCTGGTCGACGCGGTGGTGGTCGAGGACATGGCGCCGGATTTCCGGGGCCGCACCACCGGTCCGTGGGAGCCGTGGCTGCACGCGCTGCCGGTCGAGTTCGACGCGGCCGAGCGGGTCTATCAGGAGTTCGGGCCGGTGGCCGGGCAGTACTTCCTGGAGGCGTTCGACCGGACGGATGCGGGATGGCGACTGCACGGGCACCCTGTCCGCTGGATCGAGATCGCTGCGCAGTGGGGGACCCGTGACTACTGGCGGCAGTGGGAGGCGGTGCGGGTGCCGGTGCTGCTGCTGGAGGCCGGTGGCACCGTCGCCCCACCCGGTCAGATGCAGCAGATGCACGAGACCGGTTACCGGACAACGTATCTGCAGGTTCCCGGGGCGGGCCACCTGATCCACGATGATGCGCCGGAGGTCTATCGCGGTGCGGTGGAGTCGTTCCTAGCGACGCTCGCCGGAGGCGCTTGACGCCGGCCAGGTTGGCTGCTGCTCGAAGCGGGTGCGGGTGGCGTCGAGGTCGTGCACGGCACGCAGGCCGTCACGGTCGAGGCTGTTGTCGCTGCTCACCAGCCGGCCGACGAACGGCGCGGCGGGACGGAACTGATCGAGGGACAGTCGCAGGATGCCGGTGCGACG
>JBPPMV010000630.1:0-4854 GCA_051306235.1 Mycobacterium sp. | reverse complement strand
CAGTCGTTGTACGGATCGACGGTCTGCTGTGGGGCCGTCACCGGGGGAGTGAAGACATTTCCGGCGATGGGGTTGACCGATGTGTTGGGTTTGTTGCGCCCCGCCTGTGAGCGGGGGCCCGGGGTGTTCTGTTCCTCTACTGATTCGACGGCCAAGGCCGGCGCGGACGGGGCTGCGTACGCAGTCGGTGCAGTCCCGAGAATCCCTGATGTCACAGTGATGAAGCCGATGGCGGCCAAGCTGGTCTTGAACATTTCTTTGTTGCCTTTCTGGCAGTGTTCAGCCTCCCGGTGGCGCGTGAGGCGCTCGTGGGTTGGCGTGAGACGGATGTTGAATGTGGTTATTTAAAAACGTGTTTGACGCGCACTACGATCTATGTGATTGCATGTCAGTTGATTTCAGGCACGAGACCCGCCTTCCGTGATTGGAACCTTGCCTGTCTTCCAACCTATGAGCCTGGAAGGTCACTGTCACGGGACTCATACGAAACACCAAAGTTTGCTCAGTCGAACAAGATTCCGCCGGGGGGTCCCCGGCGCCGCTGCCCGGCAGTGTCAATCAGCGTGAAGCGATCGAAGACGCGTTGCCGACGTCGCGACGGTCCCGTCCTGACCCGGTCCGAGGTCTCGTATTCCCACGACGGGGGGTACAACTGATCCCTGTCTGAGCACACCGAACTGCGCTGTACTCGGTTCATGGCCCACAACGACACATTCATTGCCCTGGTGACCGGCGCCAACGCCGGCATCGGCTTCCATATGACCCAACAACTCGCTCGCGCCGGTGTGTGGGTGCTCCTGGGATCCCGGGATCCGGCGCGCGGATCCAACGCTGCCGGCCAACTGACTGCTGAGGGGCTCGAGGTGGATCAGCTCACCCTCGATGTCACCGACGACCAAACCATCGCTGCCGCTGTCGAGCACGTTGCCGACACGTACGGCCGGTTGGACATCTTGATCAACAACGCCGCCATCGCGGGTGACGGGCTGCCGGCCTCACAGGTGAGCCGGGCGTCGTTATTGCAGACCTTCGACACCAATGTCGCCGGTATCGCCGCCGTCACGAATGGATTCCTTCCGTTGTTGCGGAAGTCTGAACGTCCGCGGGTTCTGAATGTGTCGAGCGAACTCGGATCGACCCGCCTGGTCAATGATCCGGATTGGGCGCACAGCTCTGTTGCCGCGGCCGCGTATCAGGCGTCGAAGAGCGCCCTGGACATGCTGACCGTGCTGTACGCCAAAGAGCTTGCACAGGAGAATATCTCAGTGCTGTCCGTGAGCCCGGGCTATCGAGCAACAGGCCTCAGCAATGGCGAACCCATGCCCGGCGCCGGCGATCCTGCCGAGGGCGCGGCCGGCATCGTGGCCCTCGCTCTGGCCGCCGATCCTCCGACCGGTCAGTTCTTCAGCTGGCAGGGCGAAGTGGTCGCCTGGTGAGCGACCGTCAGATCACCCCGCTGTCCGTGTCCATCCCTCGCGGCCAGTTCGACCTCGCGGGACATCTTTTCCTGCCGGACGATTTCGACGAGACCCGCCCGCACCCGGCGGTCGTCCTGTCGACGCCCGGTAGCAGTGTCAAAGAGCAGATCGCGGCCAACTATGCGACACGGCTTGCCGCGCGCGGTCTGGTCGCCCTCGCCTTCGACCCCGCTCATCAAGGCCAAAGCGGCGGTGTGCCTCGCGATGTGGAGGATCCGTACCGACGCGGCGAGGACATCTCTTACGCCATCGACACCCTCAGCCTCGTTCCGGGTGTCGATCCCGGCCGGATAGGTGTTCTCGGCATCTGTGCCGGGGGCGGCTACGCCGTGCACACCGCGCGCACCGACCATCGCATCCGTGCGGTCGGCACCGTCGTCGCCGGGAACATGGGCGAGTCCTGGCGCGCAGCGGGTTTCTCACCCGACGGGCCGGCAGCTGCCCTCGACGACCTCGCAGACGTGCGGACCCGGGAGGTTCAGGACGGCAATCTCGTTCGCATGAACTGGCTTCCGGACACCCTGGAGGACGCTGTTGCCGCGGGCATCACCGATATCGACAACATCCAGGCGGTCACGTACTACCGCACGCCGCGAGGCCGCAACGAGTACTCGACCAACCTCCGCTTGCGGCGCAGCGACTCGGTGCTGATGGGTTACGACGCGTTCCACCTCGTCGACCAGTTGATGACTCAGCCCCTGTTGGTGATTCTTGCGGGCCGCAAGGGTGCGACCGGATCCTACGAAGCGGGTATGAAGCTGTGGCAGCTGGCACCGAACGCCGTCGACCTGATGGTGGTCGAGGGTGCCGGTCACTACGAGATGTACGACGTGCCGGAGTATGTCGATCAGGCTGTCGACAGACTGGCGATTTTCTACGACGAGTATCTCAGCTGACGGAGCCGACCTTCTGGTCGCCGACGACGCCGAGCAGCTGCAATTTGTTGTAGGACTCCGAGGTGGGGTCGGCACTGAGGATGACCAGTCGCTGACCGTCGTCGTAGGTGGCGAGCAGCTCACACTCGACGGTCACCCGCCCCACTTCTCGGTGAATCATCGTCTTTCGGTCCGTATGGCGGACCTCGACATCCTGGCGGTCCCACAGTGAGCGAAACTCCTCGCTGCGCACGAGCAGCCCGTCGACCAGTGCCGCGACGTCGGCGTCGGATCGCCGCCGCGACCACGTGGCGCGCAGGTCGGCGACGCGGACCCGCGATTGCTCCTCGTGATCCTCCGGCGGGTACAGCTCGCGAAACTTCGGTTCGATGAACCACTGCCAGGTCATGCTCGACGCCGCATCCTGGCGCTTGGTACTCCGGTCGCCCATGAGAAGGACGGACAACCGGTTCTGGGCGAGCATGACCTCCAAGTCCGAGACGACGAAGGCTGCGCAGTCGTCGAGTTGGGTCAGCAGGTGTACGAGCACCGGCCGCACATATGAACTCGGTGCGCTGCTGGCGGGGGCGTGGTGGCCGGCCAGCCGGTACAAATAGTCGCGCTCATCACGGGAGAGCCGCAAGGTGCGGGCGAGCGCCGACAAGACGCTGGTCGACGGCTGTGGTGAGCGACGCTGCTCCAGGCGTGCGTAATAGTCGACGGACATCCCGCTGGCCTGCGCGACTTCCTCGCGGCGCAACCCCGGGGTCCGCCGACCTTTGCCCGACGGCAGACCGATGTCGTTGGGGGACAGCGCCTCGCGGCGCTGCCGCAGAAAATCGGCCAGCGTATCCCGGTCCATGCGCGCCATACCGTCAATTGTGATGCAGGTGGACCTCGCCCTGCCAGGGATCGGTGATCCCTGGCAGGGCCGGATCTCGATATGAAGGATCGGAGCCATGAACTCCGACAGCTACCTCGAACCCGATGGAGATCCCGGGCCGTGGCGACCATCGAGGCGGAGGCTGCTTCAGCTCGGCGGGTTGACCGCGGCGGCGGCGGTAGCCGGAGGCGGGGTCTACGCCGCCGCCGATGGTGGGCATCGCCTGACGCCTGAGGCCGGAGCGAGTGGGGGCGTCGACCGACCTCAAGCACCTCCACCACCGTTGCCCGCAGACACGGTGACCCGCACGATTCCGGGCACCGATATCGCACTGCCGGCTATTGGGCTCGGTACCTTTCAGACCTTCGATGCGCTTCCCGAACAGGCGCGCAGTGTTCGCGACGAAGTCCTACGCCGATTCTGGGCGAGCGGAGGCCGCGTGGTGGACACCTCCCCGCTGTACGGGCTGGCCGAGGCGAACATCGCGCGCTCCGCTGTCGAAGACGGCATTCAGAACAACCTCTTCGTCACCAACAAGATCTGGTCGACCGGAAGCTATCTCGGCGATGCCTCCCACGCCGAAGCCAGCCTCGACACTTCGATGAGACGCCTTTCGAGAACCACCCCGATCGACGTCATGCAATGCCACGCGCTGGTCAACGTCGACATGATCGTGCCGCTACTGCACGCGTGGAAGGCCGAGGGCCGCATCCGTCGCCTTGGCGTCACACATCACGACCCGGACTACTTCGGCCCGCTGGCGAGCTGGATCTCCGGTGGCAATCTGGATTTCTTGCAGGTTCGCTACTCCATCGCCGAACGGCGGGCCGAGGACGAGATATTGGCACTGGCCGCTGCCAACGACGTTGCGGTGACAGTGAACATGCCCCTGGAGAAGGGGAGGCTGCACCACTTCGTGGGTGACCGGCCGTTACCGGAGTTCGTCGGCGAGTTGGGGATCCGTACGTGGTCGCAGTATTTCCTCAAGTGGGTGATCTCGCACCCCGCGGTGACCGTCGCACTCCCGGCGACCTCAGATCCCGGGCACCTCATCGACAATATGGCCGCGTGTCAGGGCCCCCTGCCCGACGCGGGCACGCGCGTCCGGATGCTCGAGCACATGCGCTCCATGCCCGGCTTCGACCGAGTCACGGGACAACCGTGGTATCCCGGTAAGAGTTATCCGGGGATCATGAACCGCGATTTGGGTGCGATTCGGGCCCGTAGTTCATGGAGGTCGCAACGATGGGTATAGAGCTGGACGGCATGTAGTCGGGCGGGCCGGCATCGGATATCGCCCACCAATACCTGCACCGGCTCGTCAGAAAATGTTGGGCGGTTCCGAATTTTTTTCGGACCCGCCCACTTCTGTTTCAGTCGGTCAGTCGTTCGGACCCTCAACGGTCTGCTGGGGCGCCGTCACCGGGGGAGTGAAGACTCCGCCGCCGGGGTTGATCGACTTCTCGGTCGGAGTCAGCGAGGGCTCCGTGGTGGTGGTCGTGGTGGGCGATTCTTCGGGCGTGTCACTGTCGCTGCTGCACGCTGCGCTGAAGCCGATCATCGCGATGATGGCTGCACCGCCAACCGCAGCCGAAATCCGACGACGAGCCAGACGATT
>JBPPMV010000629.1:0-2369 GCA_051306235.1 Mycobacterium sp. | reverse complement strand
TCACTGGGCGGATACTGGCCGTCGGCCCAGAAGCTCGGCCCGACAACGGTATAGGCGACCGGCAGATCCTTGGTGATGGCCGTCAGTTCGCGCAGGGACGGGATGGGACGCAACAGGTTGACCCCGCCCATAGCCAGCGCGAACCGGTCCGGGTGCGCCTCGACGAACTTGCGCGCGGTCACCGAGGGTTTGGCCAGCGAGTCCATCAGGATCGCCTTGCGCACCCCGTGGGTATCCATCTCGTCGAGCAACGCCGACAGGTCGATCGGGTCGTACATCGACGCGGGACCCTTGAAGTAATCGTCGCGGACCTTCTTCATGAAGGTGGGCTGATCCTCAGTCTCCCCGAAATGCACATTGGCCAGGCAGTCGATCACGCGCTGTGTCATGCGGCTCCCTCGCAGGCTCGGGTCCCGCATCTCAGCTGTCTATTCGCTCGGCAAGCCTCGCTCATGACGTCCCTACCGTTGCTGCATCGACCGCGTGGCGCTGGGCCCACCGGTAATCAGCTTTTCCGTTCCCTAGTCGGCGAACCTGTTCGACGAACAGCACGTCCTTGGGCGCCTTGAACCGGGCCAGCAACGTACAGCTGTGTTCCCGCAGGGCATATCCGGTCACCGTGGCATCCGGGCGTATGGCGACGATCGCCACCAACTCCTCACCCCATCGCTCGCTGGGCCTACCGACCACCAGTGCGTCGACGATATCGGGGTGCGCCCGCAGGGCCGCCTCGACCTCCTCGACGAACACCTTCTCACCACCGGTGTTCACCACCAGCGAGTCTCGGCCGAACAGCCGCAGGCTGCCATCGGATTCCAGCGATGCACGGTCCCCGGAGACCACCACGCGCTGCCCGTCCACTTCCGGGAAGGTCTTCGCGGTGGCATCGGCATCGTCGAAGTAGCCCAACGGGATCCGGCCATTGCGGGCCACCCAGCCCACTTCGGCCTCCCCCGGCGCCAGGAAACGCGTGTAGTCCTCGGCGAGCACCAGACCGCCGGGCCGAAGCTGGAAGGTGTCCGCGGTGTTGGTCTGACGTTGGGTGTGACCGAAGCCCATATTGCCGGTCTCCGAGGACCCGAAGCCGTTGATGATGGTGATCTGCGGAATGAACTCGAGCAGCGCCCGTTGATGTTTGGGGTTGGTGGCCGCGCCACCGGTGCCGATGGCGAACATCGACGACAGGTCATAGGACCGGCGGCCCAACTCCTCCACGATGGGCGCGGCGTACGCGTCGCCGACCATGGTCATCAGCCCGATCTTCTCGCGCGCGGCCGTTTCCAGCACGGTGCGCGGATCGAACTTCGGCTTGGTGTCGTGCAGCACCACGGTCTGCCCGGACAGCAGCCCGGAGAACGCGGTCCACATACCGGCGGCGTGCATCAGCGGTGAGACCGCGAACCAGGGCGGTCCGGCGTGAGCGACCTTTTCGTGGATCTCGCCGACCTCATCGTGATCGGCCCCGTTCATCGAGGACACGTAGATATCGCCCTGGCGCCACAGCACACCCTTGGGGCGTCCGGTGGTGCCACCGGTACAGATCATCAGCAGGTCATCGGCCGACGGTTGGCCCATACAGTCCGAATCTCCCTCGGTCAGTGCGTCTTCGAGGCGCACAGCGCCGGGCAGTTCGGCCCCGTCGCCGTCGTCGACCGAGATGAGCAGATCGGCCTGCAATACCGGATCTTGCAGTACAGAAGCGAACTTGGCGCCCAGCGACCGGTGGTAGATGATCGCCCGCGGCGTCAGGTAGGCCAGCAGGTCGGCGACCTCACCGGGCGAGTAGTAGTAGTTGACGTTGACCGGCACCGTGCGGGCCTTGAGGCACCCGATCACCATCTCCGGGTACAGATCGTTGTGCATGATCAGCGCCACCCGGTCCTGGCCGCATTCCCAGCGCTCCAGATCGTCGCGCTCGCGGTGGGCGCCCAGCCCGCGGTCGGCCAGGAAGTTGGCCAGCCGCCGGGTCCGGTCCGCGCCTTCGGCGAAGGTGGTGCGACGCGTCCCGCACACCGTCATCTCCCGGTCCGGCACGGCCGCGGCGATGGCGTCGATGACGGCGCCAATGGTCCATTCGGTCATGTCGTCGACTACACCGAAGCCAGATGCGAGACACCCGGTGCCACCCGAGTGATATCACCGAGCAGCTCGAGTGCGTTGTCGCGCATGACCTTCCGGGTGTCCTCCAGGCTGAACTCGGGGAACTGCGGAATATCGGCGGTGAATGTGGTCGGGTCGGCCAGGCCCTCACCGTGCGGCCAGTCGGACCCGAACAGGATCTTGTCCACCCCGATGGTGGCGGCGAGCAGCTTGACGTCATCCTCGTAGTACGGCGCAATCCAGACGTTGTTGCGCAGCTGCTCCACCGG
>JBPPMV010000628.1:0-2304 GCA_051306235.1 Mycobacterium sp. | reverse complement strand
TCACTGGGCGGATACTGGCCGTCGGCCCAGAAGCTCGGCCCGACAACGGTATAGGCGACCGGCAGATCCTTGGTGATGGCCGTCAGTTCGCGCAGGGACGGGATGGGACGCAACAGGTTGACCCCGCCCATCGCCAGCGCGAACCGGTCCGGGTGCGCCTCGACGAACTTGCGGGCCGTCACCGATGGTTTGACCAGCGAGTCCATCAGGATCGCCTTGCGCACCCCGTGGGTATCCATCTCGTCGAGTAGCGCCGACAGGTCGATCGGGTCGTACATCGACTTGGGGCCCTTGAAGTAATCGTCGCGGACCTTCTTCATGAAGGTTGGCTGATTCTCGGTCTCCCCGAAATGCACATTGGCCAGGCAGTCGATCACGCGTTGTGTCATGACGTCCCTACCGTTGCGGCATCGACCGCGTGGCTCTTCGCCCACCGGTAATCAGCTTTTCCGTTCCCGAGGCGGCGAACCTGCTCGACGAACAGCACGTCCTTGGGCGCCTTGAACCGTGCCAGCAGGGTGCAGCAGTGCTCCCGTAGGGCCTCTCCGGCCACCGTGGCATCCGGGCGCGGTGCGACGATCGCCACCAGTTCTTCGCCCCAACGCTCGCTGGGTCTGCCGACAACCAGCGCGTCGACCACATCGGGATGGGCCCGCAGTGCCGCCTCTACCTCCTCGACGAACACCTTCTCACCGCCGGTGTTAACCACCAGCGAGTCCCGGCCGAACAGCCGCAGGCTGCCATCGGATTCCAGCGATGCACGGTCTCCGGAGACCACCACGCGCTGCCCGTCCACCTCCGGGAAGGTCTTCGCGGTGGCATCGGCATCGTCGAAGTAGCCCAACGGGATCCGGCCATTGCGGGCCACCCAGCCCACTTCGGCCTCACCTGGCGCCAGGAAGCGGGTGTAGTCCTCGGCGAGCACCAGACCGCCGGGCCGAAGCTGGAAGGTGTCCGCGGTGTCGGTCTGACGTTGGGTGTGACCGAAGCCCATGTTGCCGGTCTCCGAGGACCCGAAGCCGTTGATGATGGTGATCTGCGGGATGAACTCCAGCAGTGCCCGTTGATGTTTGGGGTTGGTGGCCGCGCCACCGGTGCCGATGGCGAACATCGAGGAGAGGTCATAGGACCGCCGGCCCAGCTCCTCCACGATGGGCGCGGCGTACGCATCGCCCACCATGGTCATCAGGCCGATCTTCTCGCGCTCGGCCGTTTCCAGCACGGTCCGTGGATCGAACTTCGGCTTGGTGTCGTGTAGCACCACGGTCTGGCCGGACAACAGGCCGGAGAACGCGGTCCACATGCCCGCGGCGTGCATCAGCGGTGAGACCGCGAACCAGGGTGGTCCGGCGTGAGCGACCTTTTCGTGGATCTCGCCGACCTCATCGTGGTCGGCCCCGTTCATCGAGGACACGTAGATATCGCCCTGGCGCCACAGCACACCCTTAGGGCGTCCGGTGGTGCCACCGGTACAGATCATCAGCAGGTCATCGGCCGACGGTAGGCCCACACAGTCCGAATCTCCCTCGGTCAGTGCGTCTTCGAGGCGCACCGCGCCGGGCAGTTCGGCCCCGTCGCCGTCGTCGACCGAGATGAGCAGATCGGCCTGCAATACCGGATCTTGCAGGACAGAAGCGAACTTGGCGCCCAGCGACCGGTGGTAGATGATCGCCCGCGGCGTCAGGTAGGCCAGCAGGTCGGCGACCTCACCGGGCGAATAGTAGTAGTTGACGTTGACCGGCACCGTGCGGGCCTTGAGGCACCCGATGACCATCTCCGGGTACAGATCGTTGTGCATGATCAGCGCCACCCGGTCCTGGCCGCATTCCCAACGGTCCAGATCGTCGCGCTCGAGGTGGGCGCCCAGCCCGCGGTCGGCCAGGAAGTTGGCCAGCCGCCGGGTCCGGTCCGCACCTTCGGCGAAGGTGGTGCGTCGCGTCCCGCACACCGTCATCTCGCGGTCCGGGACGGCCTGGGCGATGGCGTCGATGACAGCGCCGATGGTCCATTCGGTCATGTCGTCGACTACACCGAAGCCAGATGCGAGACACCCGGCGCCACCCGGGTGATATCACCGAGCAGCTCGAGTGCGTTGTCGCGCATGACCTTCCGGGTGTCCTCCAGGCTGAACTCGGGGAACTGCGGAATATCGGCGGTGAATGTGGTCGGGTCCGCCAGGCCCTCACCGTGCGGCCAGTCGGACCCGAACAGGATCTTGTCCACCCCGATGGTGGCGGCGAGCAGCTTGACGTCATCCTCGTAGTACGGCGCAATCCAGACGTTGTTGCGCAGCTGCTCCACCGG
>JBPPMV010000627.1:0-4427 GCA_051306235.1 Mycobacterium sp. | reverse complement strand
CCGAAGAGCAGTGCGATGACGGTGGCGATCGCCAGTGCCCGCTTCTGGCTGAGGGTGAACTCAGTTTTCACGGGTCTATTGGACAGGTTCGGTCACTGTTGCGCGAGCTTCATGATGTGTCCGAGCAGATCTGGATACCGTTTCAGATGCGATCCACCGTTCAGATCGAGCACCTCACCGGTGAGCCAGGCGGCCTTGGTGAGGTAGACGACCGCTTCGGCGATGTCCTCGGGGGTGCCGGCGCGGCCCAGCGGGGTGTTTTCGATGTACTCCTCGACGACACCGGGCACCAGGGCGGCGCCCTCGGTCAGCGGGGTGTGCACGAAACCGGGTGCGACGGCGTTGACGCGGATCCCGCGGGGGGCCAGTTCCAGCGCGGCCACCTGGGTGAGCATCGACAGCCCCGCCTTCGCCGAACAGTAGGCGCTCATCCCGGCGGCGGGCTGGCGGCCGTTCAGCGATGAGATGGACACCAGCGATCCACCGTCGACGAGGTGGCGGCCCGCGTACTTGGCGACGATGAACGCACCGTTGAGGCAGACGTCGATGACGGCCCGGAAATCCTCCACCGCCAGGTCGACGATGAGTCCGATGTTGGAGAACCCGGCGCAGCTCACCACGGCGTCGATACCTTTCCCCGTCGCTCCGCTCGCCCCGGAGCTGCCGACCTCCTCGAAAAGTCTTGCCACCGAAGACTCGTCGACTACGTCGACGGTGGCTGCGGTGTGCGGTGCGCCGAGTTCGGCGGCGCGGGCCGCGGCTCCGTCGCCGTTGCGGTCGGCGACGACGACGCGATAGCCCTCGGCGGCCAGTGCCTGCGCCGACGCCCAGCCGATCCCCGAGGCCCCGCCGACAATGATGGCAACTTTGCTCATGCCTGAACCTCCGGACGTGGGTCGCCCCACTTGTCTGTGATTGCCTGCCACGGATCGGCATACCGCCGCCCGCTGCCGTGATACGGCGTCTGCCGTTTGAGGAACTGTTTGGCCAACGGCGCGATGATACGCAGCAGCGGCCGCTTGATCCCCGCGTTCTCGGCGGTCTCGATCAACATGTCCGGCCACGAATAGTGCTGGTAGCCAAGCACTTCCTGGGCCCGGGCTGTGTCCATCCAGTCGGTGTTGAACCAGCTGGTGTCATCGTCGGGGTTGCCTTTGAGTCCGGCGGGCAGGCCGCCCACCAAACCCAGGGCCGCCGCCATCGCGGGTGCCACATCGCCCTGGATCAGCCGGTGGGTGGCGTCGTCGCCGCCGATGAGCAGCGTCTCACCGAGGGCGTCGGCAGTGGTGGCGGCCGCGAAGGCCCGCGCCACATCCCGGACGTCGACGGTCTGCAGCCGGCCGTCGGTCGGCAGCATGCCCTCGAAGAAGAAATTGTCGATCTTCATATAGGAGCCCGGGTTGGCGGTCAGCACGCCGCCCAGGCGCAGTATCACCCAGTCCAGGGCGGAGGTCCGCACGATCTTCTCGGCCTTGACCTTGTGATCGCCGTAGATATCGGCCGGGTTGATCGGGGTGTCCGCGGTCAGTACTCCGTCGACGGTATGGGGATTGCGCGAACCGTAGACAGCGATACTGGACGCGAGTACGAAACGCGGTGGTGTGGAGAGTTTTTCGGATGCCCTCACCAGGCTGGCGGTGGCATCGACGTTGACCCGTTCGGCCAGACCGCGCCGCTGGTAGATGAACGGTGGGATGACGGCGGCCAGATGGATGATCGCCGACGGCGCGACCTCGTCGACGAGTGCCCCGACCGTGGTGGGGTCGGTGAGATCGGCCCAGCGCACCGTGACGCCGACCGGCAGGGACTCCGCCGCCTTCCTGCTGGCGGGGGTGTCCAGGTCGGTGGCGACCACCCGGCGCCCGTCGGCGGCCAGTCGGTGCACGGTTGCCGAGCCGACCAGCCCGAAGGCTCCGGTCACCAGCACGCTATCGGTCATACAAGCTCCATCACGAGTATTTAGAACGTGTTCCAGACCCTAGCGAACCGGGCGCGCCACATTCAGTGCATCTGTAGATCCAGCCGTGCCAGCCGCCGCACCAGCACGCTGGGCAGCCAGTGGGGCTGTTCCGGGGTAGTCAGTCGGGTGCTGCGCTCCAGCAGAAGCCGCAGCACAATCCGCGCCTCCAGCCGGGCCAGCGCCGCGCCGACGCAGAAATGCACGCCCTTTCCGAACGTCAGATGCAGGCGGCCGGGCCGGTCCAGTCGGAACTGTTGCGGCGCGGGGAACTGCCCCGGATCGCGGTTGGCCGCGCCCCACAACAGCAGCAGGTGTGCCCCGGCGGGAAGCGGGGTGCCCGCCAGCGTGGTGTCGGACATGACGTGGCGGTAGTGCCCGCGAAACGGCGATTCATAGCGCAACACCTCCTCGACGAACAGCGGCAACAGGTCCGGCTTTTCGCGCAGGAGTTGCTGGACGTCGGGCAGCTCGGTCAGCAACCACGCGGCGTTACCCAACAGCCCCGCCGTGGATTCGGCGCCGGCGCCGACCATCTGGATCAACATGAGTGCCGCCGCTGTCGGATCGAGTTCCCCGCTGGCGCAACAGGTTGCCAGATCACCCAACAGATTGTCGGCTGGATTCGACTCGGCCCGCTCGAAATGCCCGACGAGGTATCCGCCGAGCTCGGTGGCCGCCAGCGCGGCCGCCCGCAGCTGATCGTCGTCGACCAGTCCGTCGAGCAGTTGGGTACTGGCGTAGGCCTGGCGCACCAACTGTCCGACATCGTCGGCTGGCAGGCCCAGAAGCTGTGCGACGACCATCATCGGCAGCCGATCGGCCACCGTCGACATCCATTCGAGGCGGTCTCCAGCGCACAGTTGCTGCGCCTGCCCGGTGATGAACGACTCCAGCTCGCGCATCCGCCGTGCTGTCATGCGCGGCAGCACCAGCTTGCGGTGCGCGGAGTGCAGCGGATCGTCGGCGGTGGCCAGCACATGGGTCGGTCCGCTTGGGCCGTCCATCTCGAATGCGGTGACGGAGCCGTCCTGCCGGTACACCATGGTCGCGGTGAGATTTGAGGAGAATTCTGCGGTTCGCGTAGTCGCCTCGATGACGCCGTCCCAGGACGACACCACGAAGAAATCACTGTCGCCGACCTGCTGGACCGGGCGCGCTCGCATCCGGTCATACATCGGGTACGGATCATGCAGTGTTTCATCGGCGAAGAAGTCTTGTGCAACAACCATTTTACGAGCCTGGCCGCGCTGCCACCCCGGCGTCAACGGTGAGCCGACAAGTTGATACGACGCTCGTGGCGGTCAGGCCGAGAGCGTCGCACAGCGCAGTGTCGACCTGCGTCAACGATGAGATGAATCTCGATAACTGTCTCAACCTGAGATATTCTCGGGGCATGTCGCCGCGGCGTGAAGATTGGCTGGTCGGGGGTGACCGCCGCCTGGAGGCGGTCGAACGCATCTACGCGGCGGCCGGCGAGTTGATGGCCCGCGACGGGATCGACAGCGTCGATATCGATGCGCTGGCTGCACGGGTGCACTGCTCCCGGGCCACGGTGTACCGGCACGCCGGCGGCAAGAACCAGATCCGCGATGCGGTGCTGGCGCGGTCTGCGGCACGCATCGTGGAGACCGTGCGCACCGCGGTCAGCGGACGTACCGGCGCGGACCGGGTGCTGGCGGCGGTATCGGTGGCGGTCAGCGAAGTGCGCGGTGATCCGGTGGCGCGCTTGCTCATCGACGCTGCAGGCACCCGGTCGTTGACAACCTCCGAGACGACTACCGCTTTCGCCGCCGAACTGGCCGGCCTCGACGATGATCCCGAGGCCGCGGACTGGATTGTCCGGGTGGTGCTGTCCATGTTGTTCTGGCCGGCTGCCGGTGCCGAGGTCGAACACCGCATGCTGCAGCGGTTCCTGGCCCCCGCCTTCGTCGATGACGTTCGTACGACTACGGATGTCCGCTGATCGGACGATCTTCTGTCGGTGGATCGCCGAGGAGCGGCAGGCGGATGCGCCCGCCGATGTCGCGGCCTAGTTCAGGTTCTTGACGCAGCGAAACCCGATGTGACTCATCCCGGTATCGATCATCTGTGGTCGTCGCGCGGCGGGCCGGTACCGCATGCAGTAGCTGTCGGCGCACAGAAAAGATCCCCCTGATTCCTCCCCGGCATTGAGGTGATACAGGTTGCCGTAGAACTCGTCGAATCCGTGCGCCGTCGGGAGGTACTTGTTGAGTTCGCCGAGGTGGTTCTTGCCGAATTGACCGGTGGCGTAACCCAAAGGCTTGAGCAGTTCGGCGATGGTCGGGTCTTCCTTCTGCAGCCCGATGTCGACACCCGGCATGCCGACCTTGCTCATGCCGGTCCGGTACACGCTCTGGCCGGTGATGAACGAGGACCGGCCCGCCGTGCAGCTCTGCTCACCGTAGGAGTCGGTGAACAGCAGCCCCTCATCGGCGATCCGATCGAT
>JBPPMV010000626.1:0-5608 GCA_051306235.1 Mycobacterium sp. | reverse complement strand
CCCCTTCGTCCTCCATGGTGGCAACAGCGCGGCGTGTGCGCAAACGAATTTGCCACTGCGCGTGCCGAACCCGCCGAAATTAGCCGCGGCGCCGCAGGGTCAGCGAACAGGCTTGCGCACTGTGGTCCGAGCGATCCCGCCGGCTAGCCCACCGGCTTCGGCCAGCACATCGGCGGTAGCCGACCAGATTGCCGAGTGGCCGGCGGTCCTGGCAAAGCCGCTCCCGGTCGGGCCGGCAAAGCCCGGCCATTGCGGTCCGTGCAGTCAAATCTTCCGGCAGGCCAACCCTGGCCCGGTGACCCATTCAGATTGGTCCCGACATCACCGTCGACCACCTGTCGCTGCGCTGCGGCGATACCAACTATGCGTCCACCGTCACATTGTCATGTACGGCGAAGGTAGCGTGGCGCCGGTGAATTGTTCTCGCGTCCCCTCCTCCCTCGCGCTGCTGGCCGGTGCCGCCGCGGTCGCCATGACCGTCTCGGCCTGCGGGTCGGACACCCAGAGCGCCGCGTCCACCAGCTCGACCACCACGAATGACGCATTCGACCTACCGGCCAGCGATACCGCACCCGTCGCCAGCCCCTGTCCCTCAGCCGCCCCGACGACCCCCGGCGAGCCCGAGTGGACCCTGCCCGGAGCCACCGGCAGCGTCGAGGTCACCGGCTCCACCGACACGGCCTCCCCGGTGGTGAACGTGACCGGACCGTTCAGCGTCACCGAGACCCAGGTGCAGACCCTCCAGCCGGGAGACGGCCCGGTCGTCGCGGATACCGCGACGGTGTCGGTCTGCTATATGGGAGTCAACGGACGCGACGGGTCCGTCTTCGACAGCAGCTACCAGACGGGCGCACCCGTGGACTTCCCGCTCGACGGCGTCATCCCCGGTTTCCAGAAAGCCATCGCCGGACAGAAGGTCGGATCCACCGTCGCCGTCGCGATGACCTCCGCCGACGGTTACGCCGAAGGTCAGCCTGCCGCGGGCATCCAGAAGGGTGACACGCTCATCTTCGCGATCAAGATCCTCGAAGCTTCCAACTGAGCCGTACCGCCGGATCGACAGCAGGGACGCCGGGCCGGTGCCTATCTGGCCCGGCGGGCCAGCTTCGCAGGCTCGAGCACGTAAATTGTCTTGCCCTGCTGGCGAATCCATCCCCGGTTGGCGAATTCCGAGAGCGCCTTGTTGATCGTCTCGCGGGACGAACCGACCAGCTGCGCCAGTTCCAGTTGGGTCAGCTCGTGATCCACCCGGAGCACATCGCCCTCGGGTCGGCCGAACCTCTTGGCCAGGTCGAGCAGTTGCTTGGCCACCCGGCCCGGCACGTCGGTGAAGATCATGTCGCACAAGTCGTCGTTGGTGCGGCGCAGGCGACGTGCCAGCACCCGCAGCAGCTGCTCGGAGATCTCCGGGCGCTCTGAGATCCAACCGCTGAGCGCCTGCCGCAACACCGCCCCCACCCGGACCTCGGTCAGTGTCGTCACCGTCGCGGTGCGAGGTCCCGGGTCGAACAGCGCGAGCTCACCGAACGTCTCGCCCGGCCCCATCACCGCGATCAGGCTCTCCCGACCGTCACCGGAACGGCGGCCGATCTTCACCTTGCCTTCGACGAGCACGTACAGCCGGTCGCCGGGCTCACCCTCAGCGAACACCGTGTGGTTGCGGGGGAACGTGATCCATTCCAGCTCGGCTTCGAGAGCCTCCATGGCGTCGGGATTGACATCCTGAAAAATGGCGGTGCGCGCCAGAACCGCGTTCAACGAGTTGCCTTTCCAGACATGGGACAGAACAAGAACTTGCCTCGTACCGCCAGAGACGGCTCGGCACGCACTACACGAACACTTTACAGCTAACGGTCAATTCGTAACTCGGTGGCGAACGCGGACGGCACGGGCCCGCCCGGAGCGACAACGTGAGTCTATTCATGTTCCGGGTGGGCTGTCTCACAGCATCACTACCATCGGCGGATGAAGAGCGCCTACGCCAGGTCGCGTCCGCACCCCAGAGGAGGGCACCACACCATGCGAGTCGAGTTCCGATCGGTTTCCGCACTGCTGGCAGCCGTTGTCCTGACCGGCTCAGGCATGCTGTTGGGCTGGGCGCCCCGGGCAGCCGCCGAGCCCTGCTCCGATATCGAGGTCGTCTTCGCCAGGGGCACCACCGAGCGTCCGGGCGCAGGCACCGTCGGCAACGCCTTCGCCGACGCACTGCGCGGCCAGGTCGGCGACAAGAGCGTCGGCCTCTATCCGGTGAACTACCCGGCGACGCAGAACTGGCCGACAGCTGTCGTCGGAGTCAACGATGCGGGCACACGTATCCGCCAACTCGCGGCGGACTGCCCCGACACCCGTGTCGTCCTCGGCGGGTTCTCCCAGGGCGCGGCCGTCGCGCAACTCGTCACCGCCGACGCCCCGGCCATTCCGCCGAGCTCCTTCGCCTACGGCACCACCACACCGCTGGCACCCGATGTCGCCGACCGCGTCGATGCGGTGGTCCTGTTCGGCAAGCCCAACGACCGGTTCCTCTTCCTGATCGGCCAGCCCTACGTCCCCATCGGATCGGCGTTCGCCACCAAGACCCTCGACCTGTGCGCCATCAATGACCCGGTCTGCTCGGGCGGCCTCGATTTGGTCGCACACAACCTCTACACCGCCAACGGGATGGTCAACGACGCCGCCGCCTTCACCGCGGCCCGGGTCTAGGACCACGCACCGACCACGTGACGTCAAGGGCTCGCTGCTGCACCGCCGCTGCCAGGCTGGATACACACCGGCACAGCGAAAGGCAGAGATCGTGAACGTGTACGAGGCAGTCCGAAGTCGTCGCGCGGTACGTGGATTCACCGACGAACCCGTACCCCGAGAGCTTCTGCAGCAGGTGCTCTCCGCAGCCGCCTGGGCGCCGTCAGGATCGAATCTGCAGCCCTGGCACATTTACGTCGTCACCGGTACACCGCTGGCGCAACTCAAGAAGGTCGCCGTCGAACGCGTCGCCCGCCGGTGACCCTTGGGACGAGCGAGAATTCCCGCTGTACCCGGCAGACCTGAAATCGCCCTACCGCGAACGCCGCTCCCGGTTCGGCAAGGAGCGCTACAGCGCACTGGGCATCGCTCGCGAGGACTGGGAAGCCCGGCAGCGCGCAGCGATCGGCAATTGGGAGTGTTTCGGAGCGCCCGCAGCCCTGTTCTGCTTCATCGACCGGGATATGGGCCGGCCACAGTGGGCCGATCTGGGGATGTACCTACAGACCGTGATGCTGCTGCTCCGCGCGGAGGGCCTGCACAGCTGCCCGCAGATGGCGTGGTCTCAGGTCCGCAAGTCGGTCGAGGATGCGCTCAGTCCCCCAAGCGAACTCATGCTCTTCTGCGGTATGTCGATCGGCTACGAGGACCCCGACGTCGGCTACATCCGCACGTTGCGCGCACCGCTGGCCGAAACGGTGACGTTCCTCGGAGAAACCGGCTGAGCGGACGGTAGTGCTAGCAGGTAGGCGCCAGTGGCGTCTGCGTCAATGTGCAATCACGTCGATCACGGGATGCTGATCACAACATTCAAGATCGCCTCCCGCAGAAGGATCGAAATGGCCACCCTGACGTCTAAAACCTCCCGCTCGCACCGCGTCGAATATCTCGCTGCCATCGTGCTGTTCCTGGCCGCGACCATGGGACCCTTCGCCACCGCGAAGGCGTTCGCCGCGCCCGCCGCGCCATGCCCGGATGTCGAGGTGGTGTTCGCCCGCGGCACATTCGAGGCACCGGGTGTGGGCGCCACCGGGCAGGCCTTCGTCGACGCGCTCACCAGCCGACTCGGCGCCCAGACCGTCGACGTGTACGGGGTGAACTACCCGGCATCGTTGGACTTCGAGGCCGCCACCGCCGGTATCGCCGACGCCAGCAGCAGGATCGAGAACATCGCCGCCACCTGTCCCGACACCAAGATCGTCCTTGGCGGGTATTCGCAGGGCGCGGCGGTGGCGGGTTACACCACGTTCGACACCGTGCCTGCCGGACTGACCTTGCCCGAGGGTATCGGGCCGATGCCGGCTTCGGTCGCACCGCACGTGGCCGCCGTCGTGCTGTTCGGCACCCCCGACAACTGGTTCCGCAACATCGTCGACCATGACGCACCGCCGGTGACCGTGGGTTCGCTGTACGCCCCGAAGACCGATCAGCTGTGCGCCCAAGGAGATCCGGTCTGCTTCCCCGGCGGCCTGGACCGCAGCGCGCACAGTTCCTACAAGTCCAACGGTATGGCAGAGCAGGCGGCCGACTTCACCGCCAACGCCCTCTCGGCCGCGCCGACACCGGTTTCCGCGACCTGAACCACCCGTGCCGAAATAGAATTCCGCGTCGCTCCCGCACTGTCGGAGTGACGCGGAATTCTATTTCGGCGCTCCCACAAGTCATGTCAGGGCGCGTACATCGCCGACGTCATACTCAGCCACCGAAGCGGACACGATGGCCTCGCCCTGCTCGTCGGTCGGACCGCTACCGCGGAAGGCCTCGACGGCCGACTGGGAATCCCATCGCTCGAAGATGTTGACGCGCCCGGTATCGATGAGATCGGCGGCGATGCTGAAATCCAGACAGCCCGGTGCGCATCGGGCGGCGTCCACCACCTGGACGCAGTCCGCGAGGTAGGAATCCCGCCGCTGCGGATCGACGTGGATGCGTCCTGCCACAATGACCATGCCGCACACTCCCTTCCGGTGTCGAGTCTCGCACCGTCTGTCCTATCGACTCGGTGCGCTCGCGAAACTCATCGCCGATCGCCGATCCGGACCTGCTGCGGTTTCAGCAGCAAACATCGCGGGTACAGACGAACAGGCCGCCAGCTGCCAGCAGAAACGCGCGCCGCACCTCAAAGGAGTTCGCTGATGAACCTTCGTCGATCCGCACAGTTCCTCGGGGCCGGCGCCCTGATCGCCTCGGGAATGATGATCGGTACCGGCTCACCACTGGCATTCGCAGAACCCGTTCCCGCCGCGGAACCGTGTCCTGATGTCGAGATCATCTTCGCGCGTGGGACGGCCGAAGCCCCCGGCGTCGGCGGCACCGGTCAGGCCTTCGTCGATTCGCTGCGCGCCCAGACTCCTGGCAAATCCGTGGCCGTGTACCCGGTGAACTACCCCGCGAGTGACAACTTCAACGACCGAATCGCCTTCGCACAGAACGTGATCGATGGTGTTCGGGACGCGGGCAACCGCATCGAGACGATGGCGACGAACTGCCCGGACACCCGCACGGTGCTCGGCGGGTTTTCCCAGGGCGCCGTGGTCGCCGGATATGTCACGGCACCCGGCACCCCCGAGGGCATCCCCGCCGAATACCTGTCCTCCATCCCCGAGCCGCTTCCTGCCGAGGTGGCCGATAACGTCGCCGCGGTGGTGTTGCTCGGGAATCCTTCGGATGCGTTCCTGAACCAGTTCGGCGCCCCGGTGGGGACCATCGGACCGCTGTACGCACCCAAGACCCTGGAGTTGTGCGCGCCCGGTGACACCATCTGCGATGGCACGCCCGGCGCCATGCCATCGTTTGCGCACGCCATGTACCCGATGAACGGGATGGTCAACGAGGCCGCCTCGTACGCCGCAGGCAAGCTGTAGCACCC
>JBPPMV010000625.1:0-2082 GCA_051306235.1 Mycobacterium sp. | reverse complement strand
CCGGAGCCGCCCGCCGTGATGGGGTCGCCGTTGACGATCTGATAGGTGTCCGATGAGAAGTACTGCCCGCGCTGATCGACGAACTCGAACTGCGGCCCGGTCAGCGCCGAGGCGTTGCCGTTGACGTAGCGGTCCAGCCACGCGAGGGTGGCCTGCTGGATCACGGCGCCGTCGGTGGGGTCGAGAAGATTGTTGGCGCACAAGCCGTGTCCACCGCAGAACCAGATCACCTTCGTCGGAACACCTTTGGCGATGAGCGCCGCGGCGGTGGTGTCGGCCTCCTGCAACGAGAACAGGGTGTCGACGGTGCCCTGGATCAGCAGGGTCGGGGCGGTGATCCTGCCGATGAGGTCGACCGCGCCACCGGGGCCGAGTTGGGCCAGCCGATCCTGGTGAGCCGGTGTCTGCATTCCGGTCAGGACGCCGTAGATCGTGGCGGACAGGATCGCCGGATTCGCGCGGGTGAAGAGGGTGGTGCCGGTGGTCAGGATGGCGGCCCAGCTGCTCTTGTAGGACTGGTTCTTGTAGTAGGAGGTGCTGAAGGAATTCCAGGCGATGGCCGGCACGATGGCGTCGATACGCGGGTCGGTGGCCGCGGCCACCAGTTGGATACCGCCACCGTAGGAGGCCCCGGTCATACCGATGCGGGGGTCGAGCACGCCGGGATCCAGCCTGGCCTCCGGCTGGGTGGCCACCCAGCTGATGATCGCGGAGATGTCCTTGGCCTCGAAGTCGGGGGAGCCTTGTTCGAGCCTGCCCCCGGAGCTGTGTTCCCCGCGGGGATCCCACGTGACGACGTTGTAACCGGCGGCCCGCAGCGTGCCGGCGTACACCAGTCCCGAGGTGTCGGCGATGATGCCGTCCAGCGGGGTGACGTCGAGGTTGGTGGCACCCGGCAGCAGCAGACCGGGGCCCTGCAGGATCGTGGCCGCCCTCTCGCCGGGTTTCAGACCGACCGCGGGCATGAAGTGGGCGTAGATCCGGGTCCCGTCGAAGGACGTCACCATGACGTCCCGCGGACGGGGGGTTCCGGCGGGTTGCCCCAGCTTCAGGGGATAGCCGAAGATCGGGTGCAGCAGGTCGCTGATCACCGGTATCCGGTTGATCGCCGCAATGATCGGCGTGACGAACAGCGGCCCGATCACCGGAACGTTCTGTAACGGCTCCAGCAAGGGCGTTTTCGGTGTGAAGATGACGGGCGCCTGCGTGACCGGGTCGATGAGCGGCGACGCGGCTCTGCTGGGGGCGAGGGTGTTCCTGCTCGCCGCGGCCAGCGTCGTCCACGACAGCGCGGGCTCCACCGGCGCCGCTGGTGCGTCCTTGGCGGTCCGCGCCGTGCTCGCAGTTGTCAGCGTGTCCGCGACCTCCGACACGACGGCAGCGGTGATGGTCGGTGTCGGCTCGGCGGCGATGGCATCGGCAGAGCTGTCGGTCGCGTCGACCTCGCTGAGGCTCGCCGACTTGGCGGTGGGCTTCTTCGGCATCGACATCGCCCGCGTCCCGTGCGCGCTCGACGTCCGCAGGGCGGCCCGGGAACTGGCGACCGGTCGCGTCGTGTGCTCCGTCGGTTCACCGGATGCTGCGTTCTGCGATGACTGGTTCGGCGACGGTGCCGATACCGTATTTGCGGATGACGTATTTGCTGATGACGACGGATCGCCGGACGCCGAAGAAGTCGCCCGACCGTCGCCGGAACCCTCGGACGGCGCGGCCGCCGCGGTCCCGCAGAGGACCGCCGCGCCAATGCCCAGCGCCGCAGCCAAACCGCCAACCCTGCCGATGTAGAGCGCCGCGCGTACGCCTGTCATCGTGAAGTTCTCCAGTCGGTCGTGGCGCGCTCTACAAGATCAAAGTGCGTTTGCTGGGGGCGTGATGTCCATCACAGCATGAACGCGGGAATTGAACAAGTGCGGGCGCCGCACAGACTTACGCGGTGTGCTGGTCGATACCGGTGGTGCGGAATCTGCTTCGGTACGTCCCGGGAGAAACGCCGAGATTGCGTTGGAAGGTCCGCCGCATCGTGTCCGAGCCGCCGAAACCGACCCGGTGCGCGACGGTTTCCTGACTGCTATCACCAGTCGC
>JBPPMV010000624.1:0-3699 GCA_051306235.1 Mycobacterium sp. | reverse complement strand
CTCGAAACCACCTGTCGCTGAACGCACGCGTCGTGCACAGCTTGTGGGTCAGTTGCCACAACCGATCACCTATACGCTGGTCCTCGGTCGCGACCTCGCGACCGCACCGATACGTGATGACAGGAGCTTTGCACTCATGGGACAGGTCAGCGCTTCCAGCACAGTCTTGATCGACGCGGCGCCGGAAGCTGTGCTCGCCGCGGTCGCCGACTACCAGACGGTGCGGCCCAAGATTCTCTCGTCGCACTACAGCAATTACTCTGTGCTCGAAGGTGGTCAGGGCGCCGGCACCGTGGTCGCCTGGAAGCTGCAGGCCACCGAATCGCGCTCCCGCGATGTGAAGGCCACCGTCGACGTCGCCGGTAAGACGGTCATCGAGAAGGACGCCAATTCCACCCTGGTGACGAATTGGACCGTGGCGCCCGCCGGTCCGGCGGGGTCGACGGTCACCGTCAAGACGGCCTGGAACGGCGCAGGCGGTATCAAGGGCTTCTTCGAGAAGACGTTCGCACCGCTGGGCCTGCGCAAGATCCAGGACGAGGTGCTGGGCAACCTGAAGAAGGAACTCGAAAGCTAGCCGCCGTTGGCCAGCCAGGTCGCGACCCCACGGGCCACGGCCTCGGCCAGCTTCTGCCGTCCGGCCTCGGACTCCATCAACGCCGAGTCGGCCGGGTTCTTCATATTGCCCAGCTCGACCAGCACCGACGGGAACTGCGCATGGTTGAGTCCCGCGATGTCCGAGCGCGGGTTCAGCCCGTTCGAGCCGATGTAAGTGGCGGGCACGACACCCGACCCCTTGAGCTGATCGCGCATGATCTGGGCGAACTGCACCGACGGTCCGGCCTGCACGGTGTTCAGCGGCGGGTCGGAGTACAGGACGTGGAATCCGCGGCCGGTGGCCGGGCCGCCGTCGGCGTGGATGCTGACGATGGCATTGGGCCGGAGGGCGTTGGCCATGGCGGCGCGCTCGTCGACGCACGGCCCCAGGGCGTCGTCGTTGCCGCGGGACAGCGCGGTACGGACACCGTTGGCGTCCAGGATCGCGCGGACACGCAGCGTGACATCCCAGTTGAAAGTGTGTTCGGCGTACCCCGAGTTCGTGGTGGTGCCGCTGGCCTGACAGTCCTTGGTACCGCCCCGGCCGGTGGGGACCTGCCGGCTGATGGACGCGTCATTGGCGCCGTTGTGGCCGGGATCCAGGAACACGATCTTGCCGGCGATGGCGTTCGGGGCGGCGGTGGCCGACGGTGCGCCCAGGGCGGACAGACCGGCGGCGACAAGCACGGTCGCCGCCGTGCCGGCGCCGACACGCAAGATGGAGGGGACGTGCACGCCGCCACGGTAGCCGGGGTGACGGCTACTGTTGAAGAGCAAATCGTCTCGGACTCGTGAGTGCAATGAAGTCGAGACCAGGTCGCAATCAAGAGGGAACAGTCATGCAACCCGGTGATGGTCAGCCCGATATGTCCGCCCTGCTGGCGCAGGCGCAGCAGGTACAGCAGCAGCTGATGGAGGCGCAGGAGGCGCTGGCCAACTCTGAGGTGCACGGCCAGGGTGGTGGCGGTCTGGTGCAGGTCACGATGAAGGGCAGCGGTGAGGTCATCGCGGTGGCCATCGACCCCAAGGTGATCGACCCGTCCGACCCCGAGACGCTGCAGGACCTCGTCGTCGGCGCACTCGCCGACGCCGCCAAGCAGGTGACCATCCTGGCCCAGACCCGGCTCGGGCCGCTGGCCGGTGGCCTGGGTGGTTTCGGGATTCCCGGTAGCTGACTTGAACGTCAATGTTTGAGGGTCCGGTCCAGGACCTGATCGACGAGCTCGGCAAGCTGCCGGGTATCGGGCCCAAGAGCGCCCAGCGGATCGCTTTCCACCTGTTGTCGGTGGAGCCTCCGGATATCGATCGGCTGACCGCGGTGCTCGGCCGGATCCGCGATGGTGTCACCTTCTGTGCGGTCTGCGGCAACGTCTCCGATGACGAGCGCTGCCGTATCTGTAACGACGCACGTCGCGACGCGTCGCTGGTGTGCGTTGTCGAGGAACCCAAGGACATTCAGGCCGTGGAGCGCACTCGCGAGTTCCGGGGTCGGTACCACGTCCTGGGTGGCGCGCTGGATCCGTTGTCCGGGGTGGGCCCCGACCAGCTGCGCATCCGTGAGCTGCTCAACCGGATCGGGGAGCGGGTCGACGGTGTCGACATCGCCGAGGTCATCATCGCCACCGACCCCAACACCGAGGGCGAGGCGACGGCGACCTACCTGTTGCGGATGCTGCGCGATATCCCGGGCCTGACCGTCAGCCGGATCGCATCGGGCCTGCCGATGGGCGGTGACCTGGAGTTTGCCGACGAACTGACCTTGGGGCGCGCTTTGGCCGGTCGCCGCGCTATGGTCTAGATGACATAGTCGTCAATTTGTACTCTGCCCGCACGGCGTGGCAGCTGGGGGGGAACCCGGCGCAACGACTTCAAAGGGCGGTGACGGTGACTCGCGTCTTCCTTTCCACGTGGGGCCAGAGCGACAATATCGGTGACTCGATCCTGCGGCGCGGCCAACTTCGCACCTTTCAGAACATCGACGGCGCGCAACTGCACGTCCACGTCGGCCGCAAGGATGTCGATCCCAACTCGGACGACTATGTGACCGCGGTCGGGCTCGACGGCACCGAGAAGCAGTACGACACGGCGGCCGGGTGGCTGTTGAGGGCGTTGCGCAGCTCGGCGGCGGCCCGCACGATCCTGGTCATGCCGACCGGTGAGATCCTGCTGCCCGAACGCTTCCGCCGCTACTGGGGCTGGTGGACGCTCATCGGGGCGCTCGGGGCCAAGAGTCGCGGAGGTGCCATGGTGCAGGTCGGTGCCGGGGTGCGGATGTCGACGGTCGGCAAGAGTCTTCAGGACGGCACTCGCATCGTTCGCGAAGAGGTCGACGTACCACCGCTGGAACGCATCGCCCGGCGCAACATGCCGGTGGTTGCCTGGCGGGATGCCAATACCCGCAACTCATTTCAGGTCGGCGATGTAGCGCCCGACTGGGCGTTCGGGGAGGGGCCCGATCCGGCGATCGACGGGCTCGGCCTGCCGCCGTCGGAGCGCAAGGTGCTGGCCATCACCATGCGCTCGGACCGGGATGTGCTCAACGAGGCCAACATTGGACTCATCCGGGAGATCGCCGACCGGTACGGCCTACGGATCCAGGTGTACAGCCAGGTGCGCCGTGACGGTGACACCATGGAAAAGCTGGCCCAGATACTGCATCCCGGCACGCCGGCGATCCTGTTGCGCGACGAGACCCACGGCGAGTGGGAAGCCTTGATGCGCGGCATGTATCGGGAATCTGCGATCGTGGTCAGCGACCGCCTGCACGCGCTGATCATCGCGGCGACCGAGGGGGCCATACCGCTCGCCATGTCGAACTGGACGACGGAGAAGGCCGTCCGCATGCTCAAACCCGGCGGTTTCGACCTGCCCGCGCAGGACCCGGACGCCATCGCGAACTATCTCGCGCAGATGTTCGCCGATCCGGCGTCGGTGAGCCGGCGGATCACCACTGCGCGTGCCGAACTGGACCGGGTACGTAACCGGTTGCGGGCCTTGGTCGCGGGCTAGACCCGCCGCGGCGCCGCCAGTCGCTCGGTGCGCAGCAGATCCACCTCGGCGAGTTGGAGCGGGGGAAGTTCCCCGACGGCCTGGGACAGCAGG
>JBPPMV010000623.1:0-2174 GCA_051306235.1 Mycobacterium sp. | reverse complement strand
CCGACCAGGATGCCGCCGAGCAGCGTCTTGGCATCATCGGAGAGCACCAGCTTGGCGTAGGTCTGTTTGACCGGATCGTTGACGACGACGTCCAGGCAGTTGGGGGTGCGGCCCTGCGCATCGCCGAAGCTGGCGACGTCGACACCGAGCAGCTTGAGCTTGGTGGACATATCGGCCTCGGGGAACTCTGCCGCACCGCCGAGCAGTCGGTCGGCGACGACCTCGGCGCTGGTGTAGCCGGGGCCGACCAGTCCGTAGCAGCGACCGTCGATGGCGGCCACCTCACCGATCGCGTAGATGCTGGGATCACTTGTCACACAGGACAGATCGGTCAGCACACCGCCACGCTGCGCGATATCGAGACCGGCCTCGCGAGCCAGTTCGTCACGTGGGCGCACACCTGCGGCGAAGACCACCAGGCCGGCGTCGATACTGCTGCCGTCGTTGAGTGTCACCCGGACCGAGTCGTCGTCCTGAGATTTACGCAGCGGCTTGTTCTTCTGGATCGGCGCAATGCTGTCGGTGCTGACACCGGTGTGCACCTCGATACCGAGACCCCGGATCATCCGGTTCAGCAGGGCGCCGCCGGCCCCGTCGAGCTGGGCGGCCATCAGATGCGGCGACATCTCCAGAACCTGGGTCGACAACCCGAACGCACGAAGCGCGTTGGCGGCCTCCAAGCCGAGCAGACCACCGCCGATCACCACGCCGACAGGGGTTTTCGAATCACTCGCGGTCAGCGCCGCGGCCCGGATGGCGTCCAGGTCATCGAGGGTGCGGTAGACGTGGCAGTGCGGCAGGTCGTGGCCGGGGATCGGTGGCACGAAGGCGTACGAGCCGGTGGCCAACACCAGGGCGTCGTACTCCAGTGGCCGACCGTCGGCGAGCGTGACGGTCTTGGCGGCCCGGTCGATCTCCCGGGCCGCCAAGCCGAGATGCAGGACGACACCGTTGTCGCCTGCATAGTCATTACCGGGCAGCGCCAGCCGGGCGCGGTCCCAGTGCTCGGTGTATCCGGTCAGGCCGACGCGGTCGTAGGCGGCGTCGGTCTCCTCGGAGAGCACCGTCACCCGCCAGGTGCCGTCGGTGTCCCGGGCGCGCAGCGCCTCGACGAAACGGTGCCCGACCATGCCGTGTCCGATGACCACCACATGTTTGGCTGATTGCATACCGCGACGGTAGGCAGTCGATATTGCCGCAATGTCGCCTCGTGTGAATCGGCCGTCACGGTGTTCTCACATGGCCGCGGGGGCGGCTGTGAGTCCTATTTCCAGCGCGCCAGCAGTTCCTCGGTCCGTTCGGTCAGCGCGCGCTGCAGGAACGGCCCGAAGCTGATCCGGCCGACACCGAGCGGCCCGAAGCGGGCCGGGTCGTCCTCGCCGGGCAGCGCGATCGCGTTGATCGGCAGCGGCAGTTCGTCGGCCAGACGCCGGTAGGTGTCGTCATCGTGGCGGCCGACCGGGTAGAGGCTGTCGGCGCCGGCGTCGGCGGCGAGCTTGAGCCGCGTCAAGGCACGCTCGAAGCGGTCGGACTCGTCGCCGATCTGGCGCAGGAACAGATCGGTGCGCGCATTGATGACCACGTGCACACCCGCCGCCTCGGCGGCCTTGCGGAGCTCGCCGACCAGAGCGGCATGCTCCTCATCGGTGCGGATCCGGCCTCCCTCGGAGTGCACGGTGTCCTCGATGTTGAGCCCGACGGCGCCGGCCGCCAGCAGACCGTCGATCAGCCGGGCCGCCGACTCGCCATACCCGGACTCGATATCCACCGAGATCGGCGCGTCGACAGCGGCGGTGATCTGCGCGACCCGGGTCACCAGATCGTCGAAGCTCATCCCCTCACCGTCGGGCTTTCCCACCGAGTCGGCCACCGGGTGACTGCCCACGGTGAGCGCCGTGAAACCGGCATCCACCGCAGTTTTCGCCGACCATGCGTCCCACACGGTCGGCAGGATCGCCGGCTCCCCGGGGACGTGCAGGGCCAGGAGCGCGGAGGCTTTCTGCTGGAGAATTTCGTCGGACATTGAATTAGGCCTTTCTCTGGCGTAGACGTGATCTGTCTCACTCTCAAGTCCATGTTGTGGCTAACATCGAGTGCGTAATGTGATTCCTGACACCCTTCAGCCCAAGGAGGTCACCCTTGTCCACCACGACCGAACTTGCCGAACTGCACGA
>JBPPMV010000622.1:0-2814 GCA_051306235.1 Mycobacterium sp. | reverse complement strand
GGCGTGCTCGCCCGGATCCGCGAGTCCGACACCTACACCCCGACGCTGTTCCTCACCGCCCGCGATTCGGTGGCCGACCGGGTCAACGGATTGACCGCCGGCGGTGACGATTACATGACCAAACCGTTCTCGCTGGAGGAACTCGTCGCGCGGTTGCGCGGACTGCTGCGCCGCACCGCCTATCTGACACCGGAGGGCGACGAGTCGCTGACCGTCGGTGACCTGGTGCTCGACGGTGCCAGCCACGAGGTGACCCGGGCCGGGGAGCCGATCGCCCTCACCTCCACCGAGTTCGACCTGCTCCGGTTCATGATGCGCAATCCGCGACGGGCGTTGAGCCGCAACGAGATTCTGCAGCGGGTGTGGGATTACGACTTCGGTGGCCGGACCAGCATCGTCGATCTGTACGTCTCCTATCTGCGCAAGAAGCTCGATACCGATCGCGAACCGATGATCCACACCGTGCGCGGCGTCGGCTACCTCCTGCGCGCCGCGCCGTGACCCGCATCTGGCGCAGCTGGACGCTGCTGCGGCAGCTCGTCGTCGGGGTCTCCGTGGTGGTGATGCTCGCCATGGCGACCATCGGCGCCGCGTCGGTGGTGACGCTGCGATCATCGGTGCTGGGCATCATCGACACGCAACTGGCCGGGGCGGCGCAGGGCGGTATCAGCTCGATGATCAAGTACCGCAGCACACCGGGGCCCAACGGTGAGCTGCCCCCACCGAAGGCGATGAAACCCCTGACCCACCTCATCGGCCAGGGATCGGGCAACGTCGTCGCTCTGATCCAGGACGGCCGGGTGGTCGATTCCGCGCACTTCCTGGGCGATTCGGCGCAGCAGGCGCCGCCCGAAGCCGTCGCCCAGATCGCCGCGATGTCGTGGACCGATCCGGCGGTCCGCAGCGTGGAGGTTCCCGGGCTGGGCTGGTACCGCATGGTCGGGCGGCCCGGGGACGGTGACGAGATCCTGGTGACCGGGGTATCGCGGACCCCGGCCTGGGAGGCGATGGTGCGCGAGACGGCCGTCGTCTCCGGTTTGACGGTGCTGGCACTGGTGGTCACCGCGTTGAGCACACTGGCTGTCGTCCGGTTCGCGCTGCGCCCGCTGCACCGGGTGTCGGCCACCGCAGCAGAAGTGGCCGCGCTTCCGCTGGACCGCGACAACCACACCATCGCGCCCCGGGTGCCCGCCGGGGACACCGATCCGCGCACCGAGGTCGGCCAGGTCGGCGTCACCCTGAACACGCTGCTCGATCACGTCGAAGGCGCGCTGTCCGATGTCGCCGCATCGGACTGGCGGATGCGGCAGTTCATCACCGACGCCAGCCACGAACTGCGCACCCCGCTGGCCGCCATCCACGGCTACGCCGAGTTGACCCGGCAGGACAGCGCATCGCTGCCGGCGATGACCGAGTACGCCCTGGCCCGCATCGAGGGTGAGGCGAGCCGGATGGCCACGCTGGTCGCCGACCTGCTGCTGCTGGCTCGGCTGGACGAGGGACAGGATCTCGACAAGACCGATGTCGAACTGGGCCCGCTGGTGGCCGATGCCGTCAACGATGCGGCGGTATCCGCACCCGAGCACACCTGGCTGATCGACCTGCCCGAGGACGCCGTGTGGGTGCACGGCGACCAGGCCCGGCTCCAGCAGACGATCGCGAATCTGCTGTCCAACGCCGGAGTGCACACCCCGGCCGGGACCACCGTGCGGACCGCGGTCGTCGTCGGCCCGTCCGCTGTGGACCTGACGGTCACCGATGACGGACCCGGTATCGACGCCGCACTGATACCGCACCTGTTCGAGCGCTTCGTGCGCGCCGACAAGTCACGGTCGCGGGAGGCGGGCAGCTTCGGCCTGGGCCTGTCCATCGTGGCGTCCATCGTCGAGGCGCACGGCGGGACCATCCGGGCTCAATCCGATTCGGGGCAAACCACTTTCACGGTGCAGCTGCCCATCTCGGACTACAACCCGATGCGCCGGTAGCGGTGCAGCCGGGTGCCGACCCGCTCGATATCGGACATGGCGCGCAGTCGGTACAGCTCGTCGGCGATGGCCGCGGACAGCCGCGCGGTGAACTCCATCGGCTCGTCGGCGGCATCGGGCTTCTCGGGCACGATGGCGTCGACGATCCCGTTGCGCAGCAGATCCACCGACCGGATACCTTGGGCCGCGGACAGTTCCGGGGCATGGTCGGTATCGCGGAACACGATGGCGCTGGCCCCTTCCGGGGGTAGTGGCGCCAGCCAGCCGTGCTGGGCGGCCAGCACCCGGTCGGCGGGCACCATCGCCAACGCCGGGCCGCCGCTGCCCTGACCGAGCAGCACCGACACCGTCGGGACCTCCAGGGTCACCAATTCGGCCAGGCAGCGGGCGATCTCACCGGCCAGGCCGTCCTGCTCGGCCTCGACCGACAGCGCCGGCCCCGCGGTGTCGATGAACGACACCAGCGGCAGCCGCAGACCGGCAGCCAGGGCCATCCCGCGACGTGCCTCCCGCAGGGCTTCCGGGCCAAGCATGCCGAGCCGGCGCTGGCCGAGCACCACCGCGGGCTGACCGCCGAAACGGGCCAGCGCCAGCAGGGTCTGCCCGGAAGTGGCCGTGTTGACTCCCCGGTCGCTTCGCTCCTGCCCGCCGCCGGACGCCGACAACACCACCGGATCCGTCGCACCGTGCCGCAGCACGTACTCCGCGCCGGGCCGGTCGGGCCGCCGGGAGGCCAGCACCGAATCCCAGGCCGGGATGTCGGCGATCGGCGAGAGGTCGGGTGCCTGCGGCGGGGCACCGGGCCGATCGAGGATCACCGCCAGCGTGC
>JBPPMV010000621.1:0-3595 GCA_051306235.1 Mycobacterium sp. | reverse complement strand
GCTGATTTGCTGATCAACTCCACGGACAAGGCGACGATGACGGCGGCGATACCCGACGGGCGGTCGATACGCGCGAATCACTACGCGTGGATCACCGACTATCTGGTCGCCCGGCGCATGACCGTGGTGGTGCGGGCGACCATGGCACTGGTGGCCGCGTCGCTGGCGGTCTGCCTGTTGGCATTGCTCCACAGCGTCGACGGACCTCAGTCCGGCCTGCCCCTGGCCATGATGTGGACGGCATTCTTCGGCGGTGTCGCCTGCGCGCTGCTGTGGGTGTTCCGATGGCCGACGCGAGGACAGTCGTTGGCCTTCGCCTTCGTCTCGAACGCGTCGGTGGCGCTGGCCTGCCTGTCCTATCCCAACCCGCAGGGCGGACTCACCGGCTGCATCGCCTTCGCCACCACGGCCGCGTATATCGCGTTCTTCCATTCCACCGCACTGGTCCTCTATAACTTCGCCGTGGCCGCGACGGTCGCGGTGATCGTCGCGACGCGCGTTGCCGACTCGGGTCATATGGTGCTGGCCGGAGTGGACCTGTTCCTGGTGGCGCAGGTCAATATCGTCATGCCGGTCGCGATCCACGTCCTGATCCGGGCGCTCGGCGTCGATCTCGAACAGGCCGACCGGGACCCGCTCACGGGCCTGCTCAATCGCCGGTCGTTGCAGCAGCACATCGCCAAAATGCTGACGGCGACCTCGCGCCCGCACCTGGTGGTGGCGATGGTCGACCTGGACGATTTCAAGAGCATCAACGACACCCATGGGCATCAGGCCGGCGATGACGCACTGGTGGCCGTCGGCCGCGCACTCGGGCACGCCGTCTTCGATACCACGGCCGTGATCGCGCGGACCGGTGGTGAGGAATTCGTGGTCGCCGCCGCATGCAGCACCGCCGACCCCTCGCTGCTGTCCCGCCGGATCTGTAAAGCGATCGCCGACCTTCCGGTGCCCATCACGGCGAGCGTCGGGACGGCATCGGTCGAAATTCGTACGCTCGACGGTGACGATGCCTTGCTGCACGCGAGGATCGACGGTCTGGTGATTGCCGCCGACGAGGCGATGTACAACGCAAAGCGGGCCGGCGGCAACAGATATCGCCACGCCAGTTGAGTTCACCCGGTGATATCGCGTAATACCGTCAACGCGCGCTCGATGGCCGGCGAGGCGGCATCGGCCAGATGAGCCGCCGCCAGGTCGACACCCAGCGATGCCGGATCCAGCGGCCGGTAGGTCACCCCGGCGATATCGAGGTCGGCCGTCGGCGCCGGTACCACCGCCACCCCCAGGCCGGCTGCGACCAGCGTGACCAGGGTGGAGGTCTCGGATACCTCGTGCCGGATCCGCGGCGCGAACCCGGCATCGGCGCAGACCGCGGCGAGCAGTCCGTTCATCACCGAACGTCCTTGCCCCGCATGGGCGATGAAGTCCTCGTCCTGCAGGTCGCCGACGGTGAGCGTGTCGCGTCCGGTCAACGGGTGCTCGGCGGGCAGCGCGACGATCAGCCGGTCGCGCCGCAGCGTCTCGGATCTGATGTCGACGTGGTCGACCGGAGGCCGCAGCAGCGCGATGTCGATATCGCCGGACAGCAGGGCCGTTACCTGATCCGGGGCGAGCATCTCGCCCCGGATGCTCAACTCCACATGCGGGAGCGCATCGCGCATCGCCCGCACGAGCCGCGGTAACAGGGAGTACGTCGCCGAACCCACGCAGCCGATGGTCAGCTGGCCCTCCAGGCCGTGGGCCACCCGTCGCGCCTGCTGCCCGGCGTCATCGACGGCGTCGAGGATGGCGATGGTGCGCTTCAGGTACGCCACGCCCGCCGCGGTGAGATCCACCCGCCGGGTGCTCCTGGTGAACAGGCTGAGTCCGAGTTCGCGCTCCAACTGGCGAATCTGTTGGGAGAGCGGGGGCTGCGCGATATGAAGTTTCTCCGCAGCCCGGCCGAAGTGCAGTTCTTCGGCGACGGCGCGGAAATACCGCAGGTGACGCAGCTCCACTATTAGGACCTCATGAATATTAGTCGGGTGTATTTAGGTATTTCAGAATATCTCTGATGCGCCCTACGGTCGAGGGATGACCGACATCGTGATCTGCAATCCGCTGCGCACCCCGGTCGGACGCATGGGCGGAGCCCTGTCGGCGTTGACCGCGTCCGACCTGGCCACCACCACGTTGCGCGCACTCGTCGACCGGACCGGCCTCGGTGAGGGCGATGTCGACGATGTCGTGCTCGGCCACGGTTATCCGAGCGGCGAAGCGCCGGCCATCGGCCGGATCGCCGCCCTGGATGCCGGCCTCGGCACCGGCGTGCCCGGCCTGCAGATCGACCGCCGGTGCGGGTCCGGTCTGCAGGCGGTGCTCTACGCCGCCGGGCAGGTCGCCACAGGTGCGGCGCGGGTGGTCGTCGCCGGCGGTGCGGAGTCGATGTCGACTGTGGAGCATTACGCGCTGGGGCTGCGTACCGGCGTGCGCCAGGGTGGCATCGCCCTGCTGGACCGCCTCGATCGCGCCCGCGAAACCGCCGGTGGCGCCGGGCATCCCATCGCGGGCGGCATGATCGAGACCGCGGAGAACCTGCGCAGGCAGTACGGTATCGCCCGCGCGGAACAGGACGAGCTGTCCGTGCGGTCCCATCGGCGCGCGATCGCCGCCCACGACGAGGGCCGCTTCGCCGACGAACTGGTGCCGGTGACGGTGCCCGGAACGCGCGGCCGTCCCGACGTCATCGTCGACCGTGACGAACACCCGCGCGCCGATATCACCCTTGAGAAGCTGGCGGGTCTGCGGGCAGTGCGTGCCAAGATCGACGCCGACTCGACGGTCACCGCGGGCAACGCCTCCGGCCAGAACGACGGCGCGGCAATGTGTGTCGTCACCACAGCCGCCGACGCCGACCGGCTGGGCCTGACCCCGCTGCTGGCGCTGCGGGCCTGGGCGGTGACGGGCTGCAGCCCGGAAACCATGGGCATCGGCCCGGTGGCCGCGACCGCCGCCGCCCTGCAGCGGTCCGGCCTCACCCTCGACGATATCGACCTGATCGAACTCAACGAGGCGTTCGCCGCCCAGGTACTTGCGGTGCTGGCCGAGTGGAAGGTCGACCCACTCGATGATCGGTTGAATCCCAACGGATCCGGCATCTCGCTGGGGCACCCGGTCGGCGCGACCGGCGCCCGCATCCTGACCACCGCCGCCTACGAGGCCCGCAGGCGCGGCGCGCGCACCGTGCTGGAGACCATGTGCATCGGTGGGGGACAGGGACTGGCAGCGGTTTTCGAGGCGGTTCGATGAGCGCCGTCGATGTGCACGCCGTCGTCTCGGGTCGTGCCGATGGACCGGTCGTGGTGCTGTCCAACTCGCTGGGCTCAACGCACCGCATGTGGGACGCGCAGCTCGCCGAGCTGGAACAGCGCTTCCGGGTGGTGCGCTATGACACCCGCGGGCACGGCGCATCGCCGGTGCCAGACGGCCCCTACTCGATCGACGATCTGGCCGATGATCTCATCGCACTGCTCGACCGGCTCGGCATCGACAAGGCCCACCTGGTCGGTCTGTCGCTCGGCGGTATGACGGTGATGCGGGTGGCGATCCGCAA
>JBPPMV010000620.1:0-12068 GCA_051306235.1 Mycobacterium sp. | reverse complement strand
GGCTGGGTCGGGGCAGTTGTCGGCGGGGAGGGCTTGGGCCATGGTGAGCAGTTCGGCGCGCAGCGTGGTGAGTCGGGCGATCTCGGCGTCGAGGTCGGTGAGCCGGCGGTGTAGGAGGGTGGCAGCGGGTTCGCAGGGGCAGACGCCGGTGTCGCGGATGGCGAGCAGGTCGCCGATCTGGTCGAGGCGCAGCCCGAGGCGTTGAGCTCCTTGGATGAACCGCAGCCGGTCGAGGGTGGCGGTGTCGTAGCGGCGGTGCGCCCCGCTGGTCCGGCGCGGGTTGGGTAGGAGGCCGATGCGTTCGTAATAGCGGATGGTGTCGGGTTTCACGCTGGCCTGGGTGGCCAGCGCGGCGATCGTCCAGCCCTGAGCGGGCCTGGTGGTGGTCTCGGCCATGGCACTGATTCTTCCGCGGATTTGGGGTTGACTCTGGAGTGCACTCCAAGTTCTAGAGTAGTCGATAGACGCCGCACGAGTCCTCGGCGAGCGTTGACCCTTGGAGGGAGTGACCCGTGACGAGTCGACCGATTGCGCCGCTGCCAGGTACCGAAACGGCTGGAGCCGCAATGGAACTGGAGTGCGGCGGGTGTGGCGATAGCTGCTCGACTGCGTCGTCGCTGGCCGCCGGGTCGGGCCGGTTCGGCTTCGCCCGGCCGGTGTTGACGTTGTTCGGGCTGATCGTGGGCCTGGTGCTGCTGGTGGTGGTGGTCGGTGAATGGCTGGGGATCTTCGAGCAGCTCACCGATCGGGTGCCGTTCCTGGTAGGCCTGGCGTTGGTTCTGGTCGGGGGTTTCCCGATCTTCCTCAACGTCGCCCGGGCCGCACTGCGGGGCAAGGTCACCTCGCACACGTTGATGACGGTGGGGGTGGCCGCGGCGTTGGCGGTGGGTCAGTGGCCGGTGGCGGCGGTGGTGGTGGTGTTCATGCACGTGGCCAACTACGCCGAACGGTTCACCGAGGACAGGGCGCGGCGGGCAGTGCGGGCGCTGGCCGCGCTGGCGCCGACCACCGCGCGGGTGTACCGCGACGGGGTCGAAGTCCAAGTACCGGTCGAGGCGGTGCAGGTCGGGGACACGGTGATCGTGCGCCCAGGTGAACAGATCCCGGTGGACGGCACCGTGACCGCGGGGGCCGCCACAGTGGACCAGGCGGCCATCACCGGGGAATCGATGCCGGTCGAAGCCGGGCCGGGCAGCCGGGTGTTCGCCGCGTCGTTCGCCCGCCTCGGAGCGCTGCGCGTGCACGTGACCGGGGTGGGTGCGCAGAGCACCTTCGGGCGGGTCGTCGCCATGGTGGAGCAGGCCGAGATCCACCGGGCCCCGGTGCAACGCATCGCCGACCGGTTCTCCGCCTACTACCTGCCCGTGGTGATCACGGTGGCCGCGTTGACCTTCCTGCTGACCAACGACGTGCTGGCCACGGCCGCGGTGCTGGTGGTGGCTTGCTCCTGCTCATTCGCGATGGCCACCCCAGTCGCGGTGCTGGCCTCGATCGGCGCCGCCGCCGGGCAGGGGCTGCTCATCAAGGGCGGCCGCTACCTCGAAGCGCTGGCCAAGGCCGATGTGCTGCTGATCGACAAGACCGGCACCCTGACCCTGGGCCGCCCGCAGATCACCGACATCCTCCCCCTGGCCGGGCGCTCCGAACTCGAGGTGCTGCGGCTGGCGGCGAGTGCCGAACGCTACTCCGAACACCCACTGGCCGAAGCGGTCCGCACCGCCGCCACCGGGCGCGATGTTCCGCTGGCCGAACCCAGCGACTTCCGGGCGATCCCCGGCCACGGCGTGCAGGCGACCGTTGACGGCGCCACCATCGCGGTCGGGGGGCCGCGACTGCTCGGTGCGGCCGCCCACGACCCGCGGGTGCGTGACCTCGTCGATGCCGGCAAAACCCTGCTCGCCGTCACCGTCGATGACACCCTCGTCGGCGTGCTGGCCGCCGCCGACACCCCGCGACCGGACATCCCCGCCGCGTTGGCCGAGATGCACGGGCTGGGCTTCGAACAGATCGAAATGCTCACCGGCGATCACGAGGCCACCGCCGCGGCGGTCGCCGGTCCGCTCGGGATCGGCTACCGGGCCGGGCTACTACCCGAAGACAAGATCGCCATCGTGCAGGAGTATCAGGGCCGCGGGCATCGGGTGGTGATGGTCGGCGACGGCGTCAACGACGCCCCCGCGCTGGCGCAGGCCGACGTCGGCATCGCGATGGGTGCTGCGGGCAGCGACATCGCCATCGAGGCCGCCCACATCGCGCTGATGCGCGAAGACTGGATGCTGGTTCCGGCCGCGGTGCGCATCGCCCGGCGCACCGCGCGGGCAATCAGACTCAACATCGGCTTCACCGCTGGCTACAACCTCGTGGGCCTGTCCCTGGCGGCGACCGGGCTGCTGCCAATGATGCTGGCCGCCGCCGCCCAATCCGTGCCCGACCTCGGCATCCTCGCGAACTCCGCCCGCCTGCTACGCCCCCGTGGCGGACGTCGGCGGGATGTCGGGGTTGAACTTGGAGCCGGGTCCAAGTCATAGCCTTTCGGGCGTGACCAACGCCGACCGTCAACGCACCCGAACCTTCCGCACCGTGCGGGCTGTCCGCAGAGGCGCGCAGCGCAACTGGGTCAACCTCCTAGGGGTCGCGGTGGTCGTCGTCTTCCTCGCCGTCATGGTGGGAGTGACGCTGGCCCACCGACACACCAACGCCACACCGGCCGACGGTTCCGGCTCCACCACCGTCGATTCCGCGGCGCCACCCGGGATACAAACCGGCGCCGCGCCGTGGCAGCCCGAATACGCGCACCTGCCCGCGCGGCTTGCCGCGCTGCGCCTGCCGCCCAACGGGGACGAGAGCTACCACATCCATGCCCACATGGCGGTCTACGTCGATGGGCAACCCGTGACCGTTCCCGCCGACATCGGCATCTCCGCGGCCGCCGGGCTCGAATCGCCGATGCATACCCACGACACCACCGGGGTCGTCCACATCGAAGCGTCCCAACCGTCGAACGCCTTCACCCTCGGCGCGTTCCTCGACCTATGGGGTGTCTCCTTCACCGGCGACCAACTCGGCGGCTACCACAACACCCAGGACAAGGCCGTCCACGTCTACGCCAACGGCCAACCGATCACCGACCCCGCCCGCTACCCGCTGCACCGCCACGACGACATCGTCATCGGCTACGGCAGCCCAAACTCCTTCCCCCATGCGGTGTCCTTCACCTGGCCAGACGGCGAATAACTGGGGCGAGCCGCGCAACAGGCAGATCATTCGCTCCGGTATCGGGTGCTTGTCTCGAATGTAGAGAAATGAGACAGGCGTGCGGGACCACTCCCCCGTCGCATCGCCCCAGGTGGCGCTGTCTCATATCTCGTCTCACACCGCGTGTCTCGCATCTGCCCTGTCACCGCCAGGTGAGACAGTCGACGAATGACAGCCACTCTCGGCTACGCCCGGATCAGCACCACCGGCCAGGAACTCACCGCCCAACGAACCGCCCTCGCAGCGGCCGGCGTGGACCCCGAGCGGGTTTTCACCGACGAACTCTCTGGAGCGGTCGGCACCGCCCGTCCCGGTCTCGCCGCGCTGCTCGACTACGCACGAAGCGGAGACACCGTTGTGGTAGCCGCCATTGACCGCCTCGGGCGCTCAGCCGCCGAAGTCACCCGTACCATCGCCGACCTCGACAAGCGAGAAATCGTGCTGCGCGCCCTCCGCGAGGGCATCGACACCGCAACCCCCACCGGCCGCGCTGTCGCCGCCATCATGGCGACCCTGGCTGAACTGGAACTCGAACTCGGCCGCGAACGACGCGCCGCATCACGTGAAGCCCGCCGATCGCGCAGCCTGCCAGCCACCAAGCCGCCGAAGCTCAGCGCCGCCCGCCAGGAACAGCTATGCCGGCTGGCGGCCACCGGCGAACCGGTCGACGAGCTCGCCGCTGCATTCGGCATAGGACGTGCGACCGCGTACCGGTATTTGAGCCGGGGTCGCGCCACGTGAACGAGATCCCGCGTACCCCAGCACCAGGTGGTGACGACCCCCGCATCGAGCTAATGCGCAAGGTGACAAAGCTCGAATCCCGGTACGCCGATCGAGTGGAGGAGACGGAGGCTGCCTGGATGGCGGTGGTCAACGTGGCACTTGAGCGGTGGCGCACATCTTGGCAGGAGCAGACGTCGACACCGGAGCTAAACCCCGAGCTGAGCCGGAAGTTTCGAGTCTGTTTTCCGCTGGCCGCTCACGCGCTGAACCACGTCGAGGCCGCGGTTACTCTGCATTCGTCATCACCCTGGGTGGCCATGTCATCTGTTCGGATCGCGTTCGAGCACGCGCTGACCGCGCAGTGGGTCCTTTGGACCAAAGGCGGGGAAGACCTGCTCGCACAACAGATGTCACTACAGGATCACCGACGGTCGAGTGAGTTTGTTGACGCGGTCGTGCGAGCCGCCGCTGATACACCCGACCTGGCTGAGTCCGCCGCCCTGGCCGAAGAGTTGGGTGAGTTTATCGGCGAGAAACCAGTCTCGGACTGGACGGTCTTCAAACTCTGCGAGAGGTTCTCTTCCACCCGCTTGCTCTATGGGATCTACCGCGATCTATCGCAGGCAGTCCATCCGACGTATGGACTCGTCCGTGCGCACTTCGACATCACGCCTCCCCCGGATGTCGTCGTAGGTCCTATAAATCCGTTCGGGGCCGAATTGGATTTGCCCGAGCTGATTCGCGGTATGGCCGTTTCAAGCCTGTGGGCGCTCTACGTCCTCGAAGTATCGAAAGCTGGGCACCCGGACGCTGCCGAGGTGCTCCGCCTAGGCGAAGAAGCCGGACTGCCCGTCGACCTGCGCGCCAGCGATCTCCAACCACACCTCCAGCCCGACTACGAGGCAGTCATCACACCAACTATCGGGCAGCCCCGGCCCACGCCGGACTAAGTCGACGCCGCCTTGAGTGGACCCTGGCCGGCGTAAATGCATACATGCGTACTTACATGTAAGGCTACATGTAGACATGTTTACATGTTAGTTAGTAAGATCGCATCCATGAATGTTTCCGCAGATGGGCAGTGCGAAATCGTGGCGGTAGCGCTGCAAAAGGGAGGCGTGGGCAAGACCACCACCACCATCAACCTGGCTGCCAGCCTCGCTGCGATGGGGTTCCGCGTCCTCCTGATCGACATGGATCAGCAGGCCCACAGCACCAAGGGGCTCGGCGTCGACCTCGGCGCCGACGATGCCTCGATGTACGAGGTGCTGCACCCAGACAGGGCGATGCGGGTTCCGCTGCCGCAGGTCATCAGGTCGAGCCAGTTCGGCATCGACGTCGCGCCCGGCCATCTCGCGCTCAAGGAGCTGGAGCGCACGGGGCTCGGTTCGGGCGGTCAGCTGCGGCTAGCCCGCCAGCTCGACGACCTAGAGGGCTATGACTTCGTGCTGATGGACTGCCCGCCGGCATTGGGGGAGTTGACGACGGCGGCACTGGCGGCCGCCGATTACGTGTTGGCGGTCCTCAAGGCCGGCCCCGACGAAATCGACGGCCTGGTTGAGCTGGGCAACGCCGTTCTCGATGTTCAAGAGACGCTCAATCCTGACGTGGAAATCCGCTACGTGCTGCTAGCCGACTTTGACGGCAACCCGAAGGCCAGCAAGGACGTTCGCCGGCAGTTGCGCACCGATTGGGGGGAGTGGTCCGCAGGCGGGGCGTACCTGGGTGAAATCCCGCATACCGTGCGGGTGGTCGAGGCCAAAGGAAAACGCGTCCCCGTCCACGTACACGCCCCCACTTGCACGGCGGCAGTGGCATACCGAGAGATCGCCGAACGGATCGTGGCGAGGCGGCAAGCAGCATGAACGCAGCATCGAAACCCAGTGGCTTGGAGGTGGGGTCCACCAAGCCCCTGTCTCGTGCAGAGCGCCGGGCGCAGGCCGCCCGGGTCCAGGCCGAGGAGACTCCCGCGGCACCGGCACCGGCACCGGCAGCAGAGGCCGAGCCGCGACCGGACGATGAAACTCCGTCCGCACCTGAGGCGGCACCGGCACCGGCACCGGGCCAGGATCATGAGTCGGTCGAGCCGGCCGCAGTGCGGTTGAAGCCCCGGCAACGCAAGGCGAAGAACCCGTTCGCGACACAGCTGCACTCGGGAACGTTGGCGCGACTGGAATGGATCAAAGCGCGCGGATACGTCATCACCGACACCGTGGACGATGCCATCAACACCTACCTGGACGGCGCGGGCATCCCCAGGCCAGACCACAACGACCGCATGCCGTGATCAGGCGATCAGCCGGAGCAGTTTCCCGTAAACGTGCTGGTAGTAGCTGTTCACCCCCAAGGGCTGCACGGTAGGTAACTACCGTTCCTGCCCATGCACATCTACGTCGACGAGACCAAGCAGCGCGACTACCTGCTTGTGGCCAGCGTCCACGTCTCGACAGATCTCACCGGACTGCGCCAGATGGTGCGCGGTCTGCTCCTGCCTGGGCAGCGCTACCTGCACATGAAGGACGAGAAAGACGGCCGCAAACGCACCATCGCTCAGGCCTTCGTCGATGCCGGCGTGCAAGCCACCGTCTACCGCGTCGGTCCTCAACACCGCAACGAGCGCCAACGCCGGTCAGCATGTCTACAGGCCCTCGTTGACGACCACGCCAGCCTGGGCGAGGCGCACATCATCCTCGACGAGGACGAAACCATGGTGAAGTTCGACAACCAGAAACTCATCGAATACACCCGTGCCGCCGACTGCCGCGACACCCTGCGCTACGAGCACAAACAATCCCACGCCGAGGCCCTGCTGGCTGTCCCCGATGCCGTCGCCTGGTGCTGGGCCAAAGGTGGGTCCTGGCGCACTCTGATCGGCCCAGCGGTCACAGCCACGCGAGACGTCTGACCAGGCCCGAGAAAGCGCAAAGCCCGAGCGCCACGGTCGTCCGGCCGGGTCTCGGGCTCACTTCCTGAAGCTCAACGCAACAGGCACCAAGAATGCTACGGGCATAGGCATCAGTTGACAACAATGCGCATCCATTGACACCGCTGCGCATCCATTGACACCGCTCCGCATCAGTTGACACCACCCGCCACAAAAACATCACCAAAAGGGGCGTGTCCTGTATCAGATACCGCGATCTTGCTGGCAGTCTTCGAAACATGCCTCGACCCCGTAAAGGCGACCGCGTGGAACTGCTAACCCGCCCGGAGCGTCTCGTTTCCGAAAAGATCAAGCAGCAAGCCGCCGCCCGAGGCATGTCTGTCTCGCAATACGTGGCTGACCTGTTGGCCATCCAAGCCGGCCATCCAGAGCTGGTTCGCGAACTCAACAAGGAGGCCCTGCCGTTGGCGATGTGACGACATACGTCAGAGGCTCAACTTCTCGTCTTGGCGGCGAGCCTCTTGGCAGATGTGACATCTGAATAGCTGGCGTGCGGAAACCCCGCTGAATTGACGAAGGCCCCGCCTAGGGCGGGGCCACGTCTGGAGATTCAAACCGAGCTGCGAACTCGGTTCAGGGTTCTCCGCACCCATGTCCCCGAAGGGACTGTCTGATGGACAGCTCTCACGGTAGCGCACGCCTGCTCGACGTACCAGGTACGCCGCGCAACTCATGTGTTAATCGTGACCTCTCGACCGCCCGATCACGTCGGGCGAGCAGTACGTGGCCGACGTCGCTCGGTGCGTCTGTAGCTCCTGCCGCTCCCAGCCCGCGTGGCGTGCGCGCTCTGGCGAACGAACGACGCCGCGAGTGGGTGCAGCGCGCCGGGGCGTGTGCACCTCGCGCGCCGATGTGGACAAGTCGCGCCGGCTGGCTCGACGGTCTGCGCCAGTGGGCACTTTCACCGGCCTTGGGCCAGCTGTGCGCCGAGGAACGGGTGTCGATCACCTCGGCCACCCTGTTGTCGATCGCCGCGGTGATGGCCGAGCACGCCGACCACGCCACCGGCCGCCACGTCGCCGTCACGCGCGCGACGATCGCCTCCCGGGTGGGTTGTGACGTACGCACGATCACCGCTGCCTGGCGAGTCCTACGAGTGTCCCAGTGGGCCGTCGAGGCGCAGCGAGGCCACGGCTCACCAGGCACCCCCAGCATCGGCCGGCGCCCCTCGGTGTACCACCTGGTGCCGCGCCGCGATCCCCGTCCAGTCACGCGTCCAGTTGTGCATGATTTCCACCTACCGCCGCTAGGCGGTGTTGGTCTTTCTTCTCCCGTAGGGAGTTACTCACCAAGCGGGCGCGCAAGCGCACCCGCCCACAGAATCTCCGACAACACACCGCAACGAGCCCGGCCGTGGCGCAGCACCACGCGCCCGCTGGCCATCCAGCGACTCGCCGCTGGACTCCTCGCGATCACGCACGGCCTGGACCGCGCCCACATCGGCGCCATCTGCGACGCACTCACCGCCGCCGGCATTGACCCCGACGTGTGGTCAGCACGCGCAGTCAACGACAAGCTCAACGCCGACATGCGCGCCCGAGGGCTGACCTGGCCCGACCACATCGCCAATCCTGGCGCGTTCCTGCACAGCCGGTTACGTCGGCTGTCCTGGTCGCCCCCCGAGGCCCCGACAAAGGACGGCGGCTCCGCCGCCGTCAGCATCGACCAGACGCCGCGACCGGTGGTGCTCACCGAGGCGTCGCGGGCTCGGATCGCCGCGGCCCGAGAAGAGATCCGCCGCGTGCTCACCGACAGCGCCCAACGCACCAGCAGTGGGCACACCAACCGCACGCTCAACGCGCCTTCAGCGACACCGCGACGACGCGCGCGGTTGATAGCACGAAACGACGACGCACCTGATGGCCAGGACACGCCGCACAGACATTCAGCACCATGACCGGTTGCCAGCCAAGGCTGACACGGCACCGGCAGCTACATCCACGGGTTCGGCGTGGCGGGCAACGGCCACCCACGATCGACGGTGGACCTGCCGTTACCGACGACGTGCTCTCCGGTGACCAACCAACGCACCAGTGCGTCGGCCCCTGGGCCGCCGTGATCGATCAGCATGCACATCAACGCCGACTCCGCTGAGGTCACCCCAACCGCCTCGTCGTCGACGTCATCGATGCCACTGGGTGTGTAGAGAGCGTCGCGTTGCGGTGCGCTCCCGCCACCGCCTCACCAACCACATCTCGACCAGTTCCACCGCCACCTCGCACTGAGTCGCCCATTCACACAACAGCTCGCAGTACCGCAGATACTGCCCCCAGGTGAACCGGGCCGCGACCGGTTCACCCACCCACCCCAGATGAACTAGAGACGTGACTGCCTGCTGATCGAGCAGCTGCGGCCCCACCACCGGCCTCACCGCCGTCGAGGTTCGTAAGAGGGGACCGGTGACTGTGGGCGTGACGTGGTGGGTAACCCACAGGTATAGCGAGACCACGGCAGGGCCGACGCCGGGGGTGTGTGCCCAGCCCGACCACCGCCGCCCAGAGGTGGCGTCCGGGATCGCCTGCCAGGGGGTGTGTCGGCATGCCGCTAGGGCAGCGGTGACCGCATCCAACTCACCGCCCGACGATGCGGGGGTGCGGACGTCGGGGAAGCACCGGCGCCGGTCACGATCGGGATGTCCGGACAGCCACGCCGCGGCGCGGTAGAGCACGGCCAGATCGGGTGACCCAGGCACGGCTGACGGGTCGGTGTCGAGGTCGCCGGTGAGGTCCGCGCGGCGGAGGTAGCAGAGGCCGTGATCGGCGGGTGCGCCGTCGGCCTCGCGCCCGATGATTCGGGTGGGGATCGCGTGCCGCGTTAGTCGGGTGTTCCACCAGTCCAGGTCCATTCCGGCCATGTCGTCGCACACGCTGACCCCGTAGTCCTGCGCCTGACACCACGCCACGCATTCCTTTGGCAGCACCGGCCCCGCGTCCTGCTCGTTCACACCGCTCATCTCCCGTGACCTCCGACACCTATTCTACCCGACTAAGACCATTGGCACATTTGCACAAGTTTTGTGCGATGCTGGTGGTGCCGTCCGTTTGGCTCTTTCCCTAGCGGTTTGGCGGGCGGCCTTGGACGTGGTTGGGGGTGGTGTGGGTGTTGACGGTGGCGAAGTTGTCGCGGTGGTCGGTGAACTACTACAACGACACCGCCCGCGCGGCGGGGCAGGCTGCGAAGGATGCTCAAACCGCGGGTGGGGGGTTGGCGGAGTACTACTCGGAGCGGGATTCGCGGACCCCGGTGTGGGTGTGCGCCGGGGATGCGGCCGCGGCCGCGGAGATGGTGGGTTTGACCGACGGTGAGCGTGCCGGCGGGGATGCCGATCCCGAGGTGGTGGCGCGGTGGCTCGACGACGGATGCGCACCATCCGGGGAGTGCGGACGGTCCCACGGCAAGCGGGGGGTGCACGGTTTCGATCTGACGTTCTGCGCCCCCAAGAGTGTGTCGTTGGTGCGCGCGTTCGGTGATGACGTGACCCAGAAGGCGGTCGGTGCGGCGCATCAGGTGGCGATCACCGAAGCCCTGGAGTACCTGGCGGATCATGCGGGGTACAGCCGGGTGCACAATCCGATCACTGGTGAAAAGGACCTGGTTTCCTTGCCCGGTGTGGTGGCGGCGGCGTATCAGCACGAGACGTCGCGGGCGGGGGATCCGCACCTGCACACCCATGTCCTGGTGCCGAATCGGCAGGCCCGTTCCGATGGGAAGTTGGTGTCGTTGGATGGGACGTCGCTGATTCACGAAGCGCGGGCGGCGGGGATGATCTATCAGGCCACGCTGCGTCGGGAACTGCACCTGTCGGTGGGGATCGAATGGGCGCCAGTTGATCCGTCGACGGGGATGGCCGACGTCGCCGGGATCACCCCCACGATGATTCGGGCATGGTCGACACGGTCCACGCAGTTGCGGGAGTGGGCGGCCAACAACCTCACCGTCGTCGACAGTGCGAAAGGGCTCACGCAGGGGCAGTTGGCGGCCGCGCAGAAAGCCACCCGACCGGCCAAACCGGAGCATTTGGCGTGGGCGGAACTGCGCCAGCAATGGGCTGATGATGGGCGGGGTTTCGTCATCGACGAGGCCGCGCACCAAGCAGCCCGGGCGGCGCGGATCGCGACCGAGAAACGGGGGGTGAACCCCCTAAGACTGGCCCGCGCCGCGGCCGCGGGCATCGACAAACCAGCGTTCACCCGCGCTGATTTGGTGGAGGCGATCGCCCCGGTCCTGCCCGTGCACATCGAGGGCGCGCCGGGCACCCCGCGGACCCTGATCGAGGCAATCGTCGACCGGGTGGGGATGAGGATCACCGCGCAACGCACGGCAGCGCAGCGGGAAGGTTCCGAGCGGTTTACCGCCCCGGAAATCATCTCCGAAGAGGCCGCAGTCATCGGCCTGATCGACACCCGCAACGACCGCGCCGCACTCCCGGAAACGACCGTGACGGCGGCAGTTCAGGCCGCAGAATTGTCGGCGGATCAGGGCCGGGCGATCACCGCGATCGGCACGTCCCCGTGGCTGATTCAGCCGCTGTCCGCACCGGCCGGGGCGGGCAAGACCACCTCTCTCACAGCGCTGCGTTCGGCGGCGAACACAGACGGTCGGCGGGTGCTGGTGCTGGCCCCGACCGGCCAGGCCGTGGACGTCGCGGTCCGCGAAGGGGCCGGGGATGCAGGGTTCACGGTGGCGAAGGCGCTGCGATCCCTACGGGAGGGCACTTTGGCGTTGGATCCGTCGGTGCTGATCGTGGTGGATGAGGCCGGGATGGTCGGCACCACCGACCTCCACGAGTTGCTGTCGGCGACCACCGGGGCGGGGGTGAAGACGGTCTTGGTGGGTGATGCCCACCAATTGGCGCCGGTGAAGGCGAGGGGTGGGATGTTCGCCCAACTCTGCAGCGATGTGCCGTGGGCGCAGCGGTTGTCGGAGGTGTGGCGGATGACCGACGCGGCTGAACGCCAGTCGTCGTTGGCCGTTCGTGACGGTGGGCCGGCACTGCTGCGCCGCGCCGTCGGCTGGTACTCCGCGCCGGGCCGGTCGGGCCGCCGGGAGGCCAGCACCGAATCCCAGGCCGGGATGTCGGCGATCGGCGAGAGGTCGGGTGCCTGCGGCGGGGCACCGGGCCGATCGAGGATCACCGCCAGCGTGC
>JBPPMV010000619.1:0-3499 GCA_051306235.1 Mycobacterium sp. | reverse complement strand
CCCGGTAGTCCGACCGCCACCTCGTGGATCTTGGTGGCGTATTCGGTCAGCACATCCTGCAGAGTGGCCCGCAACGCGGCATCCGTGCGCGCAGCGACCATCAATTCGTAGAGCACCGCGTTGGTGTCGTTACCGGTGACATCGCGCAGGATCCGCAGGACATCCTCCAGCGCGGGCCGGTCGGCCGGGATCTCGGCGACCCGCTTGCCGAACAGATCGAGTTGACGGCGCAGTACCTCGTGGCCGGTGGCGGCCATGAAGTCCCCCATCGTCGGATAGTGCCGGAACAACGCGCCGACCGACAGGCCTGCGCGTTTGGCGATGACCGCCGCCGATGCCCGCGCGTACCCGATCTCCACGATGGTGGCGATGCTGGCCTCGAGCAGTCGCCTGACGGTCTCCTCCCGGCGCTGCTGCTGGGTGCGAGCCATCTCAGACGGTGGCGGGTCTCGCGGTGCCCGCGCGCAGGTAGTGCCCGGACCGCATCGTGGTGCCGTAGCCCTCGCGGAACTCGCCGCGGGCGAACACCACCTGACCGTTGACACCGGTGGCGATCACGGTGTCATCGTTGCGGTTCACCATCCGACTCAGGTCGCCGTAGAACGGCACCGTCGCCTCGTGATAGGAGTTGACCGAATCATCCAGTGCGGCAGGGTCGATCACCACGAAGTCGGCGCGGTCCCCGCGCCGCAGAGTGCCGGCGTCCAGCCCGAACCAGTCGGCCACCTCGGCGGTGAGCCGGTGCACGGCGCGCTGCGGGGTGATGAACGGCTTGCCTGCCTCATCGGCGTCTCGCACCCGTTTGAGCAGCCGCAGCGCGTAGTTGTAGAAGGCCATGTTGCGCAGGTGCGCACCGGCATCGGAGAAGCCCATGTGCACCGAGGGCTCGTTGGCCAGCTTGTCCAGCTGCTTCGGGCGGTGGTTGGCCACGATGGTGGTCCACCGCACGTTGCGTTCCCCGTTCTCGACGAGCACATCGAGAAACGCGTCCAGCGGATGGATTCCGCGTTCGTCGGCGATCTGCCCGAAGCTCTTGCCGATCAGCGAGCCGTCCGGGCATTCGACGATCTTGGCGTCATGGAAATCGCGGTGCCACAGGGCAGGCCCGAGTTTGCGGCGGTCGAAGGACCGGCGGAACCGGTGGCGATATTCGGGGTCGGCGAGCAGCGCGTTGCGCTCCAGCTGATCGCGCAGGTGCAGCGCGGCGGTCCCGGCACCGAACTCCTCGAATACCGGCAGATCGATTCCGTCGGAATACAATTCGAACGGCACCGGGAGATGCTGGAAGCGCACCTGGGAGTTCAGCACCCGGTTCAGCAGCCGCACACCCGGCCCCAGGACGTGCACCGCACCGGGTGCGGACTTGGCGTCCGCGGAGACCAGCAGGCTCATCCGGACACCGCGCCTGCGGCCGAACAGCGCGCTGCTCTCCAGGAAGAAGTTCAGCGCCTCAGCCACTTTCGCGACATTGGGGGCGCTCTGCAGGATGCGGCCGCGTTTGCGCAGCACCTTGATCAGCCGGCGACGTTCCCGCCAGGTGGCGAAGGTGGACGGCAGTGCGCGGGAACGGAACCGGTCACCGTCGAGTTTGTCGATGGCGGCGTCCATCCCGGACATGCCCAGCATGCCGGCGTCCAGCGCCGCGTCGAGACGCTGGGCCATCGTCTCGAGCTCGGCATCGGTGGGTGTCACATCGCGGGTGGTGGCGCGGTCCAGTCCGAGCACCGACGCACGCAGGTCGGAATGCCCGAGCAGCGAGGCGACATTGGGGCCCAGCGGCAGGGCATCGATGGCGCGCACATACTCGGCAGGGTTGGACCACGTCTTGTGTTCGGTCAACGCGCCGAGCACGTACTGCCGCGGCACGGCCTCCACCCGGCTGAACAGGTCGGCGGCATCCTCGGTATCGGCGTACACCGTCGACAGCGAGCACATGCCCAGCAGCACGGTGGTGACACCGTGGCGTACCGACTCGCGCAGCCCGGGGTCGAGCAGCACCTCGGCGTCGTAATGGGTGTGCACATCGATGAATCCGGGGATCACCCATTTGCCGGTCGCGTCGATGACCTCGGGGCACCCGGTCTCGTCCAGCCCAGCAGCCGACACCTCCGCGACTACGCCGTCGCGGATTCCCAGCGAACGGGTCAGTGGCGGTCGTCCGGTGCCGTCGAACCACAGGCCGTTGCGGATGATCACGTCGTAGGACATCCGCCCAGACTAGGTTAGATAGTGATCGCTCACAATCTTTCTTCCCAAGTTCGTCACGCGGGACCAGGTCCGCTCAGCTGCGCAAGGTCTGTGACAGCATGGACGACCTCGGACGATCCGCACATAGGGAGACCACTTGACCTGGCTGGTAACCGGAGGCGCAGGGTATATCGGATCGCACGTCGTCCGAGCGCTGACCGCAGCGAACACCCCCGTCGTCGTCATCGATGACCTTTCGACCGGACTCGCACAGTTCGTCCCCGACGGTGTCGAACTCGTCACCGCGAACCTGCTCGATGTCGACACGGTTGCGTCGACGCTGCGAGATCACCAGGTGACCGGCGTGGTGCACGTCGCCGGCTACAAATACGCAGGCGAGTCGGTGAAACATCCGCTGCACACCTATCAGCAGAACGTCACCGCCATGGCGATGCTGCTCACGGCGATGTCCAGAACCGGCGTGGATCAGATCGTCTTCTCCAGCAGCGCAGCCACCTACGGAACTCCCGATGTGGAGGTGGTCGACGAGCACACCCCGACGTCGCCCGAGTCGCCTTATGGCGAGAGCAAGCTCATCGGGGAATGGCTGCTGCGCGATGTGGCCCGCTCCCGGGAACTACGGCACACCAGCCTGCGCTACTTCAACGTCGTCGGGTCCGGCTCGCCCGATATCTACGACCGCAGCCCGCACAACCTGTTTCCCAAGGTGTTGGACATGCTGTTCCACGGCCGGATACCGCAGATCAACGGCGGGGACTACGCCACACCCGACGGCACCTGCGTCCGGGATTACGTGCACGTCTCGGATCTCGCCGCGGCACACGTGGCGGCCGCCCGTCGGCTGGCGACCGGCGAACCCGTCGAGGCCGTCTACAACCTGGGCAGCGGCTCGGGCACATCGGTGCGCGAGATCATGACGGCCATCCGCGATGTCACCGGCATCGATTTCGACCCCGCGGTCACCCCGCGCAGGCCGGGAGATCCGGCTCGCATCGTGGCGGCCGGCGACCTGGCGGCGCGCGATCTGGACTGGCAGATGCGACATTCACTGACCGACATGGTGGCCTCGGCGTGGGCGGCCCGCCAAGCGGCCGGCGGGAGCTATCCGACCGCAGGCTGACGCCACCGGCCGCTGCTCCGTACAGTCGGCACCGATGAACTGGGTCCCCCGTGCCGCCGTCGCGCTGATCGCGGTGCAGCTGCTGATCCGGTCCGTGCTGGCCTTCGGCGGCGACTTCTACTGGGATGACCTGATCCTGGTCGGCCGGGCCGGCACCAACAGCCTGCTGTC
>JBPPMV010000618.1:0-26804 GCA_051306235.1 Mycobacterium sp. | reverse complement strand
CGCAGCGCCGATCAGCACAGCGACCGGCCGATACCGAAGTGACCACCTTCTTCGACCGCCGCGACTTCGCGCCCCCGCCGCAATACGACAACGGTTCTGCGGCAGGTCAGTACGAGAGCACCACGCCGGTGCCCCAACAGCGGGGATTCGCGGGAGAGCAGGCACCCCGCTACGGCCCGCCGCCGCAGGCACCGACTTCCGGAGCGCCGCCGCAGGCACCCCGCGACAACTGGGGCGAACGGCCCGCGCCAGCGGCGCCGGCCAACGACCCGCGCCGTTGGGTCGATCCCAGTCCCGCGACCGCCCATCCCTCGGATTGGGCCTACGTTGATTCGATCCGGCCCAGCGAACTCGTGCCGACCCGAAAGATCCCGCCCGGCAAGGGATGGCGCAAGTTTCTGTACAAGAGCACATTCGGTCTGATGAATTTCGGGCGGTCCCCCGACGAGCGCCGCCTGGCCGAGCTGGAACTACGGATCCGTTCGCTGCTGCGCGGTCGCTACAAGATCGGCGTGCTCGGTAAGGGCGGGGTCGGTAAGACCACCATTACCGCCGGCGTGGGCTCGATTTTCGCCGAGCTACGCCAAGACGACCGGGTGGTGGCCATCGACGCCGATACCGCGTTCGGCAAGCTGGGCCTGCGCGTCGATCCGAACGCCAAAGGTTCCTACTGGGAGCTGGCCGCCGATCAGCATCTGCGCACGTTCGCCGACGTGCGCTCCCGCGTGGGCAACAACTCCGCCGGCCTGTTCGTCCTGGCGGGGGAATCGGCCACCGCGCGCCGCCGGGTGCTCGATCCGTCGATCTACCGCGAGGCCACCGGCCGGCTGGACAACCACTTCACCCTGTCGTTGATCGATTGCGGGTCGACGATGGACTCACCGGTGACCCGGGAGGTGCTGCGTGATCTCGACGCCCTGATCGTGGTGTCCTCGATGTGGGTCGACGGCGCATCGGCGGCAGCCCAGACGATGGAACTGCTCGCCAATACCGGCCACACTGATTTGCTGCACCGAACGGTGGTGGTGCTCAACGATTCTGACGGCCACGCAGACAAGCGCACGCGCGAGGTGCTGCATGAGCAATTCAGCCAGCGTGGCCAGCTTGTGGTGGAGGTGCCCTTTGACCGGCGCCTGCGCCCCGGCGGGGTGGTCGACGTGCAGAACGAGGTCGACAAGGTCACCCGCCGGCGATTCATTGAGATCGCCGCTGCTATCGCCGAGCATTTCCCGGCCACCAGTGACAATCCGCGGGGGCGCCGATGACCACGACAGTCTCGTCGGCATCGGCCTCGGGGCCGGCGACCCCTGGCGCACCGGCGGTTCCCTCCTCGTGCCGAGTCTCACTGCTGGTCGGGGATTCTCACCAGATCGATCTGGTGCTGCCCGCGGCAGTGCCGCTCTCAGCGCTGACCGACTCGACGTTGGCCGTGGTGAATCGGTTGCTGCGCGCTAAGGGCGAGGACGAATTGCCCCTCGGCAGCTACGAGTTCGCCCGCGCGGTGGGAATGACCGCACTCTCGGCTGAGGTGTCGTTGTCGGGACAGGGTGTCTCCGACGGCGACTTGCTTGCTTTCGTGCCGGAAAAGTTTTCCCGCCGCTACACCCCACTCATCGAGAACGTGTCGACAGCGTTGGCGCGGTGGGCTCACGCGCATTTCCCTCCGGTATCAGCGCATGACGCCGTGGTGGTCGGCGGTGGCCTCGGTGCGGCAGCGCTGGCGGGGGCCGCGCTGCTGATGTGGCGGGTGCGGTGGGTGCCGGACTTCTCCTGGCTGGCGGCGGCGATCTTTCTGGCCGCCGCGGTGGCGCTGATCGTGGTCGCAGCGATCACGTTCCGCGCGGGTGTGAGTCGGGTCATTGTCGATGGCACGGCGTGGGCTGCGCTGGCCTGCGCGGTGCTTGCCGGCATGGCGACGCCTTATGGGCAGCAACCCGGGGCCCCGCACGCTTTTTTGGCCTCTGTGGTGGCGCTGGTGGGTGTGCTGGTGCTGGCGAGGGTGACCGGTCGGTACTGGGCGGCCGCGGCGGCAGTGGTGACGGTGGCGACAGCCATCATCGCGACCGCGGTGACGCGCATGTTTTTCGAGGTGCCGGCCCAACGCATCGCCATCGTGACACTGATGGCCGTGCTGATCGCGTCGCGGGCTGCGACGGCGATCGGCCTGTGGATGGCCAAGGTGCCCCGGCAGAGCTTTGAATCCATCACCGGTCGGGACATGTTCAGCCGCGCACCGGGCCAGCCGGAGGACACGCTGAGCCCGGTGGAGTCAGCGGCCCACGATGTGACGCTGCGCGGCGAGGAGGTCGCCGAAGTGGCGCGGCGCTCCAACACCGTGCTGACCGGGGTGCTCCTGGGGATTGCGGCGGTGCAGGTGGGCGCCTCCTGGTGGGCCGTGCACCCCGGCGCGGGCTCGCAGTGGCCGTCGATCACCGTGGTGGTGGTTTCGGCGCTGTGCCTGATTCTGCGGGCGCGTGGGCTTCGGCATCGCCGCCACGCGGTGTCGATCGTCTGTGGCTCTGCGTTGTCGCTGATGGCCATCCCGCTGCATTACGGCATGAGTGCACCGACTTCGGCGACGACCACCATCCTGGTCTCGGGCGCCGCGGTCCTGGGCGTGGCCTTGGCGGGCCTGCTGACCGCCGCGGTGATCCCGTCCCGCAATTTCTCTGAGCCGATCCGCCAGATTGTGGAGTGGCTCGAATACATCGGCTACGCACTGATCTTGCCGTTCGCCGCATGGGCGATCGGCCTCCTCCAATACACCAGGTTGCACTGATGTACACCAAGAAGTGCGCGGCCGCGCTGGCCGCGACCGGTCTGCTCGCGCTGAACGTGGTCGCTCCGCCGGCCGCGATGGCGGTCACCCCGCCGGTGATCGATCCCGCGGCCCTGCCCCCGGACGAGACACCGGGCCCGCCGCAGGAGATGCGCCAGAGTAAGGGGTGCGTCGCCCCGGTGGTGGTCGGGGATCCCAATGTGGCCCAACCTGATCCGGGCAGCACCATGCTCAATGTCAAGCAGGCCTGGCAGCACTCCACCGGCGCCGGGGTCACCGTGGCCATCATCGACACCGGCGTCACGCCGAACCCGCGCCTGCCCCGGCTGTACCCGGGTGGTGACTACGTGCAGGGCCTGGCCAACGGTGGCCTCACCGATTGCGAGAGCCACGGCACGATCATTGCCTCGATCATCGGTGCCGCGCCGGCCAATCCGGCTGACCGGCCTACCCCCCGACCGGCCGGTGCGAACCCGGCACCGCCTCCGGGCGAGGTTCCGGCCAACCCGGCACCTCCGGCGTTCCCGCCGCCCCCGACGATCACCGCGACTGCGACGGTGACCGAACCGGCCCCGCCACCACCTGCTCCGCCGCCGCCTGACGGACCGCCGGCAGGCCCTCCGCCGGCGTTCGGTCCCGCCGACACCGGGGCAGCCCAGCCGTTGGTGCCCGGGCCCCCGCCGGAAGGGCCTGACGGTGTGGTCGGGGTGGCCCCTGATGTGAGCCTGATTTCCATTCGGCAGTCCTCGACCGCCTTCACCCCGGCGCGCCCGGCCCCCGGAGACGCTGAGGGCCAACGCAAAGCCGGCGATGTGGTCACGCTGGCCAAAGCGATCCGCCATGCCGCCGACATGCCCGGCGTGCAGGTGATCAACGTGTCACTGGCCTCGTGCATCAACGCTGCCGCGCCGGTCAACCAGGACCCTTTGGGCGCTGCGGTGCGCTATGCCGCCGTGGAGAAAGACATCGTCGTGGTGGCGGCCGCGGGCAACGTGGGCGAAGCGGGCCAAGATTGCGGACAGAACCCGGCCTTTAACGCGCTGGACCCCGAAGACCCCCGCGACTGGGCCGGTGTGCGCACCATCGTCACCCCGGCCTGGTTCTCGAACTACGTCCTGACGGTGGGCGCAGTGACCCCCGAAGGGCTGCCGCTGCCCGATTCGATCAACGGCCCGTGGGTGTCGGTGGCCGCGCCCGGGTGGCGAATCATGGGCCTGGCCAACACCAACGGCGCTGCGGTCAACGCCCGCCCCGATGAGCCGGGGTTGGGTGCGGGCTTTTGGGGGACCAGCTTCTCGGCAGCCTATGTCAGCGGTGTGGTGGCCTTGGTGCGGGCGAAGTTTCCCGATCTCACCGCGGCCCAGGTTATCCGCAGGATCACCGAGACAGCACACGACCCGGCGCGAGGGGTGGACAATCAGGTCGGCCACGGCGTCGTCGACCCGGTGGCCGCGCTGACCTTCGACGTTCCTCCTGGTAATCCGAAGCCGGCCGAGACGCTCACCACTGATCTGTATGTGCCGCCGCCTCCGCCGGGCCCGGATCTTCGCCCGCGCAACAGCGCACTGATTGCCGGTGCTGCGGTGGTGGGGCTCTGCGTAGCCGCCCTGGCGGTCGCTGCGGTCCGAAGGAGGATCCGATGAAGGCCCGCACGGTCTCAGCCACCGTCTGCACACCGGTGGTGCTCGGTCTTGAGATTGCCGCGCTCTCCGCGCTCATCGCGCTGCCACCGGGCCGGTTCGGGTGGTGGCCTACAGTCGTCGTCATCACCGTGGCTTTGCTGCTGCTGGTCCCCACCGTGCATCGCCGCAACGCCCCGCAGTGGCTGGCGGCCCTGGCGCGGTGGCGCAGACAGCGCCGCGCGGCGCCGACCACCGCAGCTGCCGCTGTCGACGTCCCGCACGGCAACATCGTGTGCGGGGTGCGCACCGAACCGCTCGAGGCCCTGACGATGGTCGAGATCACCGGGTTGCCGTACGCGCCGACGTTCCTGCGCGGCTCCACGGTGTCGCTGACGCGCAACGTGCTGCCACTGGACCTGCTCGCCGGCCAGCTGGACCAGCCGGGCGGATTGAAACTGTCGATGCAACTGGCGTTTTCGGGTCATCGGGTGCGCCGCGGTAGTGGCTACCCGCCGCTGTACAGCACGCTGCTCGCTGACCGGCCCGCCGCCGGCAAGCGAGCGGTTCTGCTGGTGGTGCGCCTCGATATCCAGAACTCGCTGCCCGGGCTGCAGTACCGCCGCTCAGTGGGGGCCGCGGCGGCTGCCGCCACTGAGCGCATCGTGCTGGAGCTGATGGAGCACGGCATCCGTGCCTCAGCGCTCAATGCCGCCGAGCTGGACACCGAACTGGAGCGTCTCGCCGCCAGGCTGCAAGTGGCGCCCACGCCACCGCAGGAGCCGGGCACCGATGATTCAGATGCCGACAGCGCGGAGATCGACCAGAACGGGACCACATCCGCCAGGGGCGGGGCCACCGCGCTTGGCACCCGGGCGCGGCCCAAACCGGCCAGCGAACTGGGGTGGCGCACCATCAAAGGCCATCCCGGGTTTCTCACCACCTACTACTTCTCCCCGGAAGACATCACGACAGCGTCCTTACATCAAATGTGGTCGCTGCGCACCGATGAAGTGACGGTGACGCTGAATCTGTTCAAGCAGCGCTTCCCCGACGCACCCGACGGTGACGGTCCGGTGATGGTGTCGGCACTGGTGCGTACCAACGATCCTCAGCCCCCTCAGCAGCCTCCGACGTTGTATCTGAACACCCTTCCCGGGGATCAGCACGATGCCGCCCTGGGGGCCGCTCCGGCCGCCCGGCCCGCCCATCTGGAAATCCCGTCACGTCGCCTCGATGATGGCGCGGCACTGGAGATCCCGATCGGCGCGACCGGCATCCTGGTGGGGGCGGCCTCGCGCGATGAGCGCAGCATGACTCCGGAGGTGCACCGCGACGACCTGGTGATGCTGTCGCTGACCGACCCCGGCCGGGCTACCCGTATCGCGATGGACACCAGCGACTACTTCCTGCGTCAACTTCTGATCCGCGCCGCAGCGGTGGGGGAGAAGATCGCGATCTACTCCAGCGAGCCTCAACGCTGGATTGGCCTGTCCCAACCGAATATCGCGGTCGTGGAGCGGCGCAAACCCGCAGAGTTCGTGCCCACGATTCTCGTCAACGACCGCCCGGTGCTCGCGCCGCCGACCGGGCTGTCGGCGACGGTCATCACCCTGGGGCGGCTGCGCGCAGGCGGTCAGCCGCCCGATATCCACTTCCAGCAGCTGTCGCGCCAGACGGTGCGCATCACCACCGCGACCGAAACCTTGGACGTTGCCATTGTGGCGTTCAATCAGGAACAGGCGTGGCTAGGCCTTTGAGCCGCGACCGCAGCGGCGCCGAACCAGGTGGCGCCGCGTTGCAGATCCCGCTCGGGGCGCTCGTGGATGACGCCCGGGACGATGTCGTGCGCGCCGAGGTCGGTGATCGCGCCAGTGTGTGGGCCGTGGTGGGCGATGGCGGTGCCGGCAAAACGACTGCCTTGCATGCAATAGCCACCACCCTGTGCGCCCTCTACCCACCACACCGTGTCCAGCTGGCCATCGCCGACTTTCAGAACGGCATCGGCCGCGCCGGACTGGCCTCGGGGCATGTGGCGGCCTACTTGGGCAGGCGACGCGCAGCGGCACCGCAGGAGTGCCGCGACTGGTGCGCCGCGGTCGAACATGAGTTGGACCGGCGCATTACTGGCCCGGTCACTGGCGAGTTCGTCGTCCTTATCGATCCGATCGACGAGTGGCTGGATGAATGTCCCGACATGGGCCGCACCGTGCAGAGAGTGGTCGATGAAGGCCAGCACCTGGGCGTGCGGATCATCATGGCGTGGACCGCGAGCTGGGTGGTGTGGAACGCCGACCGCGGCTCGTTCCAGCGCAGCTCTGACACTGCTCACGGCCGAACCCTGTCGGCGGCCGAGAGTGACACGGTGCTGCTCCTGCGAACGACCACTGTGCAGGAATCGCGCGACGTCCTAGGCAAGGACGATGCCGCCATGATCCCAGCCGAAAGGCCCGGTGTGGGCTATCTGCGCTCGCTGACCGGAGTCCAGGGCCCATTGCGAGTGTTCAAAGCTGATGTTCTTGGACGCGCGAACTAGCCAGCGCGCGAAAGTCGCAAGTTTGCGTCCGCAGCTCGCCCAGAGAGACGTAGCCTTAGAGGCATGTCCGATGCCCGACGCCCCCGCCGTGTGAGCGTTCAGGACCTGGCGCAGCGCAGGATCGCCGCGCACACGCGCACCCCCGATGCGGAGTCGCTGGTCACTGTCGCTACCGTCGCCCAAGCCTGCAATCTGCCGCAACCTGTTGTGGCGCAGCTGGTTCCCCGCACCTGGACCGACAACGGGTGGATGTACACCACGGAACAACTCCAGTTCGCCGTTCAGATAGCCCCCGAGGTGCGGGCCGGCCGTTACGCCGGGCCACCGATTTACTGAGCCGAAATTGTGCACGCCGGGCTCTGCCGGCGGTCTTACTGTGTGACCTATGACCTCGACGTCGGCCAACCCCTACCGCGCTCCGGTGACACCGTTCGCTGGGTGGGTCTTCGATGAACTCCGAGGACGGTTGGTGCCGTTGGAAACCGCACCCCATATCGGGGCCTTCGCTCCACCTGGGACAGGTAAGACGCGCAAGTGGTTGTCTCAGGCCGCGGTGTTGTGGCCCGGTCCGGCGGTGGTGTCCTCGTCCAAAGACGATCTGATGCAGATGGTGGCCTCGCGTCGGTTCGGCCCGGCGGCCCTGCTCGATCTGCGCCCCATCGCAGCGCCCTACTATCCGGCGGAACTGCAGGCCTACCGCTTCGATCCGGCGGCGTGGATCACGAGCCTGGAGGACGCCAAAGCGGTCGCCCGCACACTGCTGAGCACATCGTCAGTAGCACTGTCGGGCAGCGGGTTTCGCAGCAGCGATTCCGGGCCATGGGATGACTTGGCGTTCGCGCCCTTGACGTGCCTGCTGTACGCGGCCAGCCCCCATGGCCTTGGATTGGGGATCGATTGGGTGTTGGAGGCCGCCGAGAATGTGAGCCTTCCTGAAGTGTGGCCGAGTTCGCCGCAGATGAGCAGCAATCCATCATGGGTGACCGCAGCTGTCTGGACGGCCAACCGATACTTCGAGGCCCGGGTGCGCAGCGTGCTGCAGATGGAGGCCAAACAGCGCGATTCGGTCAAGATCACGGTGACCAAGGTGCTCACGGCGTGGTTGCAGACCATGGAACGCGACCGGGGTCTGCCTGTTCTTGACGCCGATTTCTTGGAGGATCCCTCGGCGACGATCTATTTGTTGACCCCGTTTGACGGCACTGTGGCCGCCCAGGCGATCACCCTGATGGATCAGTTGATCAATCGTCAGCGCGTGAAAGTTGCTCAGTGGGAGGAGTTTGCGCGTCTAGGCATGTTCCTCGACGAGATCACCAATACTCCGCTGCCGTTTCTGCCGCAGTACATTGCCGAGTCGCGCGGTCTCGGTGTGTCGTTGTGTTTTGCCGCTCAGGCAGGGGAACAGCTCGACGCCATTTATGGCCCGCTGCAGGGCGCGGCGATCCGGGCTGTGGTTCCGGCCTCTCTGCTGATGTACGGCTCCCACGAAAAAGACTTGATGGAGTCGGCATCGTTTTGGAGCGGCAAGACAACGCGCAGTCAACAGTCCTATGACCACAGTTTGGATTCCACGTCGTCGAGCCGCAGTTTTGGCAATGCCTTGGAACCCGAAGAGCTTATGCCGCCCAATGATCAGCACGCTCGGTTGGTGGTCCGTGGGACGCCCGGGCAGATGGTGACGTTGATCGACTGGACCGAGTTCGTCGAGTATCTCGATGAGCTGCGCGCGGCCCGTTCGGCGGCGGCGGGAACGCCGCGTGGGCGGGCCGCTGCCCGGAGATAGAGGCAGCGCTCCGGGCTCCCGCCGGGTGCTGTGCAGGCCCGAAAATAGTGCATGGACGACCCTTTGGTGCGTTTTAGGGTCAGAGTATGGCCGAATCTTCCGACAAGTTCGACGAGTTGCGTCGAGCATGGATTGCCCGGCACCAGGGGTGGTCGCTGATTCAGCGACGCCGCGCCGAGCAGCTCGGACGGCGGGTGCGCGCCCGGCAGCGCGCCACGGTGGCCGCGGTTCCCGATCCCCACGATGACACGTCCATGCCGCCGCTGATTCTGCGCGCCGCCAAATCTCCGACCTCTCAGGTCGAACTAGCTGTGGTCGCGATGGTCGCACTGTGCTTTCCGCTGGGCTGGCTGGCCGGTGTGGCAATCAAATCGGTTCTGGTGAGCCTGATTCCAGGAACACTGCGCGCCTATCCGGTGCCTGCGCTGTTGTGGTCGGGTGCAGCGCTGGCGCTGCCGATCATCGGCCTTTACGACCCGGCGCCGACGTTCGGGCAGATCGTGGTGGTGCCGTGGCTGTGCGCGCAGGTGGCGGCCGCTGCGGTGATCGCAGGCGTGTACGGCATCGCTGAAGGGTGGTTGGCGATCCGGGGATCTGATCAGTGGTGGCCGTTGACGCCGCCGGCTCCGGCGCTGACCTCGGAGGACGCCGCCGAGATTCTCGGGCCCTACGAGATCACCGGGCCCGCGGTGATTCCGGTACGGCCGCTGTCCGAACGCGGCGAGCGGACACCGCGATGGTGACCGCCGCGGCCTCGTTGTCAGCGCGGTTCGTTGTCGGCCGGGGTCGGGCTGTCGTCGGTGAACTGCTCCATCAGAGCGGGGTCGATGTCGAACTCACAGGCCAGTCGATCGAGAGCGGTGTAGAGCTGCTGCAGTCCTTCATCGGCGGTGCGCACAGCGGCGTGCGCGGCCGCTATATCGTCGCGCAGTTGGCCGAACAGGCGGTCCAGCACGTCGGCGGCGGCCATGGGTTGTGCCGACTGTTCGCGTTGCAGAGTCTTGCGGGTGCGCCGCGCGGTGATGGTGAGCGGGTCGCCGCCCAGCAGGATCACCGCGGCGGAGCCAGGCTGCCAGCCCAGGGTCCGGTCGATGCGCAGCAGGGTGCGCGCGGTCGGGGTGGTTTGGGATTGGTGGTCTCGCGCGGCGGGAAGTGTGCTCGGGTGCGGGAAGCCGCGCCGGTTGGCTTCGGCTTTGCTCATCGAGAGTTGGCGCAAACGCGCGTCGACGAAGTGCATGAGTCGGGGGATGCCATCGGCGGGTGCCGTCATACATCGCACCCTACCTCACACGATGCGCAATATCGGCGGGTGAATTATTGCTTCCGATTTCTGTCATACCACGTGGATAGGTTGATCCCATGAAGATACTTCTGACACTTCTAGCCTTTGCCGTCGCGGCCTGGGTGGTGGTCATCGTCGCCGTCCTGGCGGTCATTGATGTCATCACCAAGCTTGCGCCGATCCTGCTGGTGGCCGGCCTCGTCTATCTCCTCATGCGCAGGCGGCAGGGGCCCCGCCCGCTACCGCCGCCGAACTCGATGGTTCCGGCCGTGCGCACACCAGCGCGACCCCTGCCTCCTGTGGCGTCGGTGCCACCACCTCAGCGGCCCGTGGGCTGGGCTCCCGCGCGCCCCGGTGGCTGGGTGCTGTTGCCGGTGTGGATGGGGCCAGCGCCGGTGGCCTACAGCCGCCCGACCGTGATCGACGCCGAAGTGATCGGAGAGCAGCGCCGTGACTGATCATGCCCAACCCGAGACCGATGACCGCTGGATCGAAGATCTGATGAGCGGGCCCGATCTCGCCGGCGCACCAGTCACCCGCTCCGCTGCGGTCACCGACGAGCAGTTCACCGAGGTTGCCGCTGCCGAGGAGTTCATCGCTGACGGCGATGGCGACCTCGCGGCCGCGGCGGCCGCTGTCGACGCGGCAGATCTCACGGCCACCGATATGGCCGTGGATGCGGTGGTGGACCTGGACGCCGGCTCGCCACCGCCCGACGACGTGGCCGATTCGAAAGCCGATGCCGGCGCCAGGAAGGCCGCGATCGGTTTGGGCGCAGCGGTGGTGGTGGCCATCACCGGTATCGTCGCCGCGCTGGTGATGTTCAGCGACGACAGCGAGCCGTCTGTCGACCAGGTGCTCAGTCCCGCTGCCGCCGCCCCGGCCAACGCGCCGCAACCAGTGCCGACGTCGGCGGCCCCCGCGGTGCCCCAGGATCAGTCCATTGCCTTCAACGCCAGCGCGCCGTGTGCAGCGGGATCGACCTCGGCACAGTCGCTGACCGACACCGCCAGCGACTCGGCGTGGGTGTGCGCGCGCGGCTCTCGTGACGAGACGCTGGAAGGCAAGGTGCTCACCGTCGACTTCGGGATGACCCACATGCTCTCCGGGGTGGAGGCCACAACGGGGTGGGTCGCCAAAACACCGGGTGGTAAGGACAATTGGCTGCAGCACCGCGTGGTGACCCGGCTGCAGTTCATCTTTCTCAACGGCAACGTGGTCTCCGACATCTTCACCCTGGACACCGGCAACGTGCACGGGCCTGTCACCGCGGCGCTGCCTCGGCGGGTGCTGGCTTCGAGGGTCAATGTGGTGGTACTGCAGACGTCGCGGCCGCCGGCATCTCCTGTTCCGGCATCGGATCCGGCAGGGTTGCCCGAGGGCCAGCCGGGACTGCTGGATTCGTTCCTGGGGGAGGGCGGCGCTCCGCTGAGTGATCCCTCTCAAGACAGCGGGCCGTATCCCGATCTGACCGTGCCCGACAGCGGAAGCGATCCCGTCGACAACTCCTTTGCGATGAGCTCGTTGAAGTTCTTCGGATATCGACCCTGAGAAAGGAGCTGGCGTGCAACTGTCGAGGACCTGGCAGACCCGCGTACAGCGCGTCCGTTCACAAGCCCGCCGCGCCGGCATGGCGCTGCTGATCCTGGCCGCGGTGTTCGGTGCGGCCGCTGGCTGCAAAGTGTTCCTGACTCCTGACCGCCCTGACTTCGTGGGCATCGCACAGCGTGAACGCAACCAGCAGAGCCTCGTCGGGGCTTTCGCCTCCGATTTCGTGGTCGCGTGGCGCACGGCCACCACTGCCCAGCGCGGGGGTTTGCAAAGGTTCATCACTTTGCCCGAGCAGGGCTTGGCATTGCCGTCCACACCGGCTGCGGTGATCACCGCACCGCAGACCGGGCCAGTCCTGCACACCGGCACCTTTGGTGAGAGTGAGATGTACACGGTGGTGGTGTCGGTCAACGAACGAGCCTATGCCTCAGCACAACCCACGCGGGTGTTCTATCAGGTCCCGGTGTCGCTGTGGAACCGTCAGCCGCGTGCCCTGGACTTTCCGGCCCAGATCAACGACCCGGGCCCCGGGGCGGACTTCGCCCTGAACTACCGTCACGCCCTGGCCCCGGACAGCCCGGTGTTCGCCGTCGTCGCCGGTTTCATTCGCACGTATCTGACGGCCACCAATGGTTTGGACCGCTACGTGGTCGCCGGCGCACCCCTGCGCCCGATCGGCGGTTACCAAAGCGCGGTGATCTCCTCGGCCGGTGCCGATCGCCCCGTCTCGGATGCGCCCGCGCCCGGGGAACAACTGCACGTGCGAGCCACCGTCGTCGCCCAGACATCACAGTTCGCCACAGTGAACCTGTCGTACCCGCTGACGCTCGAAAATAGCGGCGGGACATGGATGGTACGGGCCATAGACTTGGTTCCACAGATCGGCGCACAGGCAGAAGCGAGCCCAATCGCACAGCCTGCCAAATGATCTGACTACACACGAATGTGAGGGGACACCATGACCACACACACAGAGGTGGTTGCCGCGGGGAGCCTGTTTCAGTCCGCAACTGACCTTGGGCTGGCCACACTGGGCGTTCTCGCCCTGGCGGCGTTGGTGATTGGGTCGGCATCAGCGCTCAAGAAGTTCAAAGAGGGCTCGGGAGCGGCCATCACCGCAGAGATCGGCGCGATTGTGTTCGCCGTCCTGGTGGGGATGTCGGTGGGTATCGCCGCGGCGTTGACCAACGAGGTGGAAGACTCCGGTATCCGCAACCCCGTCAAGGTCGACAGCGTCTGGGATCGCTGACGCCGTGAGCGAGAACCGCACCGCCAAGATCTACTCCGATCAACGCTCACTGCCGATTCACCTCGGGGACTCCGGGGACGGATTCACCCTCCCTTTCAAGGAGAAGTGGCGTGCCCCCGACGCCATCGCCGCGGTGATCGGCTTCATCGGCACCGGAGGCCTGGTCACCGCGAACATCGAGTCCGGCAATGCCTTTCGCATCCTGATCATCGGCGCAGTCCTCACAGTCACCGCGGTCTGGCTGCTGTCCAAGCTGCCGGCCACCCGGCCCTCCCTGCGCACGCGCGCCCACTGGTGGTGGCATAACCTGCGCCCCCAAACTATCTCTTCCCAGCACCGGCAACGTTAGACGAGAAACCATGTCTGTTCCCGCTCCACTGCGTGTCATCGGTAACCTTCGGCTCACCTCACAGGGGGTGTACGCCGACTATCTGCTCTCGGGTCAGCCGTTCATCTTTCTCTCCGAAGAATGGCAGGACCGGGTGGCCACCGAGCACGCCGAGCTGTGGCGCGCCCTGCCCTCGGGCGCATCGATCAGCGGCCTGACAGTGCCGGTCGCACCGCGCAGCACCGTCCGCAAGATGCTGCATAGCCACCACGCCCTGCGCGGCGACACCGCTGCCGACAGCGTGCCGGCCGCGGCACGACAGTGGGTGAAGCACTGCCGTACATGGGAACCCACCATCGCCGCACACCGCGCCCGTCGCCGCATCTACTGGCTCAGCCTGCCCCTGGACTACGGGATCGCCGGCCGCACCCCGGGCGGCGCATGGCGGCGCATGGTCGACACTGCCGTAGGCCGCGACCAAGACACTGACTCTTCGATCTCCTACTACCGCGACCTGGCCGCACAGATGGTCGGCTCGCTGCCCGGGGTGTTCTTCCCGAAACCGGCGACCACCGAACAGATCTGGTGGCACTGGAACTACCTCGCCAGCCGCGGCGTCTGGGATGCCCCGCTACCGTCACAGCCGTTTGACCCGCAGGCCTCTCTGCCCGGGTCGGCGTTCACCCCGGTGCATCTGGATCCCGGGGCTGCCCAGCTGCGTGGCCGACGCTGGCGCGCGGCTCGCGCCGAATCCGACATCTTCGTGCGCTCGTTCCGAGACCCCTCTGATGGGATCGCAGATTCCTACCAGGCCTTGCTGCCGTTGGACAGCTTCCCCGACAGCGGCATTGCCTGGCCGCGCTCCACTTTGTTCAAAGTCCTCGACGACCGCACCACCCCAAAGACGGTGCTGGACTGGACGATCAACATCACCTTCACCAGCGCCGAGGTGGCCGTGTCCACGGCCGAGAACGTCATCGTCAACATCCGAGACCAGTATCGCCAGCGTGGGCGGCACGCCGCGAGTTCTGATGAACTGCTGCGCAAACTGGCATCCGGCCGGGAACTGGCATCCGAGCTCAAACACGGCAATGCTGAGCGGGGTGTGAACGCCAGCGTCGTCATTGCCGCCGCCGGAGCCGACGCCGACACGGTAAACCGGGCCATCACCGATGTCGCCAGGACCTATCGGAGCCAGAACATCGGCGCGAAACGGTGGCGTGGCGGTCAGCCGACGCTGTGGCAGGCATTCACTCCCGGCGGGTAGCGCCGCGCCGCCCTCGACGAGTTCCGTAACCCCACCACCACCAAACGGTTCGCTCCGTTTGTCCCGCTGCTGGCCAGCAAGTTGGGCAACAACACCGGCGTTCCGTTGGGCATGAATCTCACCAGCCCCGGCCTGCGCGATGTGGTGCTGTCCGATCTGCTCAACGCCCCTCTTAGGGATAACGCGGGCAACTTGGTGATCTGCGGATCCCCGGGCCGCGGGAAGTCCCATGTCGTCAAGAACCTGACGCGATCCTGGTTGAAGGCGGGCGCGGGAATTCATCTGTTCGATCCCACCGACGCCCGCGAACACGACGCGGCCTTGGCCGACTTCGAAGACAAGGTGGTCATCGATGTCGCCCGCATGTCGTTCAGCCTCGACGGGCTGCGCATCTTCCCGTACCACGAGGCCGCTGAGCGCACGGTCGACCATTTGCTACCCCAGCTCGGACTGTCGTCTCTGAGCAGGGGAGCACAGCGGCTGTGGGGACTGCTGTCACCAGAGTCACGCGAGGCCAACGGAATCGGCAGTACCGCCCAGCTGATGCGCTATCTCGCTCAGATGCCCGCCTCTGAGCGCACCGAGGCCGACACGGACTTGCTCATCGGACTGGAAGGCCTGGCCGCCCAGCGGCTACTACGCCCACTGTTCGACGAGTCGCTACCCGTGCCCGATATCGCCGGCACCCAATGCGTGGTCTGGAACTTCGCCGGCCTCAAACTCCCCACGGTCAACGAGGAGTATCAGGCCCATCTGCACCATCAGACCACCCCCAGCCAGCGTGCCGCCCAGGCCCTCTACGGGCTGGGCGCCGAAGTGGCGCAGTCCATTTTCATGTCCCGCGACGACCACGACGATCTGTTGATCGTGGAGGAGTGCGCCGCATGGACCAACTCTCCCGGCGGCCAGAAGTGCGCCAACACCATCATCAGACAGGGCCGAAAAGCAGCGACCGGGTTCGTCGGCATCAGCCAGCAACCGATCAAAGACTTCGCCGTCCTGGAAGATGAATTCATTGACCAGCGCCTCTGCTTCGGCTTCAAAAGGGCCGAGCTTGCCCGCGACACTCTGCTGTGGTGCGACCGCGACCTGGACCGCCATCCCGAGCTGCTGCAGAATTACATCAACAACACCAGCCCGGTGCAGCTGCTCGACCACGGTGACGACGCAGTCAATGACAACTACGGCAAGGTCATTCCCGGCCGCGAAGGCGAAGCCTGGTTCCTCGACGAGTTCGGCGGCTTCGGCAAGATCGCCACGTTCGCCGCGCCCAATGCAGCGCTGGCCGCGCGCTACGACACCAACCCCCACCGCGCCCGTCAGCGCCGCGAAGCAGGCGCCCGCCCATGAGCGCCCGCCTGCACTACTGGTACCTGACCCACCCGCAGTGGGGCCGGCCCCTGCTGGTGCTGGCCATCCTGCACACCCTGGCCATCACCGCCACCGTGGCCGCCCCGACCGCCAGCGCCTCCACCAACGCCATGGTGCTCAACTGGACCGGGCTCAAAGACACCTACGGCGTACCGCTGGGCAACTACTACCTCAGCCTGCCCACCATCCGCGAACAGATCACCCAGGCCGGCCCCGACATCGGCTGGACACCCGACAGCTGGATGGCCTGGACGCTGCACGCCATGGAAACCATGACGTTCAACGTCACCTCAGCGAGCATCCTGACCGCTGAGGCCGGACTGTTTGTCGGCATCGTCGCCCTGTCACTGTGGCTGATGAAGCTGACCGTGAGCACCTACTGGCTCACACTCATCGGTGAGATAGCCCGCGCCGTCACCAGTGCGGTCATCACTGTCACGACCCAGCTGGGCCTTCTGGCCATCGCCATCCCGATCGGCGTGTTCGCCGGCGTGATGACCATCCACCGCGGCGAGGCCGGGCGCGGCTGGACCATGATCCTGATCGCGTTGACCATGCCCGCGCTGTCGATCGCCATCTTCGCCAACCCTGCCGGCCTGATGTACGGCGACGGCGGCCTGCTCGACTTCGCCCGCCGCATCGGTTTCAGCGTCGCCCAAGCCGCGACCCCCGGCCACAACGGAGCCTTCGACGGGGTATCCACCGGCGGCCAAGTCGACGCACTCACCGCCAGCCTCATCACCCACACTGTGCGAGAACCGCTGCAGCTGTGGAACTTCGGCCAGGTCGTGGACCGCGTGGGCAGCTGCGGCACCGCCTGGTCTGCTGCGGTCAACCGCGGCATCCCCGATGGCCCGATCCGCGCCATGCAGTCGTGCGGCAACAAGGCCGCCGTCTCCTACGCCCAACACCTCGACGGGACCAACATCTGGGTCGGGCTGGTATTCGTCATCGTCGCCGTACTGCTCGGGTCGTTCATGGTGCTATCAGGGTGGGCCGTGCTCAAAGTGTCGGTCAAAGCCATCTACACCACCGTCATCCTGCTTCCCACTCTGTGGCTGGGCGCGATACCCGGGGCACCGCAACGCCGCGCCGCCGCGGTGGTGTGGCAGTTCTTCCGCCACGCCGTGGAGGTCCTGGTCTACATCGTGTTCGTCAGCGTCATGGGATTGGCGGTGGAGTCGATCGTCGCCGGGCGCCTGCCCGCAGAGCTGGGCGGGTCCAACCCGTTCGCGCATGTGCTCATGATGGGCGCTACCTCGATCGCGGCCATTTTCCTGCTGCGCCACATCCGCGTCGACCTTTCCGGGGACCGTCAGGGGCCTGGGCTGTTCCGGCAGGCCGGCGGTGTGGCGGTGGGGATGGGGATGCACGCCGCCATCGGCGGGGCCGGTGGCGCCGCAGTCGGCGCCGGGCGCGGCCTGCTTTCGAAGATGGGCCACCGCGGCGAATCCACCCCCTGGGACCAACTCGACGCCGCCGCCTCGGACGCTTCGCGTGTACACGGCCAACCGCAGTCCGGATTTGACCCCGTACCCACCGAAGGCGCCACCACCGATCAACCCTCCGAGATGTCCCCGACCACGGGCAGCCCGCCCGCAGACGGCGCCGCTCCCGCCGCTCCAGCAATGAGTTCACCCGCCGGCGAACCCGCACTGGACTCACCGCAACCAGGTGGCGGCATTCAAGGCCTGTTCAGCGGTTCCGATGCCGGCCGCACGCAGCCAGCGCACGCCCCCCGAGCAACCCAGACCCAGCCCCTGGAGTTCGGGGCCGGCACCGCGGCCGGCCCCACGGCCGCACCGAGCTCAATGCCCCCGATAGCAGAACTCGGTGACGCCAACTACACAGGCTTCCTGCCCCCACCGCCGGAACCGCCGCGCGAGGACGAAATCCTGCCCCCCGATGACCGCAGCAGGCCCTCTGGTGGGGCACCGGCTAGCGTCAATCCCATCACCGACAAGTAAGCAGGGGGCCGCCCAATATGACCTCACCGACCGAGCAGCGCCGCGCGTTCGACACCGCGATGGACAGCTACCGCACCGGTGACCGCGACAACGCGTTGACGACCTTCACCCGCATCACCGCCGTCAACGCGTCCATGTCCGACGCGTGGCTGGGACGGCTGGCGTGCGGCGACCAGGACCTCGACACTCTGGCCGGCGCGCACGAACATTCCCGCGCCCTGTACCGCGAGACCCGACGCATCGGTGTGCGCGACGGCGAGCTGCACGCCCAGGTGCCCGCCCCGATGTACCTGACGCTGCCGGCCTGGTCGCGCGCCACCCTCGCCCTGGCGTACGCATCGGCATTGATCTGCGCTGACCGCTACGACGAGGCCGCACAGCTGCTCGACGATCCCGTGATCACCGAGGACACCCAGGCCGCACAGTGGCGCCAATTCATCACCGCCAGCATGTATCACCGCACGCGACGCTGGCCCGACGTGCTGGCCGTGACCGCCGTCTCCCCGCCACTTCAGGCCACACACGTCCTCGAATCGGTCACAGACGCCCTCGCCGCGCTCAACGCCGCGGCCACGGCCAGCCTGGGCCAGTTCCCGCCCGCCCTGGACACCACCGACAAGATCAACTCAGCCAACACCTACATCAACGCGGACGTGGCGCTCACCCGTGGCTGGTGCCTGCGCGAGCTCGGCCGCGAAGACGAGGCTGTGGCCGCGTTCCGCGCAGCTGCCGTCGACGGGCAACTCCTCGCAGCCGCGCAGCAGGCCCTCGACGATCCCGGCTACCGCCTGGTCGTCACCGACCCGGAAACCATCGCCACCCGTACCGACAAGTGGGACCCGGGCACCGAGACCAGCCGCGCCCAGCGCAACGCCGCCGCGCTGGCCACCGAACAAAAAGATGTCCTGGCCCAAGCCAAGCGTCGACTTGACGAGCTGATCGGCCTCGATGGCCCCAAAGAGCAGATCGCCGTGTGGCGCACCGAAATCCAGATCGACCAGCTCATGTCTATCCAAGACGGAGACACCTCTTCCACGGGTGAGAACCACATGATCTTGGAAGGCCCGCCGGGGACGGCGAAAACCACGTTCGCCCGTATCGTCGCCGACATCTTGTTCGGCTTAGGAAAGCTCCAGACCAACAACGTCATAGAGGTCACCGAAGAAGACCTCGTCGTCGGCTACATCTCCCAGACCGCTCAACGTATGAAAGAAGTCTGCGAAGACGCCCGCGGAGGTGTGCTATTCATCGACGAGGCCTACCGGCTCGCCCCCGAAACCGAAGGGCACTCGTTCGGCAAAGACGCCATCAACACACTCCTGAAATACATGGAAGACTTCCGCGATGAGCTAGTGGTCATCGTCGCCGGCTACCCCAAAGAGATGCGCCGATTCCTGGCCGCCAACCCAGGGCTGGCCGGACGGTTCAACTTCACGCTCAGCTTTACCAGCTACACCCCCGACGAAATCGTCGCCATCGGACGGCACATCGCCGCCAAAGAGCGCATCGCGATCGCCGAACAGGCCTGGCCGCTGCTCGGCGCCGAAGCGGCACGCTTGCGCAGCACTCCTCACGACATCGGCACCGCTCTCGACATTGCCGGCAACGGCCGCTACGCCCGCAAGGTGGTCATTGCGTGCAAGCGTGAGCGTGCACGGCGATTGAGCAGCAACACACCCGAAGAACTGGCCGCGTTGGCAGCGGCTGACCCCTCGGTCCTGGTGGTCAACGCAGACGACATGACGCGGGCCCTGGCCTCTTCACTCACCGCCGAACTGCCCCTGAGGAGCACCTGATGGCGCGCGACGTAACCGTGGACCCGGCACAAGCCGAGGATCTCGAACGGCTTTCTGCCTGGTATGAAAGTGCCGGGTTCGTCAGATAGAGAGATCGAGCGCGTCGAACCTATGGTGGGCCCAGAGACGACGGGACGATTCCTCCGGGTAGGGGCGATCGGTCGTGTCGGCGTTGTAGACGCGTGTAGTGCGGGTGCCTGAAAGCTCGTAGGAGGGCCAGTTGGGCGCACCGTGGGTGGCGAAGTCCACCCAGTCCGCTCGCATCGAGTGCGATACCTGCTCGTATTCGTCTGCCGCTTCGGGATGAGCTGACGGTTGGCTGGTGATGTCGTCGCGCGTGAGTGTGCCGAAGACGAGCAGCATGTCCAGGCTGTGTGAGGCGCCCTCGTCTGGGTTGAAGCTCCAGGTCAGCTCGTACAGTCGCGCGGTGCCGTCTCCTGCGTGGTGGGCGGCAGCGAGATGTTCACAGGGCATGCGAAACAGCCAGTCCGCGTTCACTATTTCGTACAACTGCTCGACGCTGGAATCAGGGTAGGCGGCGCGGTAATCACCTGGCCGGCAGGAGATGGGTGCGATTCGTTGGATGGTGTCGGTGAGCAGCCCGTCGGGGACAGCGTCGTCGTGCCACGGGTGAAATAGTGAGTACTCATCACGTGTGTGTCCGACCACCAGATCGATACTGTTGGCGGCGCCATCGGCCAGGGCGCGCCACGGGGCGTCGGGCAGTGTGGCGCCGTCAACGATCGGTGAGAACGGTGTCGGGGTCAGCGCCATCGGACCCCACGCATCGACGAACTGGGGCATCCGCTGCAGCAGCCTTTCACTGGCTACCACGAGCGCCTGAGGCGAACAGCGTTGCAGATCAGTCATTGTGGCCTGCACCCCGAGTTCGCCGGCGATCTCGTCCGAGACTGTGGCCGCCAGCCGCTCGGTAAAGAATGTGCCGGGCACGCTTTGGGCGATCGCGCGCGTGAACAGGCCGGCACTTGCTGGCATGGTGAGCAGCGAGGCGACGCTGCCGCCGCCGGCGGACTGCCCGAACACGGTGACCTTGTGCGGGCTCCCTCCGAACGCGGTGATGTTGTCCTGTACCCATCGCAGTGCGGCGATCTGATCGAGCAGGCCACGGTTGTTCGGGGCTCCGGCGATTCGGGCGAATCCTTCTGCCCCGACGCGGTAGTTGAGGCTCACCACCACGACACCGCAGGCCGCCAGCGTGGCGCCGTTCTGGTGGGGGTTGGCGCTGTGTCCTTCGATGTAGCGTCCACCGTGGATCCACACCATGACCGGTATTCCGGCCGCGCCGAGTCCAGGTGACCACACGTTGAGCGTCAGCCACGAAGCATTTACCTCAGAGTCAGATGCACCAGCTTGCGGCGACGGCGGACCGAATACCCTCGCCTCGCGCACGCCATCCCAGGATTGTGGCGGGACGGGATGCCCGAAACGGTGAGCACCCACGGGCGGTAGTGCGTAGGGGATCCCCCGGAATACGGCCACGCCCTTGTCCCAACTGCCGCGGACCGCTCCCGAGTCCGTGCGAACCTCTGGATCGGCTGTCACACAGCAATTCCACCATGGGAAGCGACTGTGGCCGGGCTTGTGCGCAAAGCGTGTAGTCGAACCGTGCTCAGCCCTAGGGGCAGGGGCGCTTTCATCCGCCCCTTGATCAGACCCTGGAACCCAAAGACGGCGTTCGCGAGGGGCTACTGCACCTGAGCGCCCTCGGGCTTAGCGTTGTTCGGAACCAGAATGTGCGGCCTGTTGGTGCGGGAACGACCGCCAGACCGCGGCTGTGGTCGATGATGTGGGTGTGCCGCGTTTGATCGCTCCTGCCATGGCGTCGGGGTTGTTTTCCGGGTCTGCCCACCCCGAGATTGCGGCGGGGCCTGGCTTGGTGTTGCGGCCGTGGCGGCTCGACGATGCTGGCGCGGTCATGGAGGCGTTCGCCGATCCCGAGATTCAGCGTTGGCATGTGCGGCGTGTGGATTCAGTAGAAGAAGCCGCTGAGTGGATCAGCGCTCGGCAGCGCGGATGGGCCACCGAGACGGAGCTCAGCTGGGCGGTAGCCGACAAGCAGACCGGCGCGCTGCTGGGCCGGATGACGCTAGGGGGCGTGAAACTGGACAACGGGTCAGCCGGGCTGGCGTACTGGATGGTCCCGGCCGCCCGCGGCCGAGGTTTGTGCACGCAAGCGGCGCAGGTCCTGTGCCGGTGGGCATTCGACGCCGGCTTCCATCGCATCGCCCTGGAGCACTCGCCCGCTAATCAGGCATCCTGCCGTGTGGCCGTGAAGGCCGGCTTCCTCGCTGAAGGAATCCGGCGGGAATCGGCGTTGCATACCGATGGGTGGCACGACATGCACGTCCACGCGCGCCTGGCCACTGATGTCCACGCCTTCTGAAATGTGCACTGACTGCGAGACCAGCTGGGTGACGGCAGACCGACCCGACAGGGGAGGGGAGTGCGGTGACTGAGCTGCCGTACCGGCGTTCCAGTCGGGCCCTCTTGGTAGCGGGGGGCAGGGTTCTGCTCGCTGAGCACCGCACCCATGCGGGCCCGAGCGTGTGGGTTGCACCCGGCGGCGGGATAGAGGGCAACGAGACCCTGCACGAGGCGTTGGCGCGCGAAGTGTTCGAGGAGACCGGTCTGCTGATCACCGCCGCGCATCACCCTCGGCCGGTCTGGGTCCAGACCGTGCCCTTAGCGGAGATGCATGCGCAGGGGTTCGCGGGAGTCATGAACCACTACTTTCTCCTCAACGTGGCGCCGTTCGACCCGATCAGCGGTGTTGCCGCTGGCACACCCGGACACCCAGGCGGTGAGGGCATCCTCAACCAATGCTGGTGGACGTTGCCAGCTCTCGACGCTGCACGTCGCGGTGGAGTCTTGTTCTCGCCGAGAGACTTCCCGACGATGCTGCGAGCACTACTCCAGGATGGGCCACCCCAGACCGTTGCCGAGATCGGCCAGTAGCCGCGTCAGGATTGCCGGACGGATAGTACACACCGGCTCATGCGCGCGTGAGCCGACAGCAGCCCGCGCCCGCCGACCAGAGCAATGGATATGAAAGCTCTAGCAATACCGCGAGTTAGCGTGGTGGCATGGCCCGGAGCATCTACGTCGTTACTCATCCTGAAGCCACACATCATGTTGACGGTGTGGTTGGTGGATGGCACGACTCCGACCTCACGACGCAAGGTCGCCAGCACGCCGACGCGATCGGTGAGGCACTTGGACGTCAGCTGTCCGGCGAACACGTAGCGGTGTTTTCGTCGGATATGCTTCGGACGCGGCGCACGGCTGATGCGATCGCGGCAGAGCTTCAGAAGATCCCGGTCTTCGATGCGCGATTGCGGGAGAAGTCCTACGGTGTTGCCGAAGGTCGCCCGCAGGCCTGGCTCGATGCGCGCTTCATTCCCCCGCCAGCTGTCGGTGACCGAATGGCTCACCACGAAGGTATCGCTGGCGCGGAAACCAAGGCCGAGTTCGCTGAGCGAATCTATGCCGTCATGGCCGAAATACTCTCGCGTCCAGTCGAACACGTCGTCGTTGTGACGCACGGCTTTACGTTGACTTACATCATCACCGCATGGCTCGAAGTCCCCTGGGAGTCCGCCGGCTACGCAAGTTTCGCATCGAAGCCCGGCAGCATCACGACCCTGGTCGAGGACGACTTCTTCCACAACAGGCAAGTCGCCAAACTGGCCGACACCACCCACCTCAACCACATAACCTGACATTCGTCGATCACGCCGCCCACGCGAGCCGATGCTTGGTTGCTTCGAAGTGGCCTGCCAGCTTGAAGGGCACACGGTTACGGGGTGCGCGAGTCGAGTTGCCCGTATAGCAATTCGATTGTCGATATTTGTTCGTTCACAGTTGATCTGGGCTTGCGGATGTCGCCTTCTTGAGCAGCGACGCGCCGTCGCAGCGCAGCCACAATGCTGTCGCGCGTTACTCTCCGAGCATCTCGGCCTGGAATTCAGCACTTTTGGTCTCGACAAGGAGGTTGAGTTGCTCCTTACCTGCAGGTGTGTCCAAGCTCTGCTGTAGCCGTTGGTGGCCGCGCTCTACGTCGTCGGCGATCTGGTGACTCGCGGGCGTGTTGAATTCCCTGGCGCTTTCGATGATGACGACCGCGGCCGCCGGTAGATCGGTCATAGCGCGAACCTATGCGGATGCGGTGCCGGGTGTCCACGACCTTGGACACATTCGCTCGGGCTTTGACCCAAGCCTGGTGTTAGAGCTCCAGGCCGTCGACGCCACGGCCGCGTTCGCGTTCGGTTTCTTCGGCGGACGCGGCCATGCGTTGGTAGGCGGCGGCTGCGGCCTGGTTGGTGGCGGAGTGTTCGCGCCACACCGCGCTGCGGGCGTTGCGGCGATGGTCCTGGGCGGCCAGTAGGTCGGCTACCGCAGCCGGAAGCAGGTGGCGTTCGGTGCGTTCGGCTTCGATGTGCATGGTGGTGGGCCGCTCATCGTTGGCCAGGATGGCCCGGAAGTGGTGCGCGGCGGCCCATTTGTTGCCGCGGCGCAGGACGTGGATGTCCTCGCCCGCGGTGACGCGGGAGTGTTCGTGGTCGGCTTCACCGGTGATGCGTTGGTAGATGTAGGCGTGGTTCTCGTCTTTGGCGCGGGTCATCCCTACGTAAGCCATGGCGCGGTTGGAGGTGTCGGCCAGGATGGTGTGGCAGACACCGGCGGTGGTCTTGTTGCCCACAGTCACGCCTTGGGCGGAATGCACGGTCACCGCATAGCCCAGGGTGACGTTCTGGGTGAGGTAGTCGCCTTCGAAGACGACGCGAGCCTTGTCGGAGAGGCGTTCGGCGGCGATCCGGTTGGTTTTCTCGTCAATTCCGGCCACGCGCCACCGGTTGCCGTTGCGCACCTGGTCGACGCTGTCGCCGGCGGAATGCTCCGGCCCGGGGTGCACGGCGATACTGATGTCATTGAGGCGGCTGACAATGACGTCTTCGGCGGCGATACGTTGGTCGCGGGCGCCGCGCACGGTAGGGCCGTCCCCGGCCAGGGCGTTATGTACGCGAAGGTTGAGCGCGTCGGCCATTTCCCAGGAGTCGCACACCATGAGCGAGTCTCTGCCGGCGGCGCGGTCGGCCAGATATGCGTCCCCGGCATCTTTGGCCATGGCGATCGGGTCACCGGCGTGCAGCCGACCCTGGGAGCGGTACCAGCCGACCGCTTTGCGCAGGCGGTTGCCGTGTGCCGAGCGCATCGCCAGCGAGGCGTCGCGTTCTTCGGCGGTGCGTTGGCGCCACACTTCGCCCAGGCGCTGCGACCACGGCAGGTCAGCGCACAGGTGCTCGAACATGCCGCCGCGCGCTTTTACCGGCGAGAGCTGGTAGGGGTCCCCGACGAGCACCATTTTGGCTTCGGCGGCCACCGCGACCGAGAGCAGCTTCTTCAGTTCTGGGGTGCCCACCATGGACGCTTCGTCAACGATGATGACGGTGCGCCGGTCGATGTCGAGGTTGTTGTCCTCGATGAGCTGCAGCGCCTTGGCCACGGTCAGTCCGCGATCACCGGCACCCTCCTGCATGGCCTCGTCAACGGCTTTGCCGGTGGGCGCCAACACGAGCACCTCTTTGTTCGCGCGGTGCGCGGCGGCGCGCAGCGCTTTGAGAGAATGGGTTTTGCCAGCCCCGGCCGGCGCTTGCAGTGGCTGCACCAGAAACGGTGACATAGCGATGGCGCGGATGGCGCGCTCCTGGTCGGCGGACAGGTCACCGAGGTCGGCGGCACGCACGTCAAGGCGGCTGCGGTTATCGCGGGCGTCGGCCATGTCGAGGATGCGGGACTCTTCGAGCATGATCGCGTCAACGGTGTATTTCTCGTGGCCTTCGCGGTGGTGCGCGGCGCGCGGCGCGCTGACGCGCACACCCACCTCATCGACAAATTGTTCGATGAGCGCGCGCGGCTCTCCGGGTGCGTCGATGGGCAGTTGTGCGCCGACAATCTCCACCATGTCGGCGCGCGTGAACGCGGCCTTGTCGATGTGCGCTGCCATTTGTGCGATGCGCGCGCGGTCTAGGGGAGTGCGCTCGCGGGCGCGGCGCTCAAAACGCGCGGCGAAGTGTGCGTCGCGGTCGAGTTTGAGGCCGCGCTCATCGCCGCGCCACGCTTCTTTGAGTTCTTCCCAGGCGAGCTGTTCGGGTTTGGTGGGCCGGGTTGCTTTCTGCGCGGTGGCCAGCTGGGCGGCGGTGGGTTCCCCGTCGACGACGACAAGATTGTTTTTAGCCCATTCCCGCAGGCGAGTGGAGCGTTGCGACCACGCCTTGATGGTCTCTTTGGTTACTCCGGCGACTTCGGCCATCCCGGAATGTTCGTCGACCCGCTGCCATTCAAAGCCACGTTCGGCGTGCAGCTCGTGACGCAAGGTGGCCTGGTAGATGATGCCGGCGGCCTTGGCTTCGTGATACAGCGATTTCGAGTCGATCGACACCAGCCGTCCATCGGCTCTGACCTGCCGGTTCGGGAGGATGACGTGAGTGTGCAGGTGCGGGTCACCGCACCGCGACGTCTCGTGTTGGTAGGCGATCGACACCAGCCCGGGCAGCCGTTGTAGATCCTTCTTCCCGGTAATCGGGTTGTGCACCCGCGTGTAACCCACATGCTGATGCAGGTACGCCATCGCCGCCTCCAAGGCTTTGACGTGCGCGTTTTGAATCACCTTCTCACCAACGTCATCGGTGAGCGACCGCAACAGGGACACGCTTTTCGGGGCGGCGAACATCAGATCGAAACCGTGTACACCCTTATCCCCGAAGGCCCGGCCCATCTGCCCGTTGGGTGTGGCGCCGTCGTCGAGCCAGCGCGCGGCATCCTCGGTGTCAGCAAACCCGCCATCGAGGGCGGCCCCGTCCAGGCCGGTCGCTTCGCCGACTGCCTCTTTGTCCCCGACGACCATCCATGTCGGGACGCGGGTGTCCCCTTCGGAGTAGTACTCGCCCAGTCCGCCGCCTGCTGAGCGGCGATCCATCGCCGCTTGCTTGGCCTGATTGGCGGTGTCGTTGTAGTAGCCGATGCTCCAGCGCGACAGCCGCGAAATGGTCAGCACGGTCGCTCCATACTCGACCACCTCACCAAGCCGGACAAGCCGCCGCAGGCGGCTGGGATTCGGGCGCCCCGCGCCCGAATCCGAGTCTTGCACAACTTGTGCCAATGTGCCAGAAGTCCGTATGGAGGTGGCGAGGTGAGGTGAGCGGGGGTGCTGCAAGGGGGTGGGTGGTGGTGAATTGGTGCCAGTGGGTGGTGAGGT
>JBPPMV010000617.1:0-2257 GCA_051306235.1 Mycobacterium sp. | reverse complement strand
TACGTCCCGGTGCGGTGGTCGACGCCGGTGGCACGGTGCTCGCCGAACACGACGGGGTGCACGGCTTCACCATCGGTCAGCGCAAGGGCCTGGGGATCGGCGGGCCCGGACCCGACGGGCAGCCCCGCTATGTGACCGGTATCGACGCCGTGACCGGCGTCGTGCGGGTCGGTGCGGCCGACGATCTGGATGTGTCGCTGCTGACCGGGGAGAAGCCGGTGTTCACCGCAGGCGCCGCGCCGGACGGACCGATCGAGGGTGTGGTCCAGGTGCGGGCGCACGGCGGGATGGCCGAGGCCGTCGCCGAGCTGCAGGACGGTCGACTGATCGCCGATCTGCGGGCGCCGATCCGTGGGGTGGCCCCCGGGCAGACGATGGTGCTCTACCGGCCCGATCCCGCCGGTGACGAGGTCATCGCCAGCGCCACGGTCATTCTCTGACCCCGCGATCGAATACGGTTGGCCGGTGAATACTTTCGCCGCCGCGACCGGCATCGGATCTTGGCCGGGAACCTCGGCGCGCGAAGCCGCCGAGATCATCGTCGGCGAGCTGCACACCCTGCCCCACCTGGCCGAATTACCGGACCGCGGGGTCGGTGCGGACGTGATCGGGCGCACCGCCGCCCTGCTCGTCGACATCGGCTTCGACACCGTGGCCCGTGCTTACCGGATCGCGCCCGGGCGCAGCGCGGTGCTGCGCCGCGCGGTGAGCATGGTCAACGAGGACCTCGATGCGCTGGAGGAGGCCTGGGAGAAGGCCGGCCTGCGCGGATCGGCCCGCACCGTGAAACTCCAGGCCGCCGGGCCGATCTCGCTGGCCGCCCAGCTGGAGCTCGCCAACGGACACCGGGCCATCACCGATACCGGTGCGCTGCGCGATCTCACCGATTCGCTGGCCGAGGGGCTGTCCCGGCATCGCGCCGAGGTGTCCCGACGGCTGGGCACCGAGGTCGTGGTGCAGCTCGACGAGCCGCTGCTGCCCGCCGCGCTGCTGGGCAGGTTGACCGGCGTGACCAGCTTCTCGCCGGTGAACCCCATCGACGAACAGGTCGCCGCGAGATTGCTGGACCAGTGTGTCGCGGCGCTGGGGGGCGATGTCGCGCTGCACAGCTGCGCCGCCGATCTTCCGTGGAAATTGTTGCAGCGTAGCCAGTTTCAAGCCTTGGCCGTGGACGTGTCGACACTGCAGGCCGCCGACCTGGACGGGATGGGCGAGTTCGTGGAGTCCGGCCGGACCGTCCTGCTCGGGGTCGTCCCGGGCACCGTGCAGCAACAGCCCTGGACGCCGCAGAACGTCGCCGCCGCGGCGGCATCGGTCACCGACCGACTCGGATTCCCCCGCACCGTGCTGCGCGAGCGGATCGGTATCACCCCTGCCTGCGGGTTGGCCGGGGCCACCCAGGACTGGGCCCGCACGGCGATCGGCCTGGCACAGAAGGCCGCCGATGGTTTGGAAACAGATCCCGAGGGAATATGACAGGCAAACATCGTGGTGACATAGTCTGAGTCAGACCGGTGGGGGAGCAAGTGGACGTGTGCAGGCGTTTCCTGACGGCCGCCGCTGCGGCGACCGTCGCGTTGACGCTGGTCATCGGCCCCGGCGCCGTCGCCACTGCTGATCCCGGTGATCGGGGATCGCACCCAGGTCATTCCGACCGCCGGGACAACTCGGACCGCCGCGGCGGCGAGCAGGCCCGCGGTGGCCAGTCCAGCAACGAATCGCGCGGTGACAGCGGACGACGGTCCGAGCAGAGCGCCGCGCGCGGCAGCATTCCCGGTGAGTCGTCGAGCGAATCGAGCCGGCCATCGGCGAGCACAGCGGACGGCGCGCGCACCGCACGCACCCCGAGGACGGCCGGATCCGACTTCTCGACGGGTGGCTCGGCGCGAAGCCCCGCCGCAGCGGAGGTGCCGGCCGATCCCGGCCCACCGATGGGCATCACCGCGCGCAACCGGTCCTCCAGGGCCGCCGCGCCGGCGAATCGACCGGACACCTCGTCGGCGACCGTGAGCGCCGATACCGTCGTTCCCGCCGTCACACCGGATCCGGTACCGCGGCCGCCACAGCAGCCGGCAGCGCTGCCCGTGGTGCAGTTGAACCTTCCGGTGCCACCGCTGAACCCGGCTCCGCGCCCCGGTCAGCCGATGACCTCGCTGTTCGGCATCCTGGGTCTGCTGCTGATCCCCCTTGCGGGTGCGGCACTGGGCTACCGGCAGGCGCGGGCGGCGCGTTCCGTCGGCGCCCTGCCCCGCACCTA
>JBPPMV010000616.1:0-2426 GCA_051306235.1 Mycobacterium sp. | reverse complement strand
GCGAGAAGTCACGGTCCCCGAGTCTACGGCGACGCCCTGCGGCCTTCTCGCAGCGATCGGCCTCGTAAACTGGACAACTGTGCCCGCCGATCTGGTTCACCTCGTGCGCCACGGCGAGGTCGAGAACCCCGACGGCGTGCTCTACGGTCGCCTCGACGGTTTCGGCCTGAGCGCCCGCGGTCACCGGATGGCGCAGCTTGCCGCCGATTCGCTAGCCGGCCACGACATCCGGAAGATTGTCGCGAGCCCGCTGCAACGAACCCGCGAGAGCGCAGCGCCGTGGATCGCCGGGTTCGGGCTCGACCCAGTGTTCGACGAGCGCGTCATCGAGCCGACCAACCTCTTCGAGGGCATGAACATGCGCCGAGACGTTCCGCGCCGCCCCGACCTGTGGCGCTACTTCGCCAACCCGCAGCGACCCTCCTGGGGTGAGGCGTACCGCGACGTGCAGGGTCGGATGCTTACCGCGATCGAAGAACACTGGCTCGCGGTCGACGGCGGCGAGGTCGTGCTCGTCAGCCACCAGATGCCGATCGTGATCGTCGCGCGCACGGTGGCCGGGCTGCCGCTGCCGCACATTCCGTCGCGTCGCCGCTGCGCGCTGTCAAGCATCACGACCCTCGAACGTCGCGGCGACGCGTTCGTCGAGGTGTCGTATTCCGAACCGGCGGCCGCCCTGCTGCCCGGCGCGATCGACACGGGTGCTGTCTGATGCGGCGGCTCGCGGTGCTCGCTGCACTGGTGCTGCTGCTCGCCGGTTGCACGTCGACCGATGGAATTGCGGGTCAGGATGGCGGCGGCTACATCTCCGGCGACGGCACCGTGCTCACCATCCCGGCCGAGGATCGGGTCGAGGTCGGCGATTGGGGCGGCCAGACCGTCGACGGCGTAACGATCGACGGCACCGCGCTCGACGGGGTGGTCGTGCTGAACTTCTGGTATGCCGGGTGCCCGCCCTGCCGGGTCGAGGCACCCGACCTCGAGAGCGTGCACCAGGAGTTCGCCGGCGACGTGACGTTCCTCGGCGTGAACACCCGTGACTCGGCAGCCAACGCCGCCGCCTTCGAGCAGACCTTCGGGGTGAGCTACGACTCGATCCTCGACGTCTCGACACGCGACGTGTTGAGCGCGTTCGCCGGTGACGTACCGCCGTCGGCCGTACCGACGACGCTGGTGCTCGACACCCAGGGCCGGGTGGCGGCGCGCATCTCGGGCCGACTGCCCAGCGCGACGACGCTCTCCGACATCCTCGACGACGTGCTCGCGCAATGACTCCCTCCGACATCGTCTTCGACGGAGCGCTCTGGCTGGCCGTGCCGATCGCGATCGCCGCCGGGTTACTGTCTTTCCTGTCGCCGTGCGTGCTGCCGTTGGTTCCCGGGTACCTGGGTTACGTGAGCGGAGTGGCGGGCGGTGCCGAGCGGCGCCGGAGTCGAATGGTGCTCGGCTCGCTGCTGTTCGTGCTCGGCTTCAGCGCCGTCTTCCTCGCCATCAACTTCCTCGGAGCGAGCGCGGCGCGGTTCTTCCTGGACTACTCCGACCTGCTGCAGCGCATCGGCGGCGCGATCATCATCGTGCTCGGTTTCGTCTTCATCGGGCAGGTCAGCTTTCTGCAGCGCACCATCAAGCCGTCGTGGCAGCCGAGGACCGGCCTCATCGGCGCTCCACTGCTGGGGATCGTGTTCGCGCTCGGCTGGACGCCCTGCCTCGGACCGACGATCGCGACGATTCTGCCGATGGCGGGTTTCGATCCGGGGCGCGCGGTACTGCTGGCCGCGGCGTACTGTCTCGGCCTCGGCATCCCGTTCGTCCTCGTTGCGATCGGCTTCGGCTGGGTCGGCAGGTCGATCGCCTGGGTGAGGCGCCACATCCGAGTGATCAACATCGTGGGCGGGATCCTGCTGATCGTGGTCGGCCTGCTGCTGGTGACCGGTCTGTGGAACCTCTGGCTCTACCAGCTGCAGGCGGTGATCATTGGCTTCGTCCCCCCGCTCTGAGTCCCGGCCCTCTAACTCCCAACCCTCTAACGGTCGGCCCGCCGACCATATCGACTCACCCGTCGAGTCCGCCCTCGCCGTGAACCCCCGCCTCGGACCGGCCGGGTTCGCCCGCTTCGTGTGGCGGCAGTTGACCAGCATGCGCACGGCCCTCGTGCTGCTGCTGCTGCTCGCGCTCGCTGCGGTTCCGGGATCGCTCGTGCCGCAGCGCTCGTCCGATCCGAACGGCGTCTTCCAGTACCAGGCCGAGAACCCCGAACTCTTCGACGTGCTCAACGGTCTCGGACTGTTCAGCACTTTCTCGACGCCGTGGTTCTCGGCGATCTACCTGCTGCTGTTCGTGTCGCTGATCGGCTGCATCATCCCGCGCACGCGCCACCATCTCGAGGCGCTGCTCGCGCGTCCGCCGAAGACCCCGGCTCGCCTGTC
>JBPPMV010000615.1:0-4355 GCA_051306235.1 Mycobacterium sp. | reverse complement strand
ATGAACACGCTTGACTTCGTCGACAAGCCGTCGCTGCGCGACGACATCCCGGCATTCGGCCCCGGCGACACCGTCAACGTGCACGTCAAGGTCATCGAGGGCTCCAAGGAGCGCATCCAGGTCTTCAAGGGTGTCGTGCTGCGCCGCCAGAACGGTGGGGTCAGCGAGACCTTCACCGTCCGCAAGGAAAGCTACGGCGTCGGCGTCGAGCGGACCTTCCCGGTGCACTCGCCCAATATCGATCACATCGATGTCGTGACCCGTGGCGATGTGCGTCGCGCCAAGCTGTACTACCTGCGCGATCTGCGCGGCAAGAAGGCGAAGATCAAGGAGAAGCGCTGACGCCGGTTGTGTCAGGTGCATTCACCACGACACGCCTGCTCAGGCTCTCAAGCTGGTACCCAGCCTCGCTGGCTACCCTGATGCCGTGACCGACGACGCCGAGGACACCGCCCCCGCCGATCCCGATGCGGAAGCGGAGCAGGAACCGAAGAAGAAACACGGTGCGCTGCGTGAGGGCGCCATCCTGGTCACCATCGCGCTGGTCCTGTACTACGTGATGCTCACCTTCGTGGCGCGTCCGTACCTGATCCCGTCGGAATCGATGGAGCCCACGCTGCACGGTTGCCCGGGCTGCGTCGGCGACCGGATCATGGTGGACAAGCTCACCTTCCGGTTGACCGAACCCGAACCCGGTGACGTCGTCGTCTTCAAGGGCCCCCCGGCCTGGAACATCGGCTACCAGTCGATCCGCTCCGATAACGCCGCCATCCGCGCCGTGCAGAACGCGCTCTCGTTCGTCGGCTTCGTGCCGCCCGATGAGAACGACCTCGTCAAGCGGGTCATCGCGACCGGCGGCCAGACGGTGCAGTGCCGCGCGGCGACCGGCCTGACCGTCGACGGCAAGAAGCTCGTCGAGCCCTACCTCGACTCGGTCACCATGAACGCCGACACCGAGGTCTATCCCTGTCTGGGCAATGAGTTCGGTCCGGTGAAGGTGCCCGAGGACCGGCTCTGGGTGATGGGGGACAACCGCACGCACTCCGCGGACTCCCGATCGCGCTGCACCAACCTGCCCGGCGACGCCCAGCGCGGACTGCTGTGCACCGGCGACCCGATGGCCGGCACGGTGCCCGTCGACAACGTCATCGGCAAGGCGCGCTTCATCGCCTGGCCGCCGTCGCGGTGGGGTGGCGTGAACAGTGTGAACCCGCAGACCGCATCGGCCGATTAGGAGCTCCGGCTTTGCCGGCGAGTTGGCCCCCCAGAACAGTGATCCGCAGGTCCGGCCTGCGCACTTTGGAGTCCGCGCTGTACCGCAGCGGCCTCGGCCCGGTGGCCGGTGTCGATGAGGTCGGCCGTGGGGCCTGCGCGGGGCCGCTGGTGGTCGCGGCCTGCGTGCTCGGGCCGAACAGGATGAGCAGCCTTGCCGCACTGGATGATTCGAAGAAGCTCACCGAGGTCGAGCGGGAGCGGCTGTTCCCGCTGATCCGGCGGTACGCGCTGGCGTATCACGTGGTGTTCATCCCGTCGGTCGACGTGGACCGCCGCGGCGTGCACCACGCCAATATCGAAGGGATGCGCCGCGCAGTGGCCGGTCTGCCGTTCCGCCCGGGTTATGTGCTCTCCGACGGATTCCGGGTGCCCGGGCTGCCGATGCCCTCGCTGCCGGTGATCGGCGGGGACGCGGCCGCGGCCTGTATCGCCGCGGCCAGCGTGCTGGCCAAGGTGAGCCGCGATCGCCTGATGGTCGCGATGGAGAACGATCACCCCGGGTACGGTTTCGCCGAGCACAAGGGGTACTGCACGGCGGTGCACACCGCGGCGCTCGAACAGCTCGGTCCGTGCAGTGAGCATCGGTATTCGTTCGCGAATGTGCGGCGCGTCGCGGGAGCGGTGCCACGCGGCGCGGCGGTGTGGGGAATGATGGACGGCAACCTAGACGAAGGACAGCAGAGCAGATGAGTGCCGAGGATCTCGAAAAGTACGAAACCGAGATGGAGCTCTCGCTGTACCGCGAGTACAAGGACATCGTCGGACAGTTCAGCTACGTCGTGGAGACCGAACGCCGGTTCTATCTGGCCAACAGTGTCGAGATGGTGCCGCGCAACGCCGACGGCGAGGTGTACTTCGAGCTGCGGCTCGCCGACGCCTGGGTGTGGGACATGTACCGCCCGGCCCGCTTCGTCAAACAGGTCCGGGTCATCACCTTCAAGGACGTCAACATCGAAGAGGTCGAAAAGCCCGAGCTGCGGCTGCCCGACTAAACGAGGTGCGCGTCGAAGAACGCGAACACCCGGCTCCAGGCGTCCTCGGCGACGGCCTCGTTGTAGCCGAACCCGGTCACCCGCAGAAGGGCCTGGGCGGGCAGCTGATTGGCGAAGCTGTGCCCGGCGTTCGGGTAGACCTTGACGTCGGCGGCGATATCGTGGGCCGCGACTGCCCTGTTCAGCTTCGCCGGTGCACCCCGGCCGATCGGGTCGCGGGCACCGAAGCTCGCCACGATGGGGCAGGAGCCGGTGAGCGTCTCCTCCAGATTTTTCGGCAACGGTGTCCCGTAGAACGGGGCTGACGCGCTGAAACCCTTGGGGGACAGGATGAGCGCGAACTGTCCGCCCATGCAGAAACCGGCGATCCCGACGATGCCGGTGCTGTCCGGCCGGTTCTGCAGGTAATCGCGGGCCGCCAGGATGTCCTCGATGGCGGGGCCCTGTTTGGTCAGCGCCGCCCGCATCACCTTGGTGATGCAGCGGGCGCGGCCACCGCGGGCGTACAGGTTGGGTGTGACGGTCAGATAACCCGCCGCGGCGATGCGCGCCGAGATCGCCTCCTTGTCGGGCAGGTAACCGAGAGCGTCGTGCACCACCACCACGCCCGGCCAGGGGCCCTGGCCCTCGGGTGTGTCGACGAGCGCGTCGATGGGACCGGCGGGGGTGGCGAGCTCGATGGTGGACATACGACAAACCTAATGGCCGCAGCCGTGACGCCGTAACCTCACGTGTCGTGTCTGCATCCGTCGACCTGGCACCCGAGGTGGTGGCCGCGCTGCGGTCCATGCGCGATCGCGGTGAGGTGCCGCTGCGCTGTAACAAGGGGCCGATCCGCACCGCACTGGCCGCGACCGTGCGGGCGCTCAACGCCGACGCGCTGGGGGCCAAGGTGCGGCCCTGGCATCTGTCGGCGCTGCGCCGCCGGGCCGCCGAGTTGGGTGAGATCACCGAAGCCGTCGCGGTGTACGTCGACGATGAACTGCTGGTCGCCGAGCTGCTACCGGGGCGGGAACGGGTCGTGCTGGGCGGTACCGACGGGGTGGCCGACGGTTGGCGGCTGGTCCGCTTCCTCGACGCCGCCGAAGCCGCCGATGAGGTGCGGCTGATCCCGGAGACCACCCAGGACATCACCTTGGACGAGTTCTCCCCGGAGGCGGTGCTGGCCGCTCTGGGTGTCGCCAAACCCGATGACGTCGAACTCGATATCGCGTCCGCCGACCTGGGGCAGGGCGAGACCGAGACCAGATACCGCTACCTGTTTCTCGACGACGGGCGTTCGGTGCTGGCCGAGGAGGTCACCAACGAGATCGTCGACGCAGCGACACCGGGTTCGAGGTATCTGCGGGGTGTGCTGATCGACGGTGGTCACGGCGCCCTGGTCACCGCGAACCGGGACGGCGCCCAGCTGATCAGGGGTTGATAGCTTGACCGGGTGACTGGTGTGGCGCAGGGGCCCCTGGCGGGCGTTCGGATCATCGAGATATCCAGCTTCGTGGCGGTGCCGCTGGCCGGCATGACCCTGGCCCAGTTGGGTGCGGAAGTGATTCGCATCGACCCGGTCGGCGGTGCGGCGGACTACAAGCGCTGGCCGGTCACCGATGACGGGGACAGCATCTACTGGGCCGGCCTGAACAAGGGCAAGCAGTCCGTCGCCGTCGATATGCGGGCCACCGAGGGCCAGGACCTGATCCGCAGGCTCATCGCCGACGCCGGCGTGCTCATCACCAATGTGGCGGGCCGCCAGTGGCATTCCTACGCCGAACTGGTGGCGCTGCGGCCCGACCTGATCCATGTCGAGATCTCCGGTCGCGCGGACGGCTCCACCGGAGTGGACTACACCGTCAACGCCGCCGTCGGCTTCCCGCTGGTGACCGGGCCCGCCAACCTGGCCACCCCGGTCAACCATGTGCTGCCCGCCTGGGATGTGGCCTGCGGGCTGTACGCGGCGCTGGCGGTGGTCACCGCGGTGCGCAACCGCGAGGTGACCGGCGCCGGGCAGCAGGTGGCGATCCCGTTGGAGAACGTCGCGCTGGCCACCGCGGGCAATCTGAGCTTCCTGACCGAGGTGATGGTCGGCGGCACCGA
>JBPPMV010000614.1:0-2873 GCA_051306235.1 Mycobacterium sp. | reverse complement strand
GGATCAGTCCGTCGGTCGACAGGATGATGCCCGAGCCCTCCTCGGAGGCCCGGCCCAGGTTGGTCTCCAGCTTGACGACGCTGGGCACCACTTTCGCCGCGACCTGTTCCACCGAACCCACCGGCAGGCTCGCCGCCGGCATACCCGGAGTGGCACCGCCGGTGCTGGAGAAGCTGGTTCCTGGCTGATCGGGCTGCGCCAGTACCGCCACCCCGCCGCCGATACCCGCGGACACCACCGCGATCGCGAGCGCACCCGCCACCAGACCGCCTGCGCGCGAACGCTTCTGGGGCTTGGACGAGGGCGTACCGGTCGACCGGTAGGGGTCGTACTGCGGCCGGGGCTGCGCGGGCTGCTGCGCATAGCGCCAGTCATAGGACTGCTGATAGCCCGTCTGATAGGGATTGCGCTGCGTGGAATAGCCCGCCGGCAACCCCGTCGTCGCCTCGTAGCCAGGCTGGGCCGGAGGCGGTGAGTACCTCGGGTCGTTCGTCATATCGCTCGGCGCTCTTTCTTTCAGCGGTTCGGTTACCAGTTCAACGCATCCGACAGCCATACAGTGCCGAGCTGGGCTGAGAATCCACTTAGAGAAATGCCCCGGTTGCGCTCAGTAGTTCCTGATCATTCCCACACTCCCGGTTTCCGCACGACACCCCCTGCCGGACGCTACCTATTGTCGGCGCCGGCGGACGACGCGTCCACCGATTTGTCCCCGCGTGTCTCCGAACGTGTGGTCGCAATGTCGGCAGGCAGCTGGAACGGTGCGGTCACCGCGGCACTGTCGGGCAGGCCCCGCCGGCCCGGCAACACGATGCGGACCGTGGCGCCGGCCGGCTGCCCACCGGCCACGGTGTCCTCGACGTGAAGCGTCCCACCGTGTTTGAGCACGACCTGTTTGACGATCGCCAGACCGAGTCCCGAACCGGGCATGGCGCGCGCCGATGTCGAACGGTAGAACCGCTCGAAGACCAGCCCGCGCTCTTCCGGCGGAATGCCGGGGCCGAGATCGGAGATCACGAGTTCGGCGTGCAGTGCGTCGCGCTGCGCCAGGCGCACCAGCACACTGCTGCCGGGCGGGCTCCACTTCGCGGCGTTGTCGAGCACGTTGAGCACCGCCCGCGACAGGCCGGCGACATCCCCGTCGACCTGCCAGTCGATCAGCTCCGCATCGAACTGAATATCGTTGCGGCGTCGACGAACTCGCTCCAGTGCACGATCGACCACATCCGAGAGGTCGACCTTCTCCCGAATCACCACCCCGACGTCGTCGCGGGTGAGGTCCACCAGATCGCCTACCAAAGTGGACAATTCCTCGATCTGGGCAATCACGTCGGCCTGCAGTTCGATCATGTCGGCTTCGGGCAGTGGGCGTGCGCCCGGCGCCATCGCCGACATCAACAGCTCGACATTGGTCCGCAGCGAGGTCAGCGGGGTGCGCAACTCGTGCCCGGCGTCGGTGACCAGCCGGGCTTGGCGCTCCCTGGATTCGGCCAGCGCCCGCAGCATCATGTTGAACGCATCGGTCAACCGGGCCAGCTCGTCGGTGCCGTGCACCGGGATCGGCCGCAGGTCATCGGTGCGGGCGACCCGTTCGGCGGCCTGGGTCAAGCGGCCCACCGGCCGCAGGCCGGCGCGGGCGACCATCCCACCGGAGATGGCGGCCACCGCCATCCCCGAGGCGCCGACGATCGCGAGCACCGTGCCCAGTCTGTTCAGCAGCGCCAATGTCGGCGCCAGGCTCTTGGAGATCAGCAGGGAGTTGCCGTCGGCGAGATGCACCGCGAGCACCCGCTGGTTGTTGACGGTGCGCAGCGACATCAGCAGTTCGCCCTGGACGACAGCCTTCTCGGGTGCGCCGAGCGGCAGGGTCTGCCCCTGCTGATTGGCGGTGTAGATATAGCGCCCCGGACTGACCAGCATGGCGTTGACATCGGAGTATGCGGTGCCCTCGATGGCTTTGCCAGGATCGGCGGCCAGTGAACCACTTTCGATGAGCAGTTGCGCGCGGCTGTGTAGCTGGGTGTCGATATCGTCGTAGACCGAGCGGGACACCACCGCATAAACGGCGACGGCCATCAGCACGACCACCATCGCCACCATCGACATCGCCAGCAGCATGACCCGCCAGCGCAGCGATACCGCACTGACATTTCTGGTGTATCTCCGCGGGGTGCGCTCGGTATCGCGACCTACGGGCGGCTTCACCCTTTTGGTGAACAGACCCATCAGGGCGGAGTTTCACGCAGCACGTAACCCACGCCGCGCACGGTGTGGATCAGCCGCGGCTCCCCCTCCGCCTCCGTCTTACGGCGCAGGTAACCGACGTAGACCTCAAGCGCATTGCCTGAGGTCGGGAAGTCGAATCCCCAGACCTCCTCCAGGATGCGGCTGCGGGTGAGCACCCGCCGAGGATTGGCGATGAGCATCTCCAGCAGGGAGAACTCCGTACGGGTCAGGCTGATCGAGCGCTCACCGCGGGACACCTCACGTGTCACCGGGTCCAGGCTCAGATCGGAGAAGGTCAGCGCGCGGGAATCGGCGTTCTCGTCGGGCAGGGTGCGTCGCCGCAGCAGGGCCCTCATCCGCGCGAGCAGTTCCTCCAGCGCGAACGGCTTGGGCAGGTAGTCATCGGCCCCGGCATCCAGGCCGGCGACCCGTTCGGATACCGAGTCGCGGGCGGTCAGGACCAGAATCGGGAGATCGTCGCCGGTGCTGCGGAGATGCCGACACACTTCGAGGCCGTCGAGCCTCGGCATCATCACGTCCAGAACAAGAGCGTCCGGTCGATCACTGGAGATCGCCTCGAGGGCTTCGACGCCATCCTGGGCGAGCTCGACGGAGTATCCATTGAAAGAAAGCGACCGGCGCAGGGA
>JBPPMV010000613.1:0-3738 GCA_051306235.1 Mycobacterium sp. | reverse complement strand
CCGGCGCCGTCTTCCACAAAGGCAAACTGCTCGAACGACCCGTCGACATCACCCCAACCGCGGCCTGCGAATCAACCGAAACGGAGGTCGCCTGAAACAACCTCATCCACAGGTCTTGACAATATCTCCTGCGACAACTACTCGATACACAAGTGGCCGACGATCACGAAATGGCTTGCTGCTCATCCTCGATTCCACATGCACTTCACCCCGACCTATGCGTCGTGGCTTAACCAGGTCGAGCGGTGGTTCGGGCTGCTTACCGACCAGAAGATCCGCCGCGGCGCCCACCGCTCAATCCAGGCCCTGAAGAAAAACATTCGAGACTGGATCGCAGCCTGGAACGACAACCCGCGCCCCTCCAACTGGACCAAGTCGGCCGATGAGATTCTCGAACGACTTGCCTCATATCCTCATCGAATTCCTGGCGCAGAACACTAGAGCTGCTCAGCGACATGCGGCCAACCAGCGGCGACACGTTCAACAATCAGACGTCGAGCGAGAACACTGGTGCGGGCGCTAGTTAGCGTGAGACACGAGGACCTCCTACGGGTTGAATGCCAGACACTACTCCGTCAGGAGGTCCTCCCTCTTCAAGCGGGCACGCCGTTAACATACCTCCCAGGTCACAATAAGTAGCCGGTTAACAGGCAATCTCCGACCGATCCGATCGACGCTGCGACGTGTTCCGGTGACAGCCGGTCGGTCAGCCGAATGGACGTATATTGACGTGGCCATTGTCGCCTTAACGCGTGACGCGGCCATGTCCTCTCACACTTCGTCGTGAAGAGGTCTTCCCACATGGCGCTTTGACCACAGACGCTCTTGTCGACCTACACGTTGTTTCGTAGCTGTTGGCCGCCGTCGGCGTCGAAGAGTTCTTTGGTCCAGCGGTCGAGGATTTCTGCGCTGTCCCAGTCGTCGGGATGGAATCCGGCTCGGGTGTAGGAACGAAAGCGCTCAATTGCTGCTCGGCTGAACAGCGGGTTATGGCGGAAGGCTTGAAGGCTGCGCAGCAACCGCACCGGGTTGTAGGCGGCACGGTCACCGGCCAGAGAGCGGGTGGTCTGGATGACCAACTCGCTGAACAAGAGGAGGCTAGCTATCCGCATCCCCCAGACCCTAGTGCGCTCGCTTCCGCCGATCGTTTCGTAGACATCGAAAGCGACGGCCTTATGCTCGCATTCTTCCAGTGCGTGCCAGAGTAGAATCGGCCGCACTTCGGTGAAGCCGATCAGTTCTTGAGCTTCATCGCTGGTGAGAATGATTTCGGCGAACGTCGCGGTGTAGTGCTCGAGGGCGGCCGTCACAGCCAGGCGCATTTCTGGAGAAAACCGCTTCTCAAGGCGGTCAACCAACTTTTTGGTGTGCCGATCGATCCCCGCAGTGGGATAGCCCATCGCTTGGAGCCGATCGTTCAGCAGCCGATGCTGGTGCCGGTGGGTGGCCTCTTGTGCAATGAAACCCTTGACCGCCTCCTTGAGGTCAGCATCGCTGATGTGGTCCCGGTACTCGCGGACTGACCGGATGAAGAAGTCTTCGCCTTCCGGGAACGTGGCCGACAAGGTGGACACAAAGTGGCTCATCACCAAGTCACCATCGACGAAGTGCTGCCGACTGGTCCCAGCAGGCATCTCGAATCGGACACGGCGGGGCTTCGGGACGACCCGCGCGGTGGGTCGGGTGGACGACTCATCGCTCATGTTCTTCTCCTGTTTTCGTGGGCATTTGATTCTGACTTTACGCCTAGTCAAAAATAGATGGCAAGCTAAGCGCTGTGCGAGCCGCCCGGGTGTATAGCGGGATATCCGCCGAGGAGCGTCACCGGAACAGGCGTACGCGTCTCATCGAGGCCGCGATGCAGTTGATCGGCGCGCACGGCGTTGCTGCCGCTACCGTGACTGCCGTATGCGCTGAGTCCGGTGTCACGTCACGCTACTTCTATCAGCACTTCTCCGACAGAGACGCCCTCCTGCGCGCTGTTTACCAGCAGCTCTATGCCAACTTCCAAGACGTGATAGTCGACGCGATTCCCGACGCCGGCGCCCCACCCGAGGTCCTCGCGTACGCGCCGATCCGCCGGCTGGTCAGCATGATCGACAACGATCCTCGGCTGGGTCGGATGTTGTTCGTGGAATCTGCAACGGAGCCGCTGCTTCGGGAGTTACGCAGCGACATGATGACCGGTTTCACCGACCTCGTATTACGTGAGGCCAGACTTCACCTTGACATAGCCGACTCCGCAGTGGGCGTTGCCCATTTGGCCTCGACCTTGGGTGTAGGGGGGTTGTTCGAAGTCTTGCGCCGCTGGCTCGACGGAGAACTAGAGTTCAGCACCGACGAACTCGTTCAGCACTGCGCAGGTTTCCTGGGCAGCCTCGGCACTTACGTGCTGCTGCAGAACGCCGTCGAGTCGGCCACAACCGAAACCCAATGGCGTGTTCCCGGTCAATGAGTCCATCGCAACAACACCTGGGGTACTTGAGGAGACGCCCACCGGGCGTGTGAACCGTCCTGGGTCTGGTGGAGATCGTGATCGCACCAGGAGGATGTTGTTGTGTCTGCGCCCAGGAAGTTCGACCCAGAGACCCGTGAGCGGGCTGTGCGGATGTATCACGACCGGATCGCCGAACACGGTGAGTCCAAGCTGGCGGCCCGAAAGCATGTCGGGCAATTGTTGGGGATCAATCAGGCCACGCTGCGTAACTGGATTGAGGACCGTTACGGTGAGGGGGACCCGTTTGGTGGTCCAGTCGCTATGCGACTTGGGGTTGGTGGGTCGTGGTCCACGGTAGGGCGAACTCGGTCGGGGTGAGTGCGCCGTGTGAAGTACCCCAGGTTTTGTTCCGATCTTTATAGGAGGATCAGGAACATGCCCCGTCAATATTCGCCGGAGTTTCGCGATCGTGCGTTGCGGTTTGTTGGACACCGCGATGGAAGCCTCGGATATTTCTGAGTTCGAGGCCATCAAGTCGGTGTCCAGCAAACTCGGTATCTCAGAGGAATCGGTGCGTCGGTGGCGACGCAAGGCCCAGGTCGACGCCGGCGAACGCGCCGGAACGACCAGCTCCGAGCACGCCGAGATCCGCAAGCTGAAACGTGGGATCACCGAATTGCGCAGAGCCAATGAAATTTTGAAGTCCGCGTCTGCGTTTTTCGCAGCGGAGCTCGACCGCCCCGTGACGAAATGATCGCCTTCATTGATGCACATCGCGATCAATTCGGGGTCGAGCTCATCTGCCGCATTCTACGGGCAGCAATCCCGGGGTTCCTCACTGCCCGCGGCTACCGCGCCGCCCGGGTACGCCCGCCGTGTGATCGCGAGATCCGCGACGAACAACTGATCGCCGACCTGCGCACCGTGCACAAAGCCAACTTCTCGGTCTACGGCGTCAAGAAGATGCACCACGCCATGAAGCGCCGCGGCTGGCACCTGGGCCGCGAACAAACCCGACGATTGATGCACAAAGCCGGCCTGCGTGGCGTGCAGCGGGGCAAACCAGTGTTCACCACGGTCACCGACCCCGCCGATCAGAGGCCGGCCGATCTGGTCAACCGCCAGTTCATCGCCGCCGCACCCAACCGACTATGGGTCGCCGACATCACCTAATGGGATGGTCGCACCGAGATGAACGCGACACGGCGACCGGTGGGTGGTCACTAAGATTTTACCGACTCAGGTCCATGCTGGATGGGTAGGTGAGCTGCCGTTGGGTGATCACTTCCATGATTGCACGG
>JBPPMV010000612.1:0-3144 GCA_051306235.1 Mycobacterium sp. | reverse complement strand
TTCACGATCTCCACCAGACCCAGGACGGTTCACGGTGATGGTGGTCAGGTTGTGTTCTCCGTTTCGGTGGTGATTGGTGCGCCGGTCAGCGCTGGGGTGCGGTCAATCGGTTGAGGGTGGGCGGTCAACCCCGAAGAGTCCGCCGTCGATGCCGGCGGGCGTGGGTTGACCGGTCGGGCCCCCGGCCGATTAGGCTGCGCCCCCTGCTGACAGGTAAAGGTGAGTGGCTGCAGACAGCCCACCGGCAGGTGGGCTCGATGTCGGACGCACCTAGTGCGCCGACACCCACCCAGGCCGCGCCGCACGGCGCTGATGCCGGCCCCCGGTGTCGCTTGTGTGCGGTTCAATGGTGGAGGGAGAGGGGAGTTCTGAGGTGGGTCGTAAGTCGGCGCGGACGCCATGGGTGGCCACGGCTATGCCGTGGATCGCCCAGGCGCTTGGGGCGTCAGAGGATGTGTACCAGCGCTCTATCGATGGTCTGCCGGCGAAATTTTCTCAGCACCCGAGCCGGGCGTATATGCGCCGGTTCGCTGACCGGATCGGCGATGCGGGGCTGTTTTGGCTGAGTCGCACGACGGGCACTGTGGCGGTCGATTTGGCATCGGCGGGGATGCCGCAGGTGACGTTCCGGGAACTGATCGCGACGTCAGATCTTCCAGCGTGCGGATTGATGTTGTGGCCGAAGGCGCTGGCGGTCCTGCCCTGGACTAATCACCAGGTACAGGATCCTGGCGCCGAGCCGATGACGGCGACGTGGGACGGCTTGGCGTGGGTGTATGACGACACAGAGTTCTCGACGTTTTTGTTGTCCCAGGTCGCCGAGCAGCGGGCGGCCGGTGTGCTCAGCGATGTGCGCCCGAAGTGGTCTCCGGGGCAGGTGGTGCGGTTCGAATCGCTGGCGTTGGACAGTGTGCCAGGCCGCGGTGAGACGTTAGTGCCGATCACCGAGCCGTTGGATGAGTTCGCCGCGGTAGCCCCAAGTGTGCCGCAGGTGGTGGCGGCGGTATTAGCCATCATCGGCCAAGAGCGGGTGGTGTCTACCCGCTCGGTGACGGCGGCGCCGGCAAAGTCTAGCGAAGCTGGTGTCGATCGTCCTCAGGTTGTGATGGTGGATCTGTTGCGGCCCTCCGGAAGTCACGCCGGCAGCGGTAGAGCGGGTGGTGTCACCGCCGAGCGCGCGTTGCGGCGGTGGTTTGTGCGCGGGAACTGGAGGATGCAGCCGTATGGTCCTGGTGGCAGTTTGCGCAAACTGATCTACGTCTCGTTGCACACGGCGGGCCATGCCGAAGCGGCGGATCCAGTAGGGCCTCCACCAGAGCGGGTCCGGGGTATCTATGGCACGCGGATGTCCAGCGGGTAGCTTTGTGCGGCTGTAGGTCCGGGCCGCCCGCTAAGGGGCGGCCCGGACGCTGTTTCAGGTCAGCGCGGCCGCGGTGAGGCGTCGTCGGATGGCGGCGATGCTGACGGTGGTCTCGGTAATGCGTGCCCAGTCCTGCCAGCCGGCGACGGCGGCCTCAACGTCGTCGAATCGGACGTTGGCGCGACTGATGGCGATCGTGTGGCCTCGATGGGGGTGGCCGGGTCGGGCTACGACGGCGATGAGCTGCCCTTCTTTGGATAAGGGGCTGTTGAGCTGGAATCGCAGTTGGTAGGGGCGGTTGTCGTGGTCGTCGTAGAAGTCCCAAGCCAGTGCGTAGTCAATTTCCATGGTGTGTCCCCTTTCGGTGTGCGCTGCCAGTCAGCGCTGGGGGTGCGGTCAATCGGGTGAGGGTGGGCGGTCAACCCCGAAGAGGCCGCGGCGAACGGAGCAGGGTTTGCGGCCCGGGCTCGACGGCGCGCCAGCGCCTCGGCGAGCATCGGTAGGGCCGGAAAGGTCACTTGGCCTGCGTAGTTCGGCGCGGGTGTGGGTTGAGCGGTCGGGCCCCCGGCCGATTAGGCTCCCGCCCCCTGCTGACAGGTAAAGGTGAGTAGCGGCAGACAGCCCACCGGCAGGTGGGCTCGATGTCGGACGCACCCGGTGCGCCGACACCCGCCCAGGCCGTGGCGCCGGGATGTTTACAGGGCGAGTCGACCTGCGTCGAGCATGTCGTCGAGGAGGTGCTCGACGCCGGAGTGGTCGGGGTGGCCGTCGTCGGTGGCACCGGTGCCGAGGATGACGATCAGGGTGTCGTCACGGTGCAGGGTGTAGCGAGGGAATCGTGTGGTGCGGGTGCGGGCTGTGCGGTGGATCGCCTGGCGTGCGGCTGCGAGGAGAGCGGCGCCGGCCTGGTCTTCGGTGTCGGCCGATCCAATGATGACGTTGAGGGGTTCGGTGCTGGTCAGGGTCCAGGTGTGCATGATGTGAGCCTGCACCTGTCGAGAATCGCGCGCCGAGGGCCGCAGCCTCGCTGTGGATTACTGCGGCCCTCGGACGGGGTTGTGGATAACTTACTGACTGGGTCGGGCGATGAGTCCGGCGTTGGTGTCGATGGCCTCGTAGTCATCGGCGGTGGGGTCGGCGCTGTGCTGATTGCCGTCGAGGCAGACGGCGGTGGCGGTGGTGTGGACTTCGCGTAGGAGGACCAGGGTGCTGCGGAACGCGGCGCGGTCGAGGATCTGGAATGTGATGGGTCCGACGTAGATCTCGACCCAGTGCACGGTGCGGCGTCGATCTGGCGTGATGGTCGATCGGGGTGTGATCCCGTACTTGGGTCCGCGGGTCCATTCGATGGCGATGGTGGGGCGGGCGTAAACGGTTTCGTCGGTGGCGGGTGCGCTGCCGAGGTTCTCGGGCAGGTTGATCAGGGCGGCGCGTGCTGCGGAGATGCTTTCCAGGAGGCCTTGAGCGGCGTCGGCGTTGAGGAAGGTCATGTGGATTCCGCTCCACAGCAGGCTGATTCGGGCATCGGTGGTGCGTGCGTGGTGGACGGTGAGATCGCCGGTTTGGGTTCCGCGCAGGCGGATGAAGGTGTGGGTGCTGACCGCGGCCGGCATGCCGAGCTGGGATTCGGTTATGGGGGACTTGGACATGGTAGTTCTCCGTTTCGGTGGTGATTGGTGCGCCGGTCAGCGCTGGGGGTGCGGTCAATCGGTTGAGGGTGGGCGGTCAACCCCGAAGAGTCCGCCGTCGATGCCGGCGGATTTGCGGCCCCGCGAGCGCAGCGA
>JBPPMV010000611.1:0-9111 GCA_051306235.1 Mycobacterium sp. | reverse complement strand
AACTCGGCGGTCTTCGCCGCATCGACGACGCTCACCTCCACCGGTGCGGTGAACTCGTTCCACGATTCGTACACCAGCCTCGGCGGCATGATCACGATGTTCAACATGCAGCTCGGTGAGATCGCGCCCGGCGGCGTCGGTTCCGGTCTCTACGGCATGTTGATCCTGGCCATCATCACCGTCTTCATCGCCGGCCTGATGGTCGGGCGAACCCCGGAATACCTCGGCAAGAAGATCACTCCACGCGAGATCAAGTTCGCCGCAGCATATTTCCTCGTCACGCCGCTGCTGGTGCTGACCGGTACCGCACTGGCCATGGCCACCCCCGGGCAACGCGACGGCATGCTGAACACCGGGCCGCACGGGCTCTCCGAGGTGTTGTACGCCTTCACCTCGGCCTCGAACAACAACGGCTCCGCGTTCGCCGGCCTGTCGGTCAACACCGAGTGGTACAACACCGCACTCGGTCTGGCGATGGTATTCGGCCGGTTCCTGCCCATCATCCTGGTGCTGGCCCTGGCCGGATCGTTTGCCGCCCAGGCCAGAACACCCGATTCGGTCGGCACGCTGCCCACCCACCGTCCACAGTTCGTCGGTCTGGTCGTCGGCGTCACGATGATCCTGGTCGCTCTGACCTTCCTGCCCATGCTCGCGCTCGGGCCCCTCGCTGAAGGAATTCACTGATGTCCACCGCCACCATCAATCCGGCCGCCACTCCGGCCCCCAAGGCAACAAAGAAGTCCGTACAGGGTGGCCTGCTCGATCCCCGCATGCTGTGGAAATCGCTGCCGGACGCGCTGCGCAAGCTCGACCCGCGCACCCTGTGGCGCAATCCGGTCATGTTCATCGTCGAGATTGGCGCGGTATGGAGCACCGCCCTGGCCATCACCGACCCATCATGGTTCGCCTGGCTGATCGTCGGATGGCTCTGGCTGACAGTCGTTTTCGCCAACCTGGCCGAAGCGGTGGCCGAAGGCCGCGGGAAGGCGCAGGCCGACAGTCTGCGCAAGGCGAAGACCGACACCCTGGCGCGGCGGCTCACCGCCTCCGGCACCGAGGAACAGGTGGCCGCACCCTTGCTTCAGCAGGGCGACGTCGTGGTTGTCGAGGCCGGGCAGACGATTCCCGGCGACGGTGACGTCATCGAGGGCATTGCCTCGGTGGACGAGTCGGCGATCACCGGCGAATCCGCCCCCGTCGTGCGCGAATCCGGCGGCGACCGGTCCGCGGTGACCGGCGGCACCACTGTGCTCAGCGACCGCATCGTCGTGAAGATCACCCAGAAGCCCGGTGAGAGCTTCATCGACCGGATGATCGGACTCGTCGAGGGCGCGAACCGGCAGAAGACCCCCAACGAGATCGCGCTGAACATCCTGCTGGCCTCGCTGAGCATCATCTTCGTCTTCGCCGTCGCCACGCTGCAGCCGCTGGCCATCTTCTCCAAGGCCAACAACCCCGGTGTCCCGGACTCGTTGTCCCTCAACGGCGATGGCATCACCGGCATCGTGATAGTCGCCCTGTTGGTCTGCCTGATCCCGACCACCATCGGCGCGCTGCTCTCCGCGATCGGCATCGCCGGGATGGACCGGTTGGTGCAACGCAATGTGCTGGCCATGTCGGGGCGGGCAGTCGAGGCCGCCGGTGACGTGAACACGCTGCTGCTGGACAAGACCGGCACCATCACGTTGGGCAACCGGCAGGCATCGGCGTTCGTGCCACTGTCCGGCGTCACCCCTGAGGCGCTGGCGGACGCGGCCCAGCTGTCCAGTCTGGCCGACGAAACCCCCGAGGGCCGTTCCATCGTGGTGTTCGCCAAGCAGGAGTACGGGCTACGCGCCCGCACACCGGGTGAGCTCGACCACGCGATCTGGATCGAGTTCAGCGCCACCACAAGGATGTCCGGTGTTGATGTCACCGGACACAAGCTCCGCAAGGGCGCATCAAGCTCGGTGGCCGAGTGGATTCGCGCCGAGGGCGGCACCGTGCCAGATGAGCTCGGTGAGATCGTCCAGGCCGTCTCCTCAGCCGGCGGTACGCCGTTGGCCGTCGGCGAGGTTCGCGACGGCACCGCGTCGGTGCTGGGCGTCATCCACCTCAAGGATGTGGTGAAGCAGGGCATGCGGGAACGCTTCGACGAGATGCGCCGCATGGGTATCCGCACCGTCATGATCACCGGCGACAACCCGATGACCGCCAAGGCGATCGCGGACGAGGCCGGTGTGGATGACTTCCTGGCCGAGGCCACCCCCGAAGACAAGATGGCCCTGATCAAGAAGGAGCAGGCCGGCGGCAAGCTCGTCGCGATGACCGGCGACGGCACCAACGATGCACCCGCTTTGGCGCAGGCCGATGTCGGAGTGGCCATGAACACCGGGACCTCGGCGGCCAAAGAGGCCGGCAACATGGTGGATCTGGACTCCGACCCCACCAAGTTGATCGAGATCGTCGAGATCGGCAAGCAGCTACTGATCACTCGCGGGGCGCTGACCACATTCTCGATCGCCAACGACATCGCGAAGTACTTCGCCATCATCCCGGCGCTGTTCGTCGCGCTGTTCCCCGGCCTGGATCTGCTGAACGTGATGCGGCTGCACAGCCCGCAGTCGGCGATCCTGTCCGCGGTGATCTTCAACGCACTGGTCATCATCGCGCTGATCCCGTTGTCGCTCAAGGGTGTGCGCTATACGCCGGCCAGTGCGTCGAAACTGTTGAGCCGCAACCTCTACATCTACGGCCTCGGCGGCATCATCGCACCGTTCATCGGCATCAAACTGATCGACCTGATCGTCCAACTCTTTCCGGGAATGTGACATGAACTTCGCCAATACCATCCGCCAGCACACCGCCGCGCTGCGCGCGCTGCTGGTGCTCACCCTGATCCTCGGCATCGCCTACCCGGTGTTCATCTGGCTGCTGGCCCAGCTGCCCGGCCTGAAGGACAAGGCCGACGGGTCACTCATCGAGCTCAACGGAGCGCCGGTGGGCAGCAGCCTAATCGGGCAGCTCTACACCGACGCCGACGGGAGTCCACTGCCGCAGTACTTCCAGTCCCGGCCGTCGGCGGCCGGGGACGGCTACGACCCGATGTCGACCAGCGCATCCAACCTCGGTCCGGAGGACATCGTCGACACCGCCGATCGCACCAGCCTGCTGACCGATGTGTGCAGCCGCAGCGTGGCCGCCGGTGAACTCGACGGCGTCAGCGGGGCCCGGCCGTTCTGCACCGATTCCGGCGTGGGTGCGGTGCTGTCGGTGCTGGGTACTCGCGACGTCCGCGGCATTGTGAGCGACCCGGCCCGGGTCATCAGCGTCAACGAGCTCTGTCCCGCGGCACCGTTCATCGCCAATTACGAAGGGGTGGCCGTGGAATGCGCCGAACCTGGCGCCGACTACGCGACCGGTCAGATCGTCCCGATCCACGGTGACGTCCCCGACCCGACGGTGCCCGCCGACGCCGTCACGGCCAGCGGCAGCGGCCTGGACCCGCACATCTCGCCGGAGTACGCGGCCCTGCAGGTGAACCGGGTCGCGGCGGCCCGCGGTCTGACCTCCGAGCAGGTGCAGACCCTGGTCGCCGAGCACACCGACGGCCGCGCGCTGGGCTTCATGGGCGAACCGCGGGTCAACGTGTTGCAGCTCAACCTCGCACTCGACGGGGCCGGTGAGTAGCTTGCGGATCAGCGCGATGACATCGGGTGGATGATGGGCAGGTGACCGACCGAGCGAAACGCGGGGAGCTGCGCATCTACCTGGGCGCGGCTCCCGGCGTCGGCAAGACCTTCGCCATGCTCGGCGAGGCGCACCGCCGGCTGGAACGGGGCACCGATCTGGTGGCCGCCGTCGTCGAGACCCACGGCCGCACGAAGACGGCCGAGTTGCTCGAGGGCATCGAGATCGTCCCGCCGCGGTACATCGAGTACCGCGGCACCAGGTTCCCCGAACTCGACGTGGACGCGGTGCTGGCCCGGCGCCCAGAGGTCGTCCTGGTCGACGAACTGGCGCATACCAACACCCCGGGCAGCGCGAACGCGAAGCGCTGGCAGGACATCGAGCAGCTGCTGGCCGCGGGCATCACGGTGATCACCACCGTCAATGTCCAGCACCTGGAGAGCCTCAACGACGTGGTCGCGCAGATCACCGGTGTCGAGCAGCAGGAGAAGGTGCCCGATGAGGTGGTGCGCGCCGCCGACCAGGTCGAACTGGTCGACATCACGCCGGAGGCATTGCGGCGCAGACTCTCCCACGGCAACGTGTACTCCCCTGAGCGCATCGACGCCGCCCTGTCGAACTACTTTCGGCGCGGAAATCTGACCGCGCTGCGCGAACTGGCGTTGTTGTGGCTGGCCGATCAGGTCGACGCCGCGTTGGCAAAGTACCGCTCCGACAACCAGATCACCGCGACCTGGGAGGCCCGTGAGCGCGTCGTCGTCGCGGTCACCGGGGGCCGGGAATCCGAGACCCTGGTGCGCCGCGCCTCGCGGATCGCCTCGAAATCCAGTGCGGAACTGATGATCGTGCACGTCGTGCGCGGCGATGGGCTGGCCGGTGTCTCGGCACCGATGATGGGCAAGGTGCGGGACCTCGCCGCCAGTCTCGGCGCGACGCTGCACACCGTCGTCGGTGACAACGTGCCGGCCGCGCTGCTCGAGTTCGCCCGCGATATGAACGCCACCCAACTCGTGGTCGGCACGTCACGCAGGTCCCGGTGGGCGCGCATCTTCGACGAGGGCATCGGCGCGACCGTGGTACAGAACTCGTCGAGCATCGATGTGCACATGGTCACCCACGACGAGGCAGGTCGCGGATCAGCGCGACGGACCCCCAAACCGTGGCAACGCTCGGCACTTTCGTGGCTGGCCGCGGTGCTGGTGCCGACCGCACTGTGCGCGCTGACCGTGCTGCTGCTCGACCCGTACCTCGGCCTCAGTGGTGAGAGCGCGCTGTTCTTCATCGGCGTGCTCGCGGTCGCGTTGCTCGGTGGTGTGGCGCCGGCAGCGCTGTCGGCGGTGCTGTCGGGCCTACTGCTCAACTATTTCCTGGCCGAACCGCGGCACACCTTCACCATCTCCGAACCGGACAGCGCGATCACCATCGCCGTGCTGGGCATGATCGCGGTCGCCGTCGCGGCCCTGGTCGACGGCGCGGCCAAGCGCGCCCGCGAGGCCCGGCGCGCCTCCCAGGAGGCCGAATTGCTGGCGCACTTCGCGGGTTCGGTGCTGCGTGGTGCCGACCCCGACGCCCTGCTGGAACGGGTGCGAGAGGTGTACTCCCAGGGCTCGGTCAGTCTGCTGCGCGAACACGCCGGGGACGCCGAGGTGGTCGCGTGTGCCGGCGCGGACCCGTGCGTGAGCGTCGACAGTGCCGACACCGCCATCGAAGCCGGCGATGACGAGTTCTGGTTGCTCCTTTCCGGCCGCCGGCTGGCCGCCCGCGACCGCCGGGTCCTCGGCGCCGTGGCCAGGCAGGCCGCCGGGCTGGTGCGGCAGCGCGAACTGATCGAAGAGGCCGGCCAGGCCGAGGCGATCGCGCGGGCCGACGAACTGCGCCGGTCACTGCTCTCGGCGGTCAGCCATGATCTGCGCACCCCGCTGGCCGCAGCCAAGGCCGCGGTGTCCAGTCTGCGCAGTGAGGACGTCGGCTTCTCCGCCGAGGACACCGCCGAACTGCTGGCCACCGTGGAGGAATCGGTCGACCAGTTGACCGCGCTGGTGGGCAATCTGCTGGACTCGTCGAGGTTGGCCGCCGGAGTGGTGCGTCCGGCGCTGCACCGGGTGTATCTGGAGGAGGCGGTCCAGCGGGCGCTGCTGGGAATCAGCAGGCGGACAACCGAGTTGGTGGACAGGGTGAAGGTCGACGTCGGTGACGCGGTGGCGCTGGCCGACGCCGGACTGTTGGAGCGGGTGCTGGTGAACGTCATCGACAACGCGCTTCGCTACGCACCCGCCAGCCTGGTGCGGGTCAATGCGGGACGGGTGGGCGACCGGGTGCTGATCAACATCGTCGACGAAGGTCCGGGCATCCCGCGCGGTGCCGAGGAGCAGCTGTTCGCACCGTTCCAGCGCCTCGGCGATCAGGACAACACGACCGGGGTCGGGTTGGGTCTGTCGGTGGCCAGCGGCTTCGTCGCGGCCATGGGTGGGACGATCGCGGCCAATGACACCCCCGGCGGCGGGCTGACCGTCGTGATCGATCTGGCGGCAGCCACGGGGAGAGGCTCCTCGGGCGAGCGAAGCGACGGGGAGGCGACACAGTGACTCGCGTCCTGGTGATCGACGACGAACCGCAGATCCTGCGCGCACTGCGGATCAACCTGTCGGTACGCGGCTACGAGGTGACCACGGCGGCAACCGGCGCCGAGGCGCTGCGCGCGGCCGCCGACCACAAGCCCGATGTGGTGATCCTGGACCTCGGGCTACCCGATATGTCCGGTATCGAGGTGCTGGCCGGGCTGCGCGGCTGGCTGACTGTGCCGGTGATTGTGCTCTCGGCGCGCACCGATTCCTCGGACAAGGTGGAGGCGCTCGACGCCGGCGCGGACGATTACGTCACCAAACCCTTCGGCATGGACGAGTTCCTGGCCCGGCTGCGGGCGGCCGTGCGGCGGGCCAGCAGCTCCACCGAGGATGACCAGCCGGTCATCGAAACCTCCTCCTTCACTGTCGATCTGGCCGCCAAGAAGGTCACAAAGAGCGGCGCCGAGGTGCATCTGACGCCCACCGAATGGGGCATGCTGGAGATGCTGGTGCGCCACCGCGGCAAGCTGGTGGGCCGGGAGGAACTGCTCAAGGAGGTGTGGGGTCCGTCCTACGCCAAGGAGACCCACTATCTGCGGGTGTATCTGGCCCAGCTGCGGCGCAAGCTCGAAGTCGATCCGTCGCACCCCAAGCATCTGATCACCGAAGCCGGGATGGGATACCGCTTCCAGGAGTAGCCCCGCGAGGGATGATGGTCAGGTGAGCATCCTGGGCCGCAAACGCGCAGACCTGCGCATCTACCTGGGCGCGGCTCCGGGTGTGGGCAAGACCTATTCGATGCTCGGTGAGGCGCACCGCAGGATGGAGCGCGGAACCGATGTGGTGGCCGCCGTGATCGAGACACACGCCCGCCGCAGGACCGCCCAGCAGGTCGCGGGTATCGAGGTGATCCCGCCGACGTACATCGAGCATGACGGCACCCGGTATCCCGAACTCGACGTCGACGCGGTGCTGGCCCGGCGGCCGCAGGTCGTCCTCGTCGACGACCTGGCCCACACCAACACCCCTGGCAGCCGCAACGCCCAGCGTTGGCAGGACGTGGAGGACTTCCTCAACGCCGGCATCACGGTGATCACCACCGTCAATGTCCAGCACCTCGAAAGCCTCAACGACGTGGTCAGCCACATCACCGGAACCGCCCAGGCCGAACGTGTCCCCGACGAGTTCGTCCGCGCCGCCGACCAGATCGAGCTGGTCGACATCACCCCGGAAGCGTTGCGACGCAGGATGGCCCACGGCAACGTATACCCGCCCGAACAGGCCGCCGCCGCGATGGACGACTATTTCCGGCCCGGCAACCTGACCGCGCTGCGGCAGCTGGCGCTGCTGTGGCTGGCCGATCAGGTCGACACCGCACTGGCCAAATACCGCACCGACAAGAACATCACCGACACCTGGGAGGCCCGCGAACGTGTGGTGGTCGCAGTGTCCGGCGGACCCGAGTCCGAGACCCTGGTGCGGCGTGCCTCGCGGATCGCGTCGCGGTCCGGCGCGGACCTCAAGGTGCTGCACGTCATTCAGGGCGACGGGCTGACCGCGATCTCACCGCAGCAGAAGAAGGTGATCCGCGAACTCGCCGCCAGTCTCGGCGCGACGATGCACACCGTCGTCGGCGACGACGTCGCCACCACCCTGCTCGATTTCGCGCGCGGCAACAACGCCACCCAGGTGGTGATCGGCACGTCACGCCGGTCGCGGTTGGCCCGGATGTTCGACGAGGGTATCGGCGCACAGGTCATCCAGCAGTCCGGCAATGTCGACGTGCACATGGTCACCCACCCCGAGGCGCACGCCGGTATCTCGTGGTCGCGGCAGTCGACGGTGCGGCGGCGGGTCCTGTCATGGCTTGTCGCCCTGGTCATTCCGGCGTCGATCTGTGCGTTGACGGCCTGGCTGCCCGACGGCCTGCTGGGCATCGGGGGGCAGAGCGCGCTGTTCTTCACCGGTGTGCTGGCGGTGGCGCTGATCGGCGGCCTGGGCCCGGCCGCCCTGTGCGCCCTGTTGTCGGGTCTGCTGCTCACCTACTTCCTGGTGAGTCCGGTGCACAGCTTCACCGTCAACGACGCCGACAGCGTTGTCACCGTGCTGGTGCTGCTGCTGGTCGCGGTGGCCGCCGCCGCACTGGTGGACCGGACCGCCCGCCGCGCGGCCGAGGCGCGCCGCGCCGCACAGGAGGCCGAGTTGCTGGCGCTGTTCGCCGACTCCGCGTTGCGCGACGCGGATCTGACCCTGCTACTCGACCGGCTCCGGGAGACGTATACCCAACGCGCGGTGAGCATTGTGGCCGCGGAGGGGAACCTGCTGGCGTCGGTCGGCGCGGATCCGTGCACCGACGTGGACGCCGCCGACACCGCCATCGAGGTCGGCGACCACGAGTTCTGGATGTTGATGTCGGGGCGGACGCTGACCGCGCGCGACCGGCGGGTACTCAGTGCCGTCGCCGAACAGGCCGTCGCCATGGTCAAGCACCGCGAACACCACTAACCGTCGTTTCCGTCGGAGCCGCCGCTGGTGCTGCCCGAGCCACCGGAACCGCCTGTCCCGCCGGGACTGCCACCGTTCCCTCCGGTACCGCCGAATCCACTACCACTGCCACCGACGGGCCCGGTGCCGGTCCCGCCGGCCCCTCCGTCGCCACCGGGGCCGGTGTACCTGCCGCCGTTGCCGCCGTCACCGCCCCTGCCACCGGTCGCGGTCCCGATGGAGCTGACGTTCGCGTTGCCGCCCGCTCCACCGTCGCCACCCGTTCCGCCGTTGCCGCCATCTCCGCCCCGCCCACCGGTAGCCGTGCCGAGGCTGTTCGACATCCCGCCGCCGGCACCACCGTCGCCGCCTGTTCCCAGCGCAGAGGCGCTTC
>JBPPMV010000610.1:0-6026 GCA_051306235.1 Mycobacterium sp. | reverse complement strand
CATCGGGTTTCACCCCGACGGCCATCGGCAGGATGGCGAACATGGTGCGCATACAGGCCGCGCCGGCCCGCAGCGCCGCTGCGGTTTCGTCATCCCCGTGCCGGAACGGCTCGGGCTCGACGAGGGCCTCGATATGCCACCTGACGGGTGTGCCGACATGCGGATCTGCCTGGTAGTCGCGGGTCATCAGCACCGCGGCGTCGGGTGTGGGGCCGAAGTCGAACGAGAAGTTCCCATCGGCGTCGAATTCCAGGTCGTCATCGCGGATCAGCGCCACCACTCGGTCCGACCACGCCCCTGGTGAGGCTTCGGTGTATGCCGTGACCGAGAAGTACACGCTGTCACCGCGATTGCCGCTGACCCGGTAGCGGCGTTCGGGATCGACCGGGCACATGTAGTAGATGGCGTCGGTGTTGTCGCCACCCCAGCGCCGGTCCGGGCGCCACGGCGAGTTGAGCTCCAGCCACTGCGGTCGGCTGGGATCGGCGAACAGGTAGGTGTCCAGCGCGACGCCCAGCGTGGTCGCCAGCATCCGGTAGCCATCCGCGATGTGGCGGTCATCGTTGACCGCCTTCTCCCCCTCCATGAAGGAGCGGTCCAGATCGCGCAGGGTATCGAGCAGTTCCCGCCAGGCCGTCCGGGATTCGTGTGTCATGCACTGATTCCTCTCGTGATCAGGGTGGCGGTGCGCTCGATCCACGCATCGTCGGGGGCGGCGCCTCGGGAAAGCAGCGCCAGGAAGGTGATGCCCGCGATCGATTCCGCCAGATCTGTCGCGGTGACCTCGGCGCGGACCTCGCCGCGTGCCACCGCCGCCTGGAGATAGCCGCCGAGGCCACGCACGAGGATGTCGCCGAAACGGGCCAGCAACGCGGTGTGCAGTGCCGGGTCGGCCGCCATCTCGCCGACCAGTCCGGGTAGTGCCGCGCGGGCCGCGGGCGTGCTGAAGACGGACAGGGTGCGACGCACCATTTCCTGGATGTCCCCGAACAGTGTTTCGGTAGAGGGTAATTCGGTGCTTGCATCGAGCGGGAAGACCGCTTCGTGGACGAGCGCCGCCTTACTCGGCCAGCGCCGGTAGATAGCCGGTTTGGAGGTGCCCGCCCGCACCGCGATGGCGCCGACGGTCAGTTCCGCGTAAGGCGTCTCGGCGATGAGCTCGACCGTGGCCCGCAGCACGGCATCATCGATCTGCGGATTTCGGGGTCGCCCAATCTCTGTCGCCATTACGGAACCCAGAGTAACATAAGTTGCTGTGACCGACACCACAGCAGGGCTTGTGCATCTCGATGACCTGGCCGATCCGCGTTACAGCGCTGAGGCGCAACAGATTCGGGACATGATGGCGGCCATCGCACCGGACTTCCCGTTGGACTCGGACGCGATGCATACCCGTGCCCGGGCCGATACCGGTCTCACCGACTTCGGCGCGGACGACTACCGCGAACGCCTGGACCGGTACGTGGCCGAGCTTCGCGAGATCGATATGCACGGTCCCGGAATCGTCAACTTCCATTCCCAACTGGTGCAGTGGCTCAAGAATCGACTGCTGCTGACCGATCTGCTCAGCCGTCATCCCGAGATCCACGACATCGAACTGCTGCCCCCGGTGGTCATCGCAGGCCTGCCCCGCACCGGCACCACCCATCTGCACAACCTGCTGGCGGCTCCCCCGACGTTTCGCAGCCTCCCCTACTGGGAGGGAGTCGAACCGTTCCCGCTGCCCGCCGAGGTCGGGCTGACCCCCGATCCCCGGATGACCCGGATGGATATGGCCGTGCAGGTGATGGACGTGCTGATGCCGCATTTCGCCCTGATGCACGAAATGACCACCGAGCATGTGCACGAGGAGATTCAGCTGCTGGCCAACGATTTCTCCACCATGCTGATGGAGACCCTCGCCGATGTTCCGCGGTGGAGTGACTACTACTGGTCACGGGATCAGACCAGCTCGTATGAATATCTGCGCACCCAGCTGCAGGCGCTGCAATTCCTGCGCGGCGGGCGGCGCTGGGTGCTCAAGTCACCTCAGCACCTGGGCCAACTCGCGGTGCTCGACGCCGTCTTCCCCGGCGTGGTTGTCGCGTTCACCCATCGCGATCCCGTTCCGGTGGCGCTCTCGATGATCACGATGATCACCTACAGCGAGCGGATGTACCGCGACCGGGTGGACATCGCGGGGGTCGCGGCGGCCTGGGTGGACAGGCTGGACAAACTGCTCGATGCCTGTGTGCGGCAACGTGACATCATTCCCGTCGAGCGTTCGGTGGATATCCGGTTCGACGATTTCATGGCCGATGAGGTGGGCACCGCGGAGCGGCTGTACGCATTGGCCGGCGAGCCGTTCGACGCGCCGGTGCGCACCTCGATCACCGGTTACCTTAGCGGCCACCAACGCAACAGGCTGGGCCGGGTCGCGACGTCGGCACAGACGTTCGGTCTCGACGAGGACGATCTGCGCGCCCGGTTCGCCGCGTACTCGGAGCGCTTCCTGACCTGAGGTTGAGGACCAAAGTCACTTCCGGCGGTGCCATTGGACTCCGGTGCGCCAGGCCTCCCATTTCCTATTGTCGGACCATGACCTACGTGATCGGCTCGGCATGCCTTGACGTGATGGACAAGTCGTGCGTGGCGGAATGCCCCGCGGACTGCATCTACGAGGGCGCCCGCTCGCTGTACATCAATCCCGATGAGTGTGTGGACTGCGGCGCCTGCCGGATCGCGTGCCGGCTCGACGCGATCGAATACGAGAGCGACCTTTCCGAGCAGGACGCGGCGCACCTCGCCGACAATGCCGAGTTCTTCCTCACGGTGTTACCCGGACGCGATGCGCCACTGGGCGCACCGGGCGGCGCGCATGCCCTCGGTCCCGTCGGCGTCGATACGCCACTGGTGGCGGCGATGCCAGTGCGCGACGTCCCTGGGCATTGATCGCCGTCAGGATCGCACGATGACAGTGCCGATGCCCACAATCAGCAGCGCGGCACCGATCAGTATGAGCGCCAACGTGGTTGCCGTGGACCGATGCCGGGAGAGGTGGGCTTTGCCGGTCGTCAGCCAGCGGTCGACGAGCGCGGGAGCGACCAGGTAGCCGGCGACCGGGATGGCGATGGTCGAGGTGGCCACCGCGGTGTAGAGCACCAGTACCAGACCCAGCGCGGCGACGCTCAGCGCCGCGGAGCCGATGAGGAAACCGGCGGCGGCGTTGGCCGCCATCACCTTCAGGTTGGTCAGCACCAGCACGATGCCGAGAATCGCCGCAGCCAGCGGGGTGACCCGGGTCAGGCCGATCAGCCAGCGCGGGGCGCGGATCACCGTGTCACGCCGGGCCCAGGAATATCCTGCCGCCACGAACGTCAGCAGCGCCAGCACGATCTGGACCCACCCGACGGTCGCCGACGGGGTGGCCTCGATCCGATCGACCAGGTGCGGGGCGCGGATGAACAGCGCCGTGACGCCGACCTGCCCGATCACCGATCCGATGAGGAAGGCGAGCCCAGTCGTGCGCGGGCGTGCGGCATTGAACACCAGGGCCAACGCCGGAATCACCTTGAACGGAGACCACGCCACGATGAGTGCGGGCGCCACGAGCTGCGCGAGGAGGGACAGGGACACCGGGCAATGGTGCTACGGATCCACCGAAGCCGACAGTGTGGGAATCAGGCGACAGCGCCGCACTAGCTCAGCCAGGGCATTGTCGTCGGCGTCCGCGGCGGGAACCACGATGGTCAAACCGTCACATAGTCCGGCGTACCACTGCCCGAGCACATCGGGAATCTCGTCGTAGGTGCCGTGCGGGACCAACTGTTCGAGTGCGTCGAGGTCGGCGATACCGAAACGCTCCAGCTGACGGCGGTAGGCGGGCGTGCTGTACAGAAAGGCCAGTTCGGCCCGGCGGGTCTCGCGCAGCGCCTCGATGGCCACCGTTGAGGCGGCCATCAGCGGCTGCGGGTTGGCGATCACCCGGGGAGCTCCACCGGCCAACGCCGGCAGGGTCTGGGCGCGCAGGATCGTCGGGTGCGAGTTGGTGGGGTGACAGACGAAGCCGTCGGCGAGCTTCCCGGCCATGGTGACCATCCGCTCGTTGACGCCTCCGGTCCAGATCTGCGGGGCGGGATACTCGAGCGGTCCGGGATTGAAGTAGGGCTGCAATCTGTTGAAGGTGTACTGCGTACCAACGTAATTGAGGCGTTCACCGGTCTGGAAGGCATGGAAGATGGCTCGCAGTGCGCGGATGTAGTCGGCCATGCGGGCCACCGGCTCGGTCCATTCGGCGGAGAACCGGCCGACGATATTGCCGCGCACCTGCGATGCGATACCCAACTGGAATCGGCCGCCGGACAGGCGCGACAGATCCCATGCCGCGTAGGCGGTGATCATCGGACTGCGCGGGAACGCCAGCGCCATGCTGGTGCGCACCGTCATCGCCGTGGTGGCCTGCAACGCAAGGGCAGCCACCGTGAACGGATCGTGGATGGTTTCCGAGACGTGGAGGGTGTCGAAACCGAGGCCCTCGACGCGAGCCGCCCAGGCACCGATCTCGGCCGGGCCCGTCGTCGCGGGTGCGGTGGCCACCATTTCCACCCCTATGTCATAGCAGTGGGAGGACCCTGGAGCGTGTCGAAAGGGGATACAGATGATCGAGGTACTCACGGATATGCCCGACGGGGTCACCGGCATCCGGGCGTCGGGGCGGATCAGCGGTGAAGACTTCCGCGGGTTCGCGCCGACCATGGCGGCGCTCGGCGCCGCAAAAGAGATCCGGATCGTCGAGGTGATCGCGCCGGATTACGAGGGTTTCGGTCCGGGTGGTCTGGCCGAGGACCTGAAGCTGGGCTTCGGCACGCTGTTGCAGCATCATTCGGCGTTCAAACGCATCGCGGTGGTGTCCGATGAGGCCTGGGTCCGCCACACCATGCACGCAGTGGGCTGGATGGTGCCCGGTGAACTCGCGGTATTCGGTCTCGATGAGCTGGACAAGGCCAAGGAGTGGGCGGCCGGCTGAGAAGACCCTCAGCGAACGATGTTTGAAGCTGCAAGCAGCTGGAGACTCGGAGGACATGAAACGACGCCTGATGATCACGTTGGCCGCTGCCGTGGCCCTCGTCGCGCCAAGTGTGACGGCAACGCACCTCGCCGCCCCGGCGAACGCCGCGCCCGCGTTCGTGCTGCCCGCCCTGCCCTACGCGCCGTCGGCGCTGGAACCGGTGATCGACACCGAGACCATGACGATTCATCACGGCAAGCACCATCAGGCCTACGTAGACGCGCTCAACGCCGCGGTCGCCGCCGACCCTGCACTACAGGGAGTCCCGCTAGAAGACCTCGTCGCGCGGGCAGGCACATTGCCAACCACGGTGCGCAACAACGCCGGTGGCCACTGGAACCACAGCTTCTTCTGGACGACGATGACCCCGCGCGCCCAATCCGGCCGGCCCTCCCCGGAACTACAGGCTGCCATCGACCGGCAGTTCGGGTCTCTGAACGGACTCACTTCCGCGGTGAACGACGCAGGCACCAAGCGCTTCGGATCGGGCTGGACCTGGCTGATCGTCGATCAGGGCGGGCAGCTCGCGGTCACCTCGACGCCCAATCAGGACAACCCGTTGATGGATATCGCCGACGTCAAGGGCACACCGCTGCTGGGCAATGACGTCTGGGAGCACGCCTACTACCTCAAGCACCAGAACCGGCGCGGCGAGTACCTCACCGACTGGTGGCAGGTAGTCGATTGGGACGTGGTCTCCTCGCGGTACGCGCAGGCAACGAACGGCTGAGCGCGCGACTGGGATGCACCACGCTGTCCTGAGTCAGGTCGGTCGGTTCATGGTGAAGACGCTGTCGGGCCCGATCTCGGAATAGTTGGCGGGCCCGCCACTGCGCAGGATGGGCCGTGGGCCGGCGGTGTCGTAGACCCCGTCGACCAACCACTGCTGGTCGATGTGCACCGCGATCACCTGGCCGAGCACCATCCAGGTGTCGACGGACTTGCCCTCGACATCGGTGAGCTGAATGAGTTGGGTGAG
>JBPPMV010000609.1:0-8051 GCA_051306235.1 Mycobacterium sp. | reverse complement strand
GGTGGGCCGAGCGCGGTCACAGCCACCAACACCCGTGCGTACCTGGTGAATTCGTCGGTCGGAACGGTCACGGTGATCAACACCCTCACCGGTACCGTGCTGTCCACGATCCCAGTCGGAATCAATCCCGTTGCCGTGGTGGTCAAGGCCGACGGCACCAGGGCCTATGTGGCAAATGCCGGTAGCCGTTCCATCTCGGTGATCGACACCGCCACCAACACCGTGCAGCGCCAGATCGCGCTCAGCTTCACCCCGACCACCCTCGCCATCAACCCCTCGGGCTCGGCGGTGTACATCGGCAACGCGACCGGCAAGATGGCGAAACTCAGCACCTCGTCCAACCGCATCAGCGCGTGGATCGCCAACACCACCGGTGCGACATCGCTGGTCGTCAGCCCGGATGGCAAGCGGGTGTACGCGACAACAGCGGCCGGCATCGCCGTGTACTCCACCTCCTCGTGGAGCAACTCCGCAAAACTGCTTGCCAACAGCGCAGGTTCGACGGTGGTGGCGGTCAGCCGCGACTCCGCGTCGGTCTACACGGTGACCGGCGGCACCACCGTCAAGGTGCTCACCGGTGCCACCGTCGCCGAATTCACCGTCGCAAAGGCCGTCACGGGCGCCGCGATCAACATGGACGGATCGCTGCTGTTCCTGGCCGCCGCCGACGGTGATCTGGCGGTATACGAGACCAGGACCCGGTCCCTGCTGACCACCCTGGACACCGGAGCCGGCGCCGGGGCCATCGCCACCAGTCCCGACGGTATGGAGCTCTACCTGACCGACAGCGCGGGCGGTGCGTTGCGGGTGGTCTCGCTGGTCCCGCCCAATCTTCGGCCCGAGGTGGTGGCGCCGACCGGTACCGGCAATGCCGTCACCGGACAGGTGCTCGGGCTCACCGGCATCAGCGACGGGGACGACGACCCGCTGAAGATCACGGTGCTCACCAAACCCACCAAGGGCGCCATCACCTTCGGCGCCGACGGCACCTTCACCTACACCCCCACCGCGGCCGCCCGGCACCTGGCGGCAAGCGCCACCGCACCGCTGTCCGCACGCACCGATACCGTCACCATCACCGTCGATGACGGACGCCGCGGGGTGGTCCAGCAGACCATCACCATCGCAGTGGTCCCGGCCAATAGCGCACCCGTCGCGACCGTGACGCTGGGCAAACCCAATGCGACGACGGGCGTGATCAGCGGAACCGTCAAGGTCACCGACGCCAACCGCGACCGCATCTTCTTCGACGGCACCGGCGCCACCATGAAGGGGACGCTGGTCGTCGGCGCGGACGGCAAGTTCACCTACACCCCGACCGTCACCGCCCGCCACGCCGCCGCCACCGCCGATCCCTCGGCGAAGAGCGAAACCTTCACCGTCACCGTCGATGACGGGCACGGCGGCGTCCTCGACGTGCCGGTCACCGTGGCTATCAGCGCCCGCAACACCGCGCCCACCGCCGCGACGATCACCGGCCTGGCCACCAATGTCGACACCGGCCGGGTCACCGGGACGCTCAGCGTCACCGACGCTGATCAGGACGCCCTGACCTTCACCGTCCAGGCGGGCCCAGCCCGGGGTGCCGTCGTCCTCAACGCCGACGGCGCCTTCGGCTACACCCCCACCGCAACCGCGCGCGGGACGGCCGGCAGCGACTCCTTCACCGTCCGGATCGACGACGGACACGGTGGGACACAGACACTCACCGTGGCGGTCACCGTCGCGGCCTCGACGCCGGGCAATGACCTGCCGGTCTCCGGCACCGTCGCCTACACGGTGAACGCGATCACCGGTGCGGTCACCGGCCAGATCCACGTCACCGATTCCTCCCCGCTGAACTACCTGCTCGCCTCGGCGACGCCGACGACCGGCACGCTGGCCATCAACCCGACCACCGGCGCGTTCACCTTCGCCCCCAACAACATTGCGCGCTACCGCGCCTGGTTCACCACGGGACCGGATGTACTGACCTTCACGGTGTCCGCACTCGACGGTCAGGACGGCATCCCGGTCGATGTCACGGTGCCGATCACCGCGGTACACCCCGACGTCGACGGCACCCTGACCCTCGCCGAACTGAAGAACCTGACGTCGACCGGCCATGTCGACGTCGGCAAGAACGCCGCAGGCAAGGTGCGCAATATCGATGGCACCTTCACCGTCGACACCGTGACCGACGCCGCATCGGCCGCGGCCATTCTGAACCGCATGTCCACCCTGCTGGGCGTCCCCACCGGTTTCGCCCAGGCCGGCGATATCACCATGTCCACCAACGACTTCGGCTCGGTGTTCTACCGGCTACGCCCGACGGTCGACGGTCTGCGGGTGATGGGCAGCGAGGTGGTGCTCACCACCGACAGCACCGGCACCGTGACCAGCCTGATCAGCAACTACGACCCCGACATCACCACCGTCAATCACGTGCCGATCGGGGCGGTTGATCGGGCATCCAAGGTCATCGACCTGATCAAGACGGACCTGCTGTCCGATTTCGGCGGCAACCCCAGCCAGGCGGCCAAGGACGCCTTCTTCGCAACGCTGCACTTCGACACCGAACTGGTGATCTACCACGAGGATCTGAACAACGAGCCGCGGCTGGCCTGGCGGGTGAACGTCAGCTCCGCGCTCGACAGCCCGTACCCGTCGGTCGGCACCCGGTACTACATCGCCGCCAACGGCCCCGAGCCCGGCAGCATCATCTCCGAATTCTCCACCGCCCAGCACGCGCTGGCCCCGGTGCGGTCATCGGGAACGGATCAGCTGGGCAAGGTGCGCACCGTCATCGCCGCCAACACCGGCACCTCGATCGTGCTGACCGACGCCGGCCGCAACATCATCACCTATGCCACCAAGTACCAGAGTTCATGGTCGGGGCTGCCCAGCATCCCCGGCACTGTGGTCGGCTACACGACGAGCTGGCTGCGATCGGCGGTATCGGCACAGGCCAACATGGCCCGGGTCTTCGACTACTACACGGCGGTGCTGGGCCGGGATTCCTTCGACGACAACCACGCCACGGTCACGATGAGCATCGACTACAACCCCAGCGGGGCCGCGGCGAGCGGCTGGCGCAATGCCGCCTGGACCGGATCGGTGATGGTGTTCGGCGATGCCGGAAACACCCAGGCCGCACTGGATCTGGTGGCACATGAATACACCCACGCGGTCATCCAGTACATCAACGGGCTGGCCTATCTGGGTGAATCGGGCGCCATGAACGAGTCCTACGCCGACATCCTGGGCGCCATCATCGAGAACAAGACCGGCTCGGCCCGATGGCTTTTCGCCGAGGACGCGTCCGGCAATCCGTACCGCAACATGGCCGATCCCTCGAACTACCGCCAGCCCGAACACTACGACAGCCGATACGTCGATCCGTGCGGCTGCACTGACAACGACGATTTCGACTACGTGCACAGCAACAGCGGCATCATGAACTTCGCGGCCTATAAGATGATGGACGCCACCAAGGACCAGCTGTCCGGGGAACAGTGGGCCCGGGTGTTCTACGAGTCCCTCTACCGGCTGCCCTCGACCGCCAAGTTCGTCGACGCCAGATACGCGGTGCTCAGCTCGGCGCGGGCCAATGGGTTCACCACCGCTGCGCTCAACACCATCAAGACGGCCTTTGACTCGGTGGGGATCATCGCCGACCGGCTGACCTGAGCTTGCGGCCTCCGACCGGTTCAACCCCCAAAGACATTGAGCACAACGGCCTTCGCGCGCCGCGTCACCCGCAGATAGTTATCCAGGAACTCGCCGCCGTCACCATCGGACCAACCAGCTGCTGCGGCAACGGCATTGAGCTGCCGACCCGGACCCGGCAGCTGATCGGTGGGCTTACCCCGGACCAGCACCAGCGCATTGCGGGCCCGGGTGGCGGTCAGCCAGGCCTCACGCAGCTGCGCAACATCACCTTCGGCGACCAGTTCCGCGGCGCCGATGGCATCGAGGGTCTCCAGGGTCGAGGTGTTGTGCAGCGACGGAATCTTGTCCCCGTGGCGCAGCTGCAGCAGCTGCACCGTCCACTCGACATCGGCCAGGCCACCGCGGCCCAACTTCGTGTGGGTGTTCGGGTCCGCACCGCGGGGCAGCCGTTCGGCGTCCACCCGCGCCTTGACCCGGCGGATCTCCTGGACCGTTTCAGCGGATACCCCACCGGCCGGGTAACGGGTCTTGTCGATCATCAGCAGGAAACGCTCCCCGAGTTCGACATCGCCGGCCACCCGGTGCGCCCGCAACAACGCCTGAATCTCCCAGGGCTGCGCCCACTGCGCGTAATAGGCCGCATATGAGGACAGCGTCCGCACCAGCGGACCGTTGCGACCCTCCGGGCGAAGACCGATATCGACCTCCAAAGGCGGGTCGGCACTGGGAGTTCCGAGCAGCGCCCGCACCTGTTCGGCGACCGTCACCGCCCACTTCACCGCAACGGCCTCCTCGACCCCATCAGAAGGTTCGCACACGAACATGACATCGGCATCGGACCCGTAACCGAGTTCCCGGCCACCGAGACGGCCCATGCCGATCACCGCAATGCGTGCCGGCGCGCCGCCCTCGAGTGTCTTGTCTCGGATCACCACCTCGAGGGCGGCCTGCAGCACCGCCACCCAGATCGAAGTCAGTGCCCGGCACACATCGGTCACCTCGAGCATGCCCAGCAGATCCGCCGATGCCACCCGGGCCAGTTCGTGGCGGCGCAGCGTGCGCGCCGCGGCGATCGCCCGCGCCGGGTCCTGGTGCCGCCCGGCCGACGCGACCAGTGCGCGCCCCACCGTGTCGGGGTCGCCGTCGAGCAGTTTGGGGCCGTTGGGACCGTCGGCGTAGAGCTGGATGACCTCGGGCGCGCGCATCAGCAGATCCGGCACATACGCCGAGGTGCCCAGCACCCGCATCAGCCGCTTGGCGACGGCACCCTCGTCGCGCAATGTCGACAGATACCAGCGCAGGTCGCCGAGTTCCTCGCTGATCCGCCGGTAGGACAGCAGACCGGCATCCGGATCGGGGGTGTCGGAGAGCCAGTCCAGCAGCGTCGGCAGCAGCACCTGCTGCACCCGGCCGCGCCTGCCGCCCTCGCTGGCCAGCGCGGCCAGGTGGGTCAGCGCACTCTGCGGCCCCTCGTAGCCCAGCGCGGCAAGCTGCCGTTCGGCGGCCGCGGTCGACAAGCCGCCCGAAAAGGCAGGCTTGCCAACAGATTCCAGCAGCGGCTGGTAGAAGAGTTTGGCGTGCAGGCGGGATACCCGCATGCTCTGCCGTTTGAGTTCCTGGCGCAGCACCCCGAGGGCATCGTGCTGACCGTCGGGACGCATGTGAGCCGAGCGCGCCAGCCAGCGCATCCCCTCGATATCGTCGGGCTCCGGCAGCATGTGGGTCCGTTTGAGGCGCTGCAGCTGCAGCCGGTGCTCCAGCAACCGCAGGAACTCGTAGGATGCGGTCATGTTTGCCGCGTCGTCACGGCCGACATAGCCGCCGGAACTGAGCGCGGCCAGCGCGTCCACCGTCGAGGCCACGTGCAGCGACTCGTCATTGCGGCCGTGCACCAATTGCAGGAGCTGCACCGCGAATTCGACATCGCGCAGTCCACCGGTGCCCAGTTTGAGCTCCCGGGCACGCACCCCGGCCGGCACCAGTTGCTCGACGCGGCGTCGCATCGCCTGCACTTCGACGACGAAATCCTCACGCTCACAAGCGGTCCACACCATCGGCATCAGCGCCTCGATGTAGCGGGCGCCGAGGTCGGCGTCACCGGCGGCCGGGCGCGCCTTCAACAGCGCCTGGAACTCCCAGGTCTTGGCCCACCGCTCGTAGTAGGCGATATGCGATTCCAGGGTGCGCACCAGCTGGCCCTGTTTGCCTTCGGGCCGCAGCGCCGCATCCACCTCGAAGAACGTGTCGCCGGCGAAGCGCATCATCTCCCCCGCGACACGGGTGCTGATCGCATCCGCCTTCTCGACCACGAAGATGACGTCGACATCGCTGACGTAGTTCAGTTCGCGGGCACCGCTTTTGCCCATCGCGATCACCGAAATCACCGGCGCGGGCGTATCGTCACCGCACACCGTCTGCACGGCCACCGTGAGCGCGGAGGCCAGCGCCGCGTCGGCGAGATCGGCCAGGTGCTCACCGACGGCGCTGAACTGCAGCACCGGCTCGTTCTCGACGGTCGGTGCCAGATCGAGCCCGGCAAGCACCAGCAGCCGGTCCCGGTAGAGGGTCTGCAGCGCCAGGCTCGCCGAGCGCGAGTCCGTCGCGCTCTGCGCCTCGGCGACGAACATCTGCCGCAACTCCTCGACGGGCGGCAGCGTCGCGGCACCGGAGAGCAGATGCCAGGACTGCGGCCGGGCTACCAGATGATCGCCGAGGGCCAGCGAGCCACCCAGCACCGAGAACAACCGTCCGCGCAGGCCCTTGTCCTTCAGCAGCGCCCGGTTGAGTTCCTCCCAGTCGCCGTCCAGCGCGTCGGCGAGGCGCACCATGGTGCGCAGTGCCGCGTCGGCGTCGGGTGCGCGCGACAGTGACCACAGCAGTTCGACGTAGTCGTCGGTGTTCCAGCCGAGCCGGTTCAGGTCGTCCCGGGCGGTGAGCTCGACGAGGCCGAGCCGGCCGACACCGGGCAGTTTGGGTCGCTGCGTCGCGGGTTTGGCCACCCCACGAACCTACAGCGCGAGGTAGTTCTTCAGCTCGAACGGGGTGACCGTGCTGCGGTAGTTCTCCCACTCAGTGCGCTTGTTGCGTAGGAAGTAGTCGAAGACGTGCTCCCCCAACGCTTCCGCGACGAGTTCGGAGGTTTCCATCTCGGTGAGCGCCACACCCAGGCTGCCGGGCAGCTCCTTGTACCCCATGGCGCGACGCTCCTCGGGCGTCAGGCTCCACACATTGTCCTCGGCCTGCGGACCGAGCACGTAGTTCTTCTCGACACCACGCAACCCGGCGGCCAGCAACACCGCGTAGGTCAGGTACGGGTTGCAGGCCGAGTCCGGGCTGCGGACCTCGATACGCCGCGATGACGCCTTGCGCGGTGTGTACATCGGCACCCGGACCAGGGCCGAGCGGTTGGCCGCGCCCCAGGACGCCGCGGTCGGCGCTTCGCCGCCGTGCACCAGACGCTTGTAGGAGTTGACCCATTGATTGGTGACTGCGCTGATCTCGCTGGCGTGCTCCAGGATGCCGGCGATGAACGACTTGGCGACATCGGAGAGCTGCAGTGGGTCATCGGGGCTGTGGAAGGCGTTGGTGTCACCTTCGAACAGGCTCATGTGGGTGTGCATGGCCGAGCCCGGGTACTCGCCGAACGGCTTGGGCATGAAGGAGGCGCGCACACCGTCGGCCAGCGCGACCTCCTTGACGACGTAGCGGAAGGTCATCACGTTGTCGGCCATCGACAGCGCGTCGGCGTAGCGCAGGTCGATCTCCTGCTGGCCGGGTGCGCCCTCGTGGTGGCTGAACTCGACCGAGATGCCCATCTGCTCGAGCGCGTCGATGGCATGCCTGCGGAAGTTGGGTGCCGAATCATGGATGGTCTGATCGAAGTAGCCGCCGTTGTCGGCCGGGACCGGCACCGAGCCGTCGTCATTGCCGGGCTTCAGCAGGAAGAATTCGATCTCGGGGTGCACGTAGCAGGAGAACCCCAGGTCACTGGCCTTGGCGAGCTGCCTGCGCAGTACGTGCCGTGAATCCGCCCAGGACGGCGAGCCGTCGGGCATGGTGATATCGCAGAACATCCGCGCCGAGTGGTGCTTGCCGGAGCTGTCGGACCACGGCAGCACCTGGAAGGTCGACGGATCCGGGCGGGCAACCATATCGGCCTCGGACACCCGGGCGAAGCCCTCGATGGAGGAGCCGTCGAAACCGATGCCCTCCTCGAAGGCGCCTTCGAGTTCCGCGGGCGCGATAGCCACCGACTTGAGGTACCCGAGCACGTCGGTGAACCACAACCGGACGAAGCGGATATCGCGTTCCTCCAGCGTGCGCAGCACAAATTCCTTCTGGCGGTCCATGCTGGAAGCCTAGGTACCGGCTGTTAAATCTGTGTTACACACGCGTCGCGG
>JBPPMV010000608.1:0-2586 GCA_051306235.1 Mycobacterium sp. | reverse complement strand
CGGCATGAACACGCGCTGGTCGTCGAGATGATGCGCACGGCGCTGGACCCGCTGTGCGTGGATCTGGAGATCGCCACGGAACCGCAACTGCACGGCACCGACGCGCTGTGGCATCTGAGCACCCCGATCCGCGGCCGGCTGCGCTCGGCGGACACCACCGCGCTGGATCTCGCACTGGCGCTGCACCCGACGCCCGCGGTCGGCGGTGTACCCACCGACTTGGCGGCCGAGCTGATCACCGAACTGGAAGGCGACCGCGGCTTCTATGCGGGGGCGGTCGGCTGGTGCGATGCGCACGGGGACGGCCGCTGGGTCGTCTCGATCCGGTGCGCGGTGCTGGCCCCGGATCGCCGCAGCGCGCTCGCGCATGCCGGCGGCGGGATCGTCGCCGAATCCGACCCCGATGACGAGGTCGACGAGACCACGACGAAGTTCCGGACGATCCTGACAGGGCTGGGGGCAACATGACGACAGCGAGAAGCGGAGCGGATCGCGCATGAACGAAGAGATTCGGCGCGCACGACCGGGCGACGAGGCCGAGATCGTTGCGATGATCCAGGAGCTGGCGGCCTTCGAGAACGCCTCCGAGGAATGCACCGTCACCGAAACCCAGTTGCACACCGCACTTTTCGCCGAGAAGCCGACCGCCTACGCGCATATCGTGGAGGTCGACGGGCAGGCCGCCGCGACGGCGGTGTGGTTCCCGAACTTCTCCACCTGGGACGGCGTGGCCGGGGTCTACCTGGAGGATCTGTTCGTCCGCCCGGCCTTCCGCAGGCGTGGCCTGGCCCGGAAGTTGCTGTCCGCGTTGGCCGCCGAGTGCGAGGCGAACGGCTACACCAGATTGAGCTGGGCGGTGCTCAACTGGAACGTCAACGCCATCGCGCTCTATGACGCCGTTGGCGGCAAACCGCAGACCGAATGGACCACCTACCGGGTGTCCGGGCCGGAACTCAGCGCACTTGCCGGGGAAAGTTCCTAGTCCCGGCCGGCCATCCACTGCACCGACGAGGGACTGAACAACATGCCCAGCGCGGCCAGAGCCAGCAGGCCCACCAGGATTCCGTAGACGGCGTGGTGTGAGGTGATGACGTACCAGGCCACCGGTAGCAGCAGCAGGTTGGTGGGCACGGCGATCCCGCGCCCCCAGCGCCGCCCGGTCACCAGGGCCCAGCCGCCGGTGATGACACCCGCACCGATCAGCAGGAACCACACAGCGGTGCCGTAGCCGTTGACGATGTGCTGATCGGCGCCGCCGAACGCGCGCACCAGCAGCACCGCGGCCATGATCAGCGCGGCCACCCCCTCGGCCGCCACCAGGAAGCCGGCGTAGCGGACGATCGGCGGCTGGATCACGACGGCCTACCCGCCAGGTGATGCACCGCGAACTCGTAGCCCCGAGGCCCTGCGCCGGCGATGACCACCTCGGCCACGGCCGACACGTAGGAGTGGTGCCGGAAGGCCTCACGCCGGTGGATATTGCTCAGGTGCACCTCGACGACGGGCAGTTCCACACCGGTCAGCGCGTCGGCGATGGCCACCGAGGTGTGGCTGTAGGCACCGGGATTGATGATGATGCCCGCGCAGTCCTGGCGGGCGGCGTGGATCGCATCGATCAACGCACCTTCGTGGTTGCTCTGTACGGCCCGCACATCCAGGCCGTGCTCGGCGGCCACCGCGGCCACCCGCTCCTCGATCTGCGCGAGCGTGGTGGAGCCGTAGATCTCCGGCTGGCGGGTGCCGAGCAGGTTCAGATTGGGGCCGTTCAGGAGCAGCAATCGGCTTTCGGTCACGCCAGTACGGTACCGACGCGCTGCCGCTGGGCGGCAAGGCGCACCGGCGCATTGTCGGTGCCGTAGCCGTCATAACCGCCGAAGCGCTGCACGAACTCCAGGAAGACCGTGCCGACGGTGCGGGTGTAGAAGTGGATGAAATAGCCACCGTCCGGTGCGCGGTCGTAGAGCAGGTTGTGATCGCGCAGTTCGGCGACGATATCGGTGGCCAGCCCGAAGCGTCCGGCCAGATAGTCGTAATAGTTGTCCGGCACCGGAAGGAATTCTAGACCGTTGGCAGCGGCACTGCGGGCCAGCGCGATGACGTCATCGCAGGCGAACGCGACGTGCTGGGCCAGTCCGTCCAGGATGTGCGGGGCGACGTTCAGCGGCATGCGCACCGCGGAGTCGGCGGTGCGCATCACCTGGCTGCGCACCAGGCCGGTCGGACCGGGCACCTCGGCGGGGGCGTCGGCGACCAACCCGAAAACGCTGGTCAGGAACAGCACGGCGTCCTCGGCGGTATGCCAGGGCTGGGTGAGATTGATGTGGTCGATCGCCAGCTCGGGGGTGGCCTGGGTGTAGCCGCCCTCGAATTCGTTGACCCAGGCGGGCGCCGAGGTCCAGAAGAACTCGGTGCCCCCGGGTGCGACGGCCGCGCCGAACGGCTGATCCGCGGCATAGGTACGCCGGTAGGCCACCGGTGCCATCAGTTCGGCGGCCCGCGCGGAGGTGGCTGCGGCATCGGGCACCTGCAGGCCGACGGCCGCGACGTGCGGGCGCAGATCGCGCGCCTGCTGTTCGTTGAGGACGA
>JBPPMV010000607.1:0-11670 GCA_051306235.1 Mycobacterium sp. | reverse complement strand
ACCCACTCGGTGATCTGCGTTCCGGATCCGTCCCGTTCCCCGGGCGGCCCGAACCGCTCGCCGGCGATGAAGTACCGCACGTCCCCGGCTGCCACGTACTCCTGGAACTGTTGCAGCGTCGGCGCATCGTCTCCGCCGGCGAAACCACCGATCGACATGATGGACGCTCCACTCTTGAGCTCCAGATCCCCTGCCATCATCGATCCCACTGTTGCTGCCGCCCAGCGGTTGTCGAGGCCGGCCACCAGATCGGACAAGGCACCGACGTCGGCGCGCGAACCCGGCCCGCCGGGACGGGACCCCGGGCCACCCTGTCCGCCCGGTCCCGGACCGAAGTCGTGCTGCTGCGCCGGTCCGGAGACCGCCATCGGCCCACCGCTGGCACCGTCCGCGACGGTCGCCACCGACCACGCGGCACTGCCCGCTGCACCGGCCAGCAGCGCCGCGGCCACCAGGACGCCGGTAGCAACCCGACTCAACCGGTGCACCCCGACAGCGAGCACCACCGCCACCAGAACGGCGATGATCAGGACCGTCCAGCGCAACGCAGGCCACCAGTCCGCGTTACGGGAGAGCAGCACGAAGGACCACCCGCCGGTACCGGCCAGGGTGAGCGCCAGTACCGTCCGTGCCACCAGATACTCTCGGCGCCGCCATAATTCGACCGCCGACATGCCGACCAGCGCAGCGGTCGCCGGAGCCAGGGCCACGGTGTAGTACGGGTGGATGATGCCGTCCATGAAGCTGAACACGGCGCCCGTGACCAGCAGCCAGGCCCCCCACATCAGCGCACCGGCGCGCACCGCATCGGTGCGTGCGGCGCGCCGGGTCAGCCACAGCACAACGAGCAACCCGACCAGAGCCGCGGGCAGCAACCAGGACGCCTCGGCACCCATGGACGCGCCGAACAGCCTGCCGATTCCGGGATCGCCGCCGAAGAACAGGTTCGGTCCGCCGCCCGGGCCGCCGGGGCCGCCCGCTCCGGGACTGCCGCCGGGCTGGCCCTGGCCGACGATACGGTCGATACCGTTGTAACCGAATGCCAACTGCAGCAAACTGTTATCGCTCGATCCGGCGATATACGGCCGTGATTCGGCCGGCCAAAGGCTCACCAGCGCGATGTACCAGCCCGCTGAGAACACGGCGACCACCGCCCCGACCAGCAGGGCGCCGATCCGCTTCCAGAAGCTCGTGGGGGCCGCGACCAGGAACACCAGGCCCAGTGCGGGAATCACCAGGAATGCCTGCAGCATCTTGGTCAGGAACGCGAATCCGACTGCGCACCCGGCCAATGCCACCCACCGCGTGCTGCCCGATTGGGTGGCCCGCACCATGCAGTACGCGGCGACGACCAGCAGCAGCACCAGCAATGCGTCCGGGTTGTTGTAGCGGAACATCTGCGTCGCGACCGGAGTCAACGCCAGCGCGGCGCCGGCGATCAGCCCTGCGCCGGGACCGCTGGTGCGCTTGACGGTGAGGTACAGCACCGCCACCGCCGCCACTCCCATCAGGGCCTGCGGTAGCAGCATTGTGAACTCGCTGAATCCGAACAACCTGCCGGACAACACCATCGCCCACAGTGCCGCGGGCGGCTTGTCGACGGTGATGGCGTTCCCGGCATCGAACGACCCGAACAGCCAGGCCTTCCAGTCCTGGGTGCCCGCCTGCGCTGCCGCGGCGTAATAGCTGTTGGCCCAGCCGTTGGAGCCCAGCCCCCACAGATAGAGCACCGCGGTGCCGGCCAGCAGGGCGAGCAGGCCCGGACGTTCCCAGCGGGCACGGTGGGCGGGCTCACCGACCGGCTCGTGCGCCGTCTGAACCTCTGCTGTCATCGTCATAGTTTTCCTTATGTGAAGATTCGGGGTGTCAGCGGCGGCCGGGGTGAAAAACCCAGCCCCGCAGCAGGACGAAGCGCACCGCGGTGGCCACCAGATTCGCGATGACCAGAACTGTCATCTCCAGCAACTGATCGGGTCGCTCCACGGCGGCGTGTAGGCCGGCCAACGATCCGCTGGTGATGACCAGGGCGATGGCGAACACGATGAGCCCTTCGACGTGGTGCCGGGTGACCGCGCCCGCGCCCCGGACCCCGAAGGTGAACCGCCGGTTGGCGGCGGTGTTGCCGACGGCGGTGATCAGCAGTGCCGCGAGGTTGGCCAGCTGGGCGCCGACCAGGCCGTGCATCATCAGGAACAGCAGCAGGTATGCCGCGGTGGACAGCACCCCGACGGTGCCGAATCGGACGACCTGACGCAGCAGCGATCCGGGGGCCGCCGCCCGACGCGAACCCAACTGTGCAGCAATGGCATTGATCGGGATGGAGCCCCCGGCGAAGCCGCGCAGCAGCCGCCCGATGCCCATCAGGTCGGCCTTCGCGGTGGCCACGATGTCGACCCGGCTGTCCGGGTCGTCGACCCAGTCCACCGGAACCTCGTGGATCCGCAGGCCGCTGCGCTCGGCGAGGACCAGCAGTTCGGTGTCGAAGAACCAGCCCGTATCGGACACATAGGGCAGCAGTTCACGGGCCACGTCGGCCCGGATCGCCTTGAATCCACACTGGGCGTCCGAGAATCCGGCGCGCAGTGTGGATTTCAGGATCAGGTTGTAGCAGCGCGAGATGAACTCCCGCTTGGCGCCGCGCACCACCCGGGAACTGCGGTTCAGCCTGGTGCCGATGGCCAGGTCGGAGTGCCCGGAGATCAGCGAGGCGATCAGCGGGGCCAACGCGGCCAGGTCGGTGGAGAGGTCCACGTCCATATAGGCCAGCACCGGCGCGTCCGATTCGGTCCACACCTGGTGCAGGGCCCGGCCGCGGCCCTTCTGGTCGAGCCGGACCGCCCGCACGTCGGTCAGCTCGTCGGCCAGCTCGGCGGCGATGCGCGGGGTGTCGTCGGTGCTGGCGTTGTCGGCGATGGTGATCCGGACCGTGAAGGTGAAGCTCTCCTGCAGGTGCCGGTGCAACCGGCGCACCGAACTCGCCAGCGCGGCCTGCTCGTTGAACACCGGAACGACGATGTCGACCACCGGGGTACCGGCGGCACGTGCGACCAGTACTGCGTTGGGGCGCGCGGCGAAAGCGGTGTCTGTCATGTCTTCATCCTCGAACCGCAGCGTGTGCCACCCATGGGTCCAACCTGTGCGCACGCTATGAGTCGGTCAGGTCGTACAGAACGGTCCCGTCGACGGTGACGGGGGTGAAGCTGCTCTGCACCCATTGCGCGATGTCCACGGCATCGCGGCTGCCCACCTGCTCAGCCCGCTGACCGGCCATGATGCGGGACTCGATGAAGTAGTGAACACGTCCGTCGGCGACCAACTGCCGGAAGGCGTCCATCGTGGGTGCGGGGTCGGTGCCGTTGAATCCGCCGACGGCCATCACCGGGACATCGGCGGCCAGCTGATATCCGGCCGCGTTGTTCGAGCCCACCACCGCGGCGGCCCAGGTGTAGCGCCCGGCGTCATCGGTCAGCAGCGCCGTGACCGCCGGCGTGGACTTCGGCGCGTCCAGCAGGCCGGCGCCGAACGGCGGGCCGCCAACCCGGGAGCCACCGTCGGGCGGACCGCCCGGAGGTGGTCCGCCGAACGCCGGGCCGCCCGGCCGGTGACCACCGACAAGCGGGCCGCTGTGCGCCGGGCCCGCCGACGGGATCGCCCCGGTGTGCGGGGTCGCGACGGTGGCCACCGCATAGGCGACGGGTCCGGCCAGCACGCACAGCACCGACAGCGCTGCCGCCACCCGTGCGACCGGAAACCTTCGGGCCGACAGGATCAGTGCGGCAGCGGCGATACCGGTCACCGCGATCCCCCAGCGCAACCACGGCAACCAGTCGGGCCGGCGGGCGAGCAGTGCCACCGCCAGGGCGACTGTCATCAGCACGACGCCCGCCGACACCGCCGTGGCGCGCCGGTCGGGTCGGTTGCGCCACAGCAGTTCCGCGCCGATCGCCACACACGCGGCGATCGCCGGCGCGAGCGCGACGGTGTAGTACGAATGCACGATGCCGTTCGCGTAGCTGAACACCACGGCTGTCACCGCCAACCAGCCGGCCCAGATGATCAGCGCGGCCCGGACGGGATCGGTGCGCGGAGCCCGCCGGGTCAGCACGAAACCTGCTCCGGCGCAGATGACCGCGGCCGGCAGCAGCCAGCCGATCTCGCTGCCCATCCCGGCGCCGAACAACCGGTCCCAGCCCACATCGAAGTTCAGGTTGCCCAGCCCACCGGCCTGTGCGCCGGTCAACCGGCTCACCCCGTTGTAGCCCAGCGCCAGCTCGACGATGCTGTTGTGCTGGGAGCCACCGATATAGGGCCGATCGGCGACCGGCCACAGCTCGACGAGCAACAGGTACCAGCCGCCGGACACCACCAACGCGGCCGCACCGCCGGCCAACCGGAGCAGCCTGGTCCGCAGCGGCGCCGCCGCGCAGATCAGGTAGGCCGCCGCGAAGGCGGGCAACACCAGGAACGCCTGCATCATCTTGGCCAGGAACGCGAACCCGGTGAGCACGCCGACGGCGACCAGCCACCACCGCCCGGCGTCGCGGGCGCAGGCGCGTTGCACGCAGTAGGCGGCCGCGATCAGCAACAGCACCAACAGGGCGTCGGGATTGTTGAAGCGGAACATCAACGCGGCCACCGGCGTCACCGCCAGCATCGCACCCGCCAGCCAGGCCGCCACCGGCCCGCTGACCAGGCGGACCGCCGCGTACAGCAGCGCGACCGACGCCACCCCCATGAGCGCCTGCGGTACCAGCACCGACCAGGAGCCGAAGCCGAAGATCCGGGCCGACAAGCCCATTACCCACAGCGCCGCCGGCGTCTTGTCCACCGTGATGGCGTTGGCGGGGTCACTGGATCCGAACAACCACGCCGTCCAGTCCTGGCTGCCGGCCTGCACCGCCGCGGAATAGAAGCTGTTGGCCCATCCGCTCGCCGACAGGTTCCACAGATACAGCGCCGCCGTGCACACCAGCAGCCCCGCCAGCGCCACGCGCTCCTGGGAGCGCCGCGTCGGCACCGGGACATCGACAGGCAAGACGGCAGTCACCCCCGCCATGGTGGCCGCGCTTGCTACGCCGCCGATTTGACCGAGCTGTGCATCAGCTGTGACCGCTGCCGGGCAGCGTGATGACGAACCGGGTATCCCCCGGGACACTGTGCAGATCGAGTCGGCCGGAGTGCGCTTTCACCACGGCGGCCACGATGGCCAGGCCGAGCCCGGTACTGCCGCCACGCCGCGACCGCGAGGAGTCGCCGCGGGCGAAACGCTCGAAAACCTCCGGTTGCAGGGCCTCCGGGATACCCGGACCGTCATCGGCCACCGTCAGCACCACCTCACCGGTGTCGGCGATCACCACCGAGGTGGTGACGGTGGTGCCGGCCGGGGTGTGCACGCGGGCGTTGGTGAGCAGATTCGTCAGGACCTGATGCAGGCGGGCCTGATCGCCGGTGACCAGCGCCGGATCATCGGGCAGATCCAGCGACCACTCATGATCCGGGCCGGCGGCGTGCGCGTCGCTGACGGCGTCGAGCACCACCCGGGCCAGATCGACCGGTGCGGCCTCCAACGGTCTGCCCTCGTCGAGGCGGGCCAGCAGCAACATGTCCTCGACCAGTCTGGTCAACCGGCGGGTCTCGGATTCGACGCGACTCATCGCGTGGGCGACATCCTCGGGCAGTTCGGCGCTCTTGCGTTGGGCCAGTTCGGTATAGCCCCTGATCGCCGCCAGCGGTGTGCGCAGCTCGTGGCTGGCGTCCGAGACGAATTGCCGGACACGGGTTTCGCTGTCCTGCCGCGCGGACAGGGCACCCGCGATACGGTCCAGCATCCGGTTGAGCGCAGAGCTCAGTTGACCGACCTCGGTGTGCGCACTCACCGCATCCACCGGCACGATCGGTGTCGGCAACCGCACTTCACCCTTGTCCAATTCAAGGTCGGCCACCTCGCGAGCTGCCGCGGAAACCCTTGACAGTGGCTCCAATTGGCGCCGGATGATCCAGATCCCGGCCGCAGTCGCGGCGGCCAGGGCGATGGCGGAGACCACACAGAACATCAACAACACCCACAGCAGGGTGTCATCGACGACGGTCGTGGGCAGCCCGACGACGATCGTCTGGGGGCCGTGGCGGGTCTGCGATGCCACCACCCGGTAGGAGCCCAAGCCGTCCAGCACCATGGTGACCGGGGTTCGGGTCGGCGGAACCTCGGCCAGTTGCGACGCCGCTGTCGAACTGATCTCGGCGGTGGCACCCTCGGACGTGATGACCCCACTGTCCATACGTCGCCCGCCGGCAGTGGATGTGATCACCGCACCCACGGTCTTGATCGCTTGACCGGGTGCGTTGAGGAATCCCGGTCCCGGGCCTTCCTCGGGATCGAACCGGAAGCGCACCGGGCCGCCGGGCGGAGAATTCGGCAGATCCGCCGGGATCAGACCGGCAGGCGGGGGCGGCAGGTCCATGATCCCGGCCGACCGTTTCGCGGCCTCGACGAGTTGAGTATCCAACTGCCGCAACAGGAACCGCTGCAGCGCGAACTCGGTGGCAACACCGATAGCGACGCATACCAGCGCCAGCAGGGTGACCTGGGTGACCAGCAGCCGCATCCGCAGCGTCCAGGTCCGCGGTGCGAGCAGCCGGCTTTTCATCGGATCAGCGTGGCGGACGCAGGACGTACCCGGCGCCGCGCAGCGTGTGGATCATCGGTTCCCGGCCACTGTCGATCTTCTTGCGCAGATACGACACATAGAGTTCGACGATGTTGGACCGCCCACCGAAATCGTAACTCCACACCCGGTCCAGGATCTGTGTCTTGCTGAGCACCCGTTTGGAGTTACGCATCATGAACCGCAGCAGCTCGAATTCGGTGGCGGTCAGCGCGATGGGATCGCCGGCCCGGGTCACCTCGTGACTGTCCTCATCCAGAACCAGGTCACCGACCACGAGCTGGGCGTCACTGATGTCGTTGGCGACCCCGGTGCGCCGCAACAACGCGCGCAGCCGCAACACCACCTCTTCGATGCTGAAGGGTTTGGTCACATAGTCGTCACCGCCTGCGGTCAGACCGGCGATGCGGTCCTCCACCGAATCCTTCGCCGTCAGCAGCAGCAGCGGCAGACCGGGCTTGAGCTCCCGCAGCCGACGCAGCACGTCCAAGCCGCTCATATCGGGCAGCATCACGTCGAGCACCACCACATCGGGCGGATTGTCACGGGCGAGTTCGATGGCGGTGGCACCGTCACCGGCGGTGGCGATGTCCCAGCCCTCATAGCGCAACGCCATCGACACGAGTTCGGCCAGTACCGGCTCGTCATCGACGACGAGAACGCGAACGGGTTTACCGTCTGCCCGGTGCATCACCGCACGAGCCGGAGCTTCGTGCGTATTGGACGTCATTCCTCCATTATCGCCACCCCGGTGGGCGGACCCTGTGCCATTCCTATGCGTGGACTGTGAAAATCAGACGGTCACGCGACAAGCGGATGATCAGGGAGCGGGAACCGGCGTGGTGGTGGTCGTGTACGTGGGAGTCTCGGCCTCCATGGTCGGACCCTCCGTCGGCGCTTCCGTCACCTCCGTCACGATGCCCGGCACCGTCGGTTCAGGCAACGCCGGGTCAGCACTGAACGTGGTGGTCTGAGCAGCAGTGATACCGGTCATCGCAAGCACCGCACCGACGCCGGCGCCGGCAAACAGCAGCTTCAGTTTGTTCGTCTCCATTTTCTTGGAAGTCATGCCCGACGGTTACCCCTACACCCCGGCACGAAACCCGGGCAGCGAAAACAGTGCGGTTCGCCGCGCCCAAAGGCCACCTCAGGCGGCTACCTGTGCGCAGATCTCCTACCCTGTCCGAATGCAGCCCGGCAGCGGATCCACCGCATGACCCGCTTCCTGGCGCGTCGGCTGCTCAATTACGTCATCCTGCTCGTGCTCGCCTCGATCCTGACCTTCACGCTGACCTCGCTGACGTTCTCACCGCTGGACAGCCTGCTGGAACGCAACCCGCGCCCACCCCAGGCGGTGATCGACGCCAAGTCCGCCGAGCTGAACCTCGACAAGCCGATCCCGCTGCGCTACGGGGATTGGGTGTCCGGAGCGGTCCGGGGCGACTTCGGCACCACCGTGACCGGCCAGCCGGTGACCGACGAACTGTGGCGCCGGATCGGGGTGAGCCTGCGACTGGTGCTCATCGGTGTCGTCATCGGCACCGTCATCGGAGTCGTCGTCGGCGCGTGGGGCGCGATCCGGCAGTACCGCTTCTCCGATCGGGCCATCACGCTGGCCTCCCTGCTGATCCTCAGCGCACCCACCTTCGTGGTCGCCAACCTGCTGATCCTGGGCGCGCTGAAGGTCAACTCGATCCTCGGTGTGCAACTGTTCGAGTACACCGGGGAGACCTCGCCGGACGCCATCGGCGGCTGGTGGCCGCAATTCGTGGACCGTATCCAGCATCTGGTGCTGCCCACCTTCACGCTGGCACTGGGATCGATCGCCGGGTTCAGCCGCTACCAGCGCAACGCGATGCTCGATGTGCTGGGGCAGGACTTCATCCGCACCGCGCGCGCCAAGGGTCTGACCCGGCGCCAAGCGCTGTTCAAACACGGCCTGCGCACCGCGCTGATCCCGATGGCGACCCTGTTCGCCTACAGCGTCGGCGGGTTGTTCACCGGTGCGGTGTTCGTCGAGAAGATCTTCGGCTGGCATGGCATGGGCGAGTGGGTGATTCAGGGCATCACCACCCAGGACACCAATATCGTCGTCGCCATCACGGTGTTCACCGGTGTCACGATCCTGCTCGCCGGGCTGCTGTCGGACATCATCTACGCCGCGCTCGACCCCCGGGTGCGTGTCTCGTGACCGACACCGAGTACCAGTTCGTCTCCCGACGCACCCTGCTGCTGCGCCGGTTCCTGCGCAACCGGCCCGCGGTCGTCTCGGTGGTGGTGCTCGCCGTACTCTTCATCAGTTGCTGGGCGCTGCCTCCGTTGCTGCCCTACACCCATACCGAACTCGACTATTACGCGCTGCAGCAGCCACCGACCACCACGCACTGGTTCGGCACCAACTCGATCGGGCAGGACCTGTTGGCCCAGACCCTGCGGGGGATGCAGAAATCGCTGCTGATCGGGGTGGCCGTCGCCTTCATCTCCACCCTCATCGCCGCCACCGTCGGCGCGGTGGCCGGCTACTTCGGCGGGTGGCGGGACCGCACCCTGATGTGGGTCGTCGATCTGCTCCTCGTCGTCCCGAGCTTCCTGCTCATCGCGATCGTGACACCGCGTACCCGGGAGTCCGGCAGCGTGCTGTGGCTGATCCTGCTGCTGTCGGTGTTCAGCTGGATGATCAGCTCACGCATCGTGCGCGGTATGACGATGAGTCTGCGCGAACGCGAATTCGTGGTTGCGGCAAGGTACATGGGCGTCTCGAACTGGCGGATCATCATCCGACACATCGTGCCCAACGTGGCATCCATCCTGATCATCGACACCGCGCTGAACGTGGGCTTGGCGATTCTGGCCGAAACCGGGCTGAGCTTCCTCGGTTTCGGGGTGCAACCGCCCGATGTCTCGCTGGGCACGCTGATCGCCGACGGGACCCGTTCGGTGACGACATTCCCGTGGGTGTTCCTGTTCCCCGCCGGGGTATTGGTGCTCATCGTGTTGTGTGCCAACCTCATCGGCGACGGACTGCGCGACGCGATCGATCCGGCGGCGCGGCCACGGCGGAAGGCCCGATGAGTCTTCTGCTAGAGGTGCGCGATCTGCGGGTCGAGTTCCCCACCGACACCGAGACGGTCGACGCCGTCCGCGGCCTGAACTACCACGTCGAATCAGGCGAGGTCGTCGCCCTGGTCGGGGAATCCGGGGCAGGCAAATCGGCGGGTGCCATGGCCGTCATCGGGCTGCTTCCCGAATACGCCGAGGTATCCGGTTCGGTACGACTGCAGGGCGACGAACTTATCGGCCTGCCGGATGCCCAGATGTCGCGGATCCGGGGGGCCCGGATCGGCACCGTCTTCCAGGATCCGATGTCGGCGCTGACGCCCGTCTACACGGTCGGCGATCAGATCGCCGAGGCCATCCGTATCCACCACCGCGAGATCGGCGCGCGGCAGGCACGCACCCGCGCGGTCGAATTACTCGAACTCGTCGGCATCGCCCAACCCGAACAACGCGCCCGGGCGTTCCCGCACGAACTGTCCGGCGGCGAGCGCCAGCGTGTGGTCATCGCCATCGCGATCGCCAACGATCCCGATCTGCTGATCTGCGATGAGCCGACGGCCGCGCTGGATGTCACCGTGCAGGCCCAGATCCTCGACGTGCTGCGCACCGCGCGGGATGTCACCGGCGCCGGCGTGCTGATCATCACCCACGATCTCGGGGTCGTCGCCGAGTTCGCCGACCGCGCGCTGGTGATGTACGCCGGCCGGGCGGTCGAGACCGCACCGGTCGCCGAGCTGTACCGCGGCCGCCGGATGCCCTACACCGCAGGGCTGCTCGGGTCGGTGCCACGGCTCGACGCACCCCGCGGCGAACGCCTGGTGCCCATCCCCGGCGCTCCCCCGTCACTGGCCGCACTGCCGCCCGGCTGCCCGTTCACCCCACGCTGCCCGCTGGCGATCGACGACTGCCGCACCGCCGAACCGGAACTCGTCACCGTCGGTCCCGCCCATCAGGTCGCCTGTATCAACAACGATCAGGTCGCCGGGCGCAGCGCCGCCGAGATCTACGGAGTGCCGACAGCCCCGGTTCCCGACCCGCCGGCGGCCACCGGTGCGCCGGTACTGACGGTGCGCGAGCTGGCCAAGACGTTCGCGCTGACCAAGGGCGTGGTGTTCCGCCGCCGCGTCGGCGAGGTGCGGGCCGTCGACGGGGTGAGCTTCGAACTGCACCAGGGCCGCACACTGGGGATCGTCGGCGAATCGGGCTCCGGCAAGTCCACGACGTTGCACCAGATCCTGGAACTCACCGCCCCGCAGTCCGGCAGCATCGAGGTTCTCGGCACCGATGTCGCGACCCTGGACCGTCGCACCCGGCGGGAGCTGCGCGGCGATCTGCAGGTGGTCTTCCAGGATCCCGTCGCCTCGTTGGATCCCCGCCTGCCGGTCTTCGATGTGCTGGCAGAACCGTTGCGCGCCAACGGGTCCAGCAAGTCCGAGATCAACGACCGGGTCGCCGAGCTGCTCGGCCTGGTCGGCTTGCGCCGGGAAGACGCCGGCCGCTACCCGGCGGAATTCTCCGGCGGGCAGAAGCAGCGCATCGGGATCGCGCGGGCGCTGGCGACACAGCCCAAGATCCTGGCGCTCGACGAGCCGGTGTCGGCGCTGGACGTGTCGATCCAGGCCGGCATCATCAACCTGCTGCTGGACCTGCAGGAGCGATTCGGTCTGGCGTATCTGTTCGTCTCACACGATCTGTCGGTGGTGCGCCACCTCGCGCACCGGGTGGCGGTGATGCACAAGGGCACCATCGTCGAACAGGGCGACAGTGATCAGGTGTTCGAGCACCCCCAGCATGAATACACCCGGCGTCTGCTGTCCGCGGTTCCCCGCCACCAGCCGGATCACGGTTAGAGTCTGAGCGCATGAGTGCGATATCGCGTCTGCTTGCCGTCGGCGCTGCGGTGGCGCTGACCCTGACCGGCTGCTCCAGCCCGGACACCTCGGTACCG
>JBPPMV010000606.1:0-2664 GCA_051306235.1 Mycobacterium sp. | reverse complement strand
TGGTCGATGACGCCGAAACCGGCCCGGCCGATGATCGCCGGATCGGTCATATCGTAGGTGAGCCGCTCGGTGAACTTCTCGCCCTTCCAGACTCCGTGAATCCAGTCCGAGTCGCCGCCGTAGCCGCCGCCGACGTGAATCGGCACCGGCAGTTTGGATTCCACATCGAAGCGCAGTGCGGTGCCATCGGGTGCCGTCGCGTCGATGGTGGCGCCGGTGGGAATGCGGGTACCGGAGCGGTAATGGACCTTCACCCGCGGCCAGCCGAGTTGTTCCACGCGACCGTCCTTGAAGATCCGGGTGCAGTCGTTGAGTGACCGGAACCCGTCGGGTCCCTCCTGGATGATGATGACGATGGAGTAGTCGTCGAACGCCATCGGGACGTAGAGCCACCACATACCCTCGAACGGGGGATCGGCAGGCCGACCAGGTGTTTCGGCCTCACCGATCGGGCGGATACCCCAGGACCGGTCCCGGGACCCGATCCAGGTCGCCGGATCCACCGGGATGCGTTCGCCGTCGATCTGCAGATGCCCACTCCACGAACCCAACTGGGCGAAGCGCTGGGCATCCAGCGTCACCCGGTTGCCCTGGCGCATCACATGCCGTTGTTCCTGCACGACGCCGAACAGGCCGTTCCAGGTGAGATCGGCGGCGATACCGTCGGTCTCCGCCAAGGTGATCCGCAGACTGTGCAACGGGTCGGTGACGTCGATACGGTAACCGTTGACGTGTTGGTTCAGCCGGTCCTGATCGAGCGCGTCGGACAGGTGCACCGCGGTCTGCACATCGCCGCGGCGTACCAGCAGGAACGCGTCCTTCACCCCGAGATTGGGGTAGTAACCCAGCCCGGTGATGACGAAGATGTTGCCGGTGCGGTCATGGGCGTTGAAATACGAACGGTCGTAGAAGTTCCGGTCAGAGGACCCCGGCCACGCAATGGGCTGGGGAAGCTGGTGTACCGGAAACTCATCCATCGGCCCGAGCATTTACGACTCCTCGATCAGGCGGCGCAGCAGCGACGCGTGGTAGAACGTCGACTCGACGTCCTCGGGTTGGTCCATCTCGCCGAAATGCACCCGGCGGGCGGTGGTGCGCATGAACACGCAGCACCAGATGACGGCGGAGTAGATGTAGAACCAGTGCAGGTCGCCGAGGCTCACCCCGGTCAGCCGCTCATAGGTTGCGCGGACATCTTCCTCGCGCAGCACATCCGGCAGGCCGGGTAGCCCGGCCAGGCCGGCCAGCTCCTGGAACACCATGTGGGCGAAGATGATCCATGAGACGTCCAGTTCGCGTGGTCCGACCGTCGCCATCTCCCAGTCGAGCACCGCGACCGGCCGGAAGTCGGCATAGAGCACATTGCCGACGCGGGAGTCACCCCAGGCCAGCACCGGCGCGGATGCGGCGACATCGGTCGGGAAGTGTTCTTCGAGCCAGCCCAACGCCTGTTCCACCAGCGCTGAGCGCCCGATATCGGGGACCGCGAACTCGTACCACTCCTTGAGCCAGCCGAAGTGCCTGCGCAGCGGGGTGTCACCGGGTGGATCGACATCTGCCAGGAAGGAGAAGCGTTGTGCGGCATCGGGAATGGAATGCAGCTGGGCCAGCACCTCGACCGTGGAGTCCTGCAGTTCGCGTTGCCGCTCGGGTGGGGCGTCGGCGAACCAGTTGCCGCCGAAGGTGTAGGGCATCACATCGGGGGGCACGTCACCGTCGACGCGGTCCATCAGGAAGAACGGGGTGCCCAGCACGTCGCCGGTGGTGTCGATCCAGCGGACCCGGGGGACCGGGACATCGCTGAGCTCCTCGACCAGGCGCATCAGCTCGAACTGGTGGTCCAGTCGGTACGACGAAAATACCGGGACATCGGCGGCGGTGGGCGCCACCCGGGCGACCAGTCGCTGCTCATCGGTGCCCCAGCGGGCGGTCAGCAGAATCGTCTCCGAGGACATGCCGTTGGCGTCGACACCGTTCTCGATGGTGACCAGGGGAGCCTCCCGTTCGGGGAGGACCGAGCCCAGCCATCGGGACAGCTGCTCGGGTAGAGCCTGGGTGTCCCGGCTGGAATGCTGGAGGCGGCTGACGTCTTCGACAGCCGGTTCGTTGGCCACGGTTGTTCCTTCCGGCCCCAATTACGATACGGTGGGTAGCGTTATGAAAGCAGAGTTGCCTCCGATTGACAAGGGTGCCGGCCGTCCCCGGGACCCTCGTATCGATGCTGCCATCCTGACCGCGACCGCGGATCTCCTTGTCCAGATCGGCTATTCGAACCTGACGATGGCCGCGGTCGCCGAACGCGCAGGCACCACCAAGACCGCGCTGTACCGGCGGTGGTCCAGCAAGGCCGAACTGGTGCACGAGGCCGCATTCCCCACCGCGCCGACGGCGCTCGAAACCCCCGAAGGCGATATCGCCACCGATGTGCGGGAGATGATCGCCGCGGCCGGTGCGGTGTTCACCAGCCCGGTGGTCCGTGCCGCACTACCGGGCGTGATCGCCGACATGTCGGCCGATCCGGATCTGCACGACCGGGTGATGGGCCGGTTCACCAGCCTGTTCGAGGTGGTGCGGCTACGCCTGGCGCGCGCGGTGCAGCGGGGTGAGGTGAACCCCGATGTCGACCCGGAACGACTCATCGAACTGATCGGTGGCGCCACCCTG
>JBPPMV010000605.1:0-3930 GCA_051306235.1 Mycobacterium sp. | reverse complement strand
GATCGCACCGGACGCTCCAGCTCCGGCGGCGTCGTCAACGGCGCCTCGGCCGACACCCACGGCCTGGCCCCCTTCACCGGCACCCCGGCAGGACAGAAAGCACTGCTCACCGCACTACGCAACCGCGTCGCTGAACAGCAACAAGTCGTCCAAGCCTACAAACAGCGTGATGCGCGGATGGCCGCGATGCTGCGGTCGATGGGTTATGGCGGTCGCGGCGGTGTGGGTTCCGGCGGCGGCTCGCCGATGGGTGGTGGCGGCTTGTCGATGCCGAAGTCTGGCGGCGGCGGTGGCGGCGGTATGGGTCTTCCTTTCGGGGGCAGTGGGTTTGGCGGTGGAAGATCTGGTCGCGGCCAGTCGGGCTCGGGGACTGGTGGGAGGGCGCCGTCGCCGGATATTGGTGCCGGCCGTGATCTTCCGCCGGGCCGGGGTGGGGAAGCGGTGAAAGCGGCGCTGTCCAAACTCGGCGTCCCATATGTGTGGGGGGCCAAGGGCCCGAACGTGTTTGACTGTTCGGGTTTGACGGGCTGGGCGTGGCGCCAGGCTGGTGTGCAGTTGGGTGCGGACACCTACACCCAGGTCGGGCAGGGGGCCGCGGTGCCGCCGGCGCAGGTGCAGGCAGGGGATCTGATCTTTCCGAAGTCATCGTATGACGGCCGCGGTCCTGGTCATGTGATGCTGGCGATTTCGGCGACTCAGGTGGTGCACGCTCCGCAGTCCGGCGATGTGGTGCGGGTCGCGCCGATGCCGCCGGCGTTCGTGGCGCGACGCCCTGTAGGTGTCTGATGCCCAGGCCGAAATTCTGCACGGCGACCCATCATCGCGGCTTTAGGCTCGTAAGTACCCGCTAGGAAAGGACGTTGGTCGTGGAGTCTGGGTTGCAGCAACAGGCCAGTGAGGTCTTGAGTCTTCTGACACGCGCCAGGAAAGTGTTCGGCGGCGAGTCGACTCCTGCTGCCCCACCCACGTTTGCGGCGCCTCGCGATCTCGAGGAGGGAATCTCGCGTGAGCACTTCTGATGTGAGCACCGCCGCCTCGGGTGGCGCGACGCCTGCAGCGCGGGAGGGGCAGCGGTGACCGATACCCGCAAGTTCGAGGAGCTCGTGTCCTGGCATGCCAAACCGGTGCTGGGCGTCGGGATGGGCTGGGAGCCGGGGTGGCGTGCTGATCCGGGTGCGTCGAGCCCGAACATCAGTCCGTCGGACACATACTGGTCGACGGTGCTGGACAAGGCCCAGGACGCGTACGGCGATCCGGGCATGCGGTTCAACACCTCTGACCCGGCCTCGGATCGTTTCCTGGTGTTCAGCGACGGTACGCGGGTTCCTACGGATGGTTCGTTGGCTTACCGCGACAACGGCAACACCTATGTCATGAACGATGACGGTTCGGTGTCTTTGTTGGGCGGTGACGGCAAGGGCGGGCAACCGTTCTTCCCGGAGTTCCGGCGCAACGAGGCCGGCCAGTACGTGCCCGTGGATAGTCAGGGTCGGCAGGTGGCACCGTTGGCGGCGTCCTATGTTGACGACCCGGAAACGGGAAAGCGCACCTACTACAACGCCAACGGCGATGTCGTTGGTGTCGGGAAGGCCGCCCCGGGGGCTGCGGGCCCGGACGGTCAGGAAGGGGTGCCGACCGAAGAGCAGCAGTCCGGTCGCACCGCCGAGGCAGTGCGCAAGTTGCACGAGGAGATGAAGGACCGCTACAGCCATCTCAGTGAGGCCGAAGGGAAACTCACCGAGGCGATGCTGACGGCGCGCACCTCGACCACCGAGGGCCAGCAGAAGCTCAACGATATCCAGCAGAACATCGTTGAGGCGGTGAACAATCCGGCGATGACGCTGGACACGCCGGCCGGTGAGCAAGGCTTCCTGAAGTTTCTGCGCAGCCAGGTCTCTGCCATCGGTGACGTGTTGCGCTCGGGCACGCTGACCGCCGAAGACCAGGCGAAGGCGGCCTCAGCTCTGGCGGCGCTGTATGACAAGGACGGCTCCAACCCGGAGACCGGCGGGGGAGCGGCCGAGCCGTCGCAGCCTCCGTCGGTGGCAGCGCCGGGTCCTGCGCCTGCGGCGCCGGGCGCGTCGGATCCGGCGTTGCTCGGGGAGGCGGGGTTGGGTCCGATGGAGCCGATGCCTGACCCGATGTTGTCGGATCTGGGCATGGGTGGTCCCCTGGGCGCCGATCCCATGGCTGGGCTGGCGTCAGCGTTGCCGGCGGCCATGGGAGCGTTCCCGCCCGGCGGCATGGGTGGCGGTGGGAGTCCCCTGGATGCCCTCACCAGTGCCGCGGGTCCGCTTGCGGGTCTGGCTTCTCAGCTGGGCGAGCAGGCGGGCCGCGACGAACCCGAACCTGAGAAAGACGATGAGGCCGGCGACGCTGAGGAAAAGGACGACAAGCCCGAGGATGCTCCGCCGCCCCCAAGCACGGAGGCGCCACCGCCGACCACACCGCAAGCTGGTGGGGCGCCCGAGCCGGTGCCCAACGGTGTGCCCGGCGAGGGCGCTCCGCCCGCGGCTCCGGGGCCGCCGCCCCCGCCGTCCACCACAATCGTGCTGCCTGATGGTTCCACCGCCAACGCGCGCACCGATGAGCTGGCCGCAGCCGTGAGGGCGCATTTGGAGGGCAAGCCGTTGGAGGAGGCCTACCGGGAGCAGAATATCCAGCTGCCTCCGCCGGGTACGCCGGTCACCGATCCGGTCGACCCTTCGCGGTTGTCGGCGGGAATGCTGGGCATGTTCAAAGACCACTTCGTGGTGGCGCTCAGTTCGGTGAAGGCGCTCCAAGATGGCGAGGTGGTGCCGCTGTCCTCGATCTCCTCCAGCCCGGACTTTTTGGCGTGGCTGGACCCCAGCGCAACCGGTGGTGCGGTACCGACAGCGGCGGCCCCGGTGCCGCAGGTACCCGCATCAACCCCGACCCCGGCACTGCCGCTGTCGGCCCCGCCGGTGCCCACGGGCATCGGGTAGACCCTGGTGCATGACGGCCGGGACGAAAAGCGCAATACTCGAACCGCAGAAGGAGCTGTGAACACATGAGCAACCCGATCAACGTCACTCCCGAAGTGATGCGCACCGTGGCCAATCAGCATGACGACATCGCTGACCAGATCGCCCCGGCTCGCGAGGCGAGCACGGAGATCCTGGCCGCGGTCAATTCATTCGGCCCGATCATGCATCAGTTCAAATCCGCCGTGTCCGACCTGATGGTGAATCGGGACGCAGCGCTGCTCGATCACGAGCACACCCATCGTGGCGCGGCGGTCGGGTTGCGCCGCGAGGCGTCCAACTTCGTCTCCGTCGACGAAAATAGCGCAGAAAACCTTCGAGTTGACCAGCAATGACGCCCTGCCGCTGAGCGAGCAGGCATTCTTGGCCAGGACCCCGGATGACGCGGTGTTGGCACGAGTCGCCGTCAAGGGGCACGTGCTGGGCGTGCAGCTGGAGCCACAGGCTATGAAGAACCCCATGCATGTGCTCGCGCAGCGGATCATGGCGTGCACCGACGTGGCGTACCTACAAGGGCAGGTCGCCCAACGCGCACAGATGGAGCAGGCCCGGCTCGATCCTGTCTGCTACGCGGACTTGCCCACTGACCAGCATCTCGACGATGCCCGTGCTCGGCTGAGGGCGGTGTAATACCCGATGGTTTCAGTTGACCCAAGCGGATTGGCTTCGGCGGCGCAGCGGATCACCTCCGCGCTCTCTGAACTGACCGCGGCCAATCCCGAGCATCCCGCACTGGCAGCCGATCCTGCCTCCGTGGGTGCGGCGACCCGCCTGACTACGGCGGGAACGACCCTGGCCGGCGTGCTCGCTGAGCAGGCGGCGGGGTTGGCCGCGACAGCCGAGCAGCTGGTCAACGTCGCCGGGGGATTCACCGCCAAAGACGCCGCCAACGCCGCCAAGATCGCACGCCTGGATACAGGCTGAG
>JBPPMV010000604.1:0-3229 GCA_051306235.1 Mycobacterium sp. | reverse complement strand
TATCGGACCGGGGATCTGGTGCGGTGGCGTGCTGATGGTCAGTTGGATTATCTGGGTCGTGCTGATGAGCAGGTGAAGATTCGGGGGTACCGGATCGAGTTGGGGGATGTGCAGACGGCGTTGGCGGCTCTGCCGGGGGTCGACCAGGCGGTGGTGGTGGCGCGGGAGGATCGGCCGGGTGACAAGCGGTTGGTCGGGTATGTCACCGGCACCGCGGATCCCGCCCAGATGCGCGCCGCACTGAACACCCGGCTGCCGGCCTATATGGTGCCGGCCGCCATCGTGGTGCTCGATGATCTGCCGCTGACCGCCAACGGGAAACTGGATACCCGGGCATTACCGACCCCGGATTACATCACCGGCGTCTACCGCGCCCCGTCCGGCGCCGTCGAGGAGATCCTCGCCGGTGTGTACGCCGACGTGCTGGGCGTCGAGCGGGTCGGGTCCGACGACTCCTTCTTCGACCTCGGCGGGGACAGCATCACCGCCATGCGCCTCATCGCGGCCGTCAACACCAGCCTGCACACCAACCTTGCGGTACGCACCGTCTTCGAGGCGCCCACCATCGCCGAGCTGGCGCCGCGGATCGGCGAGGACGCCGGCCGGCTGGAACCGCTGGTCGCCGGCGAACGCCCGACGGTGATCCCGTTGTCGTTCGCGCAGAACCGGCTGTGGTTCCTCGAGCAGCTGCAGGGACCGTCGGCGGTGTACAACATGGCGACCACCCTGCGCCTGCACGGTGACCTGGACTCCGACGCGATGCACGCCGCGCTCGACGATATCGTCGCCCGGCACGAAAGCCTGCGCACCCTGTTCGTGGCACCCGACGGCATACCGCAGCAGATCGTGCTGCCCGTCGAGCGCGCCGAATGTGGTTGGCAGTACTCCGATGCAACCGGCTGGATGACCGAGCAGCTGGACGCGGCCGTCGGTGCGGCCACCCGGTACGCCTTCGATCTGTCCGCCGAGATCCCGTTGCGCGCGCACCTGTTCCGGGTCGGGCCCGACACCCATGTGCTGGTCGCCGCCGTGCATCACATCGCGGCCGACGGCTGGTCGATGACACCACTGGCGCGCGATCTCGGGATGGCTTACGCCGCCCGGTGCGCCGGGCAGGCTCCGGACTGGGCGCCGTTGACCGTGCAGTACGTCGACTACACGCTCTGGCAGCGCGCCCAATTCGGCGAGCTCGACACCCAGGACAGCCCGATCGCCGGGCAGCTCGCCTACTGGGAGTCCGCCCTGGCCGGGCTACCCGAGCGGCTGCAGTTGCCGACCGACCGTCCCTACCCGCTGGTGGCCGAGCAGGGCGGTGCCGTCGCGGCGGTCCGCTGGTCTGCCGAACTCCAGCACCAGATCACCCGAGTCGCACGAGAGCACAACGCCACCAGCTTCATGGTCGTGCAGGCCGCGCTGGCACTGCTGCTGTGCAAGATCGGCGCCACCTCCGATGTGGCGGTGGGCGTCCCGGTCGCGGGTCGCCGCGACGCCGCGCTCGACGAGCTCGTCGGGTTCTTCGTCAACACCCTGGTGCTGCGGGTCGAGCTGGGCGAACTGGCCGGTGACCCGACCTTCACCGACCTGCTGGGCCAGGTCCAGCAGCGCAGCCTGGCCGCCTACGAGAACCAGGACGTGTCCTTCGACGTCCTGGTGGAGCGGCTCAACCCCACCCGAAACCTGAGCCATCATCCGCTGGTGCAGGTGATGTTGGCCTGGCAGAACCTGCCCGGCCAACGCCACGCCACCTCGGGTCTGGCCCTGGGCGGGCTGCACATCGAGCCGCTGCCGGTCGACACCAAGACCGCCCGAATGGATCTCACCTTCTCACTTGGCGAACTCTGGGACGAGCGCGGTGAGCGCGCCGGGATCGGCGGCACCGTCGAATACCGCACCGACGTGTTCGACGCGGCGGGCATCCAGACCCTGGTCGACCGGCTGGAACGGGTGCTCACGGCCGCGACCGCCGAACCCGCCCTGGCACTGTCCGCGGTGGATCTGCTCGACGATGCCGAACGCACCCGACTCGATGTGCTGGGCCATCGCGACGCGGTCACCGGACCGACGCCGATGGTGTCGATCCCGGAACTGTTCGGCGCCGTCGTCGGGCGCACCCCCGATACGGTCGCGCTCACCTTCCAGAGCCGGTCACTGACCTACGCCGAACTCGACGCGGTCTCGAACCGGTTGGCGCACAGACTGATCGGATGCGGTGCGGGTGCCGGTCAGACGGTGGCCCTGCTGCAGCCGCGGTCCGCCGACGCGATCATTGCCATCCTGGCGGTGCTCAAGTCCGGAGCGGCCTATCTGCCGCTCGACCCCGCGCTGCCCCCGGCCCGGATCGCGGTCGTCCTGGCCGACGCCGCACCCGTCGCGGTAATCGCCGCTGCGGACCTGATGGAGCATCTCGGCGCCTACGGCGGGGTGGTCATCGACGCGCACCAACCCGACGGTGGTGAGCAGCCGACCACGGCACCGCCCGCACCGGCGGCCGACGACCTGGCCTACCTGATCTACACCTCGGGTACCACCGGCATCCCCAAAGGTGTTGCTGTCAGCCACCGCAACGTCATCGCGCTGCTGACCGCGCCGGGCACCGGCCTACCACGCAGCGGTGTGTGGTCGCAATGGCATTCGCTGGCCTTCGACGTCTCGGTCTGGGAGATCTTCGGTGCCCTGCTGCACGGCGGGCGACTGGTCGTGGTGCCCGAATCGGTGGCCCGCGCACCAGAAGATCTGCACGCGCTGCTCATCGACGAACAGGTGAGTGTGCTCAGCCAGACCCCGTCGGCGGCGGGTGCACTCTCACCCGTGGGCCTGGACGGGGTGACCCTGGTGGTTGCCGGCGAGGCCTGCCCGGCCGAGCTGGTGGGCCGCTGGGCACCGGGACGGATCATCAACGCCTACGGTCCCACCGAGGGCACCATCTACGCCTCCATCAGCGCACCGCTGCAACCGGATCCCGACTCGGTGGTGCCCATCGGTTCACCGGCCGGCGGTGCCGCGCTGTTCGTCCTGGATGCCTGGCTGCGGCCGGTCCCGGCAGGGGTGATCGGTGAGCTGTATATCGCCGGCGCCGGTGTGGCAGCCGGTTACGTCAACCGTGCCCCGTTGAGCGCGTCGCGGTTTGTGGCGTGCCCGTTCGCCGGGTCCGGTGGTCGGATGTATCGGACCGGGGATCTGGTGCGGTGGCGTGCTGATGGTCAGTTGGATTATCTGGGTCGTGCTGATG
>JBPPMV010000603.1:0-2283 GCA_051306235.1 Mycobacterium sp. | reverse complement strand
TCCAGCCATTCACGGTCGCCGTACTTGATGAAGCCCAAGGTCCCGGTCGTCTCATCATGCGACAGCAGCGGGACACAGGCCAATGAGATCTGCGGGACCTCGGTGCCCTGCTGGATCGTCTGCTGGTATTCATCGGTCTTGGGCTCCGGCCGGATCACCAGCGGCTCTTTCAGCCACTCGGCCATCGCGAACACCGGGTCCGCTTCGGCGAAGTAGACGACGCCGATCGGGTCCGGGTCGGGCACATAAGTCCGGATCGGCCACTGCGCCACCAACCGGGTCGCGTGGATCTCGTGGTCGTTGTGCCGCAGGAAGGCGACATCCAGGCCCAGATACGCCGCCAGATCGGTCAGTACCAGTTCACTGACCTCGACCGCATTATCGCTGTGCGCGGTGATGAGGCGCTTGGCGGTCAGGTCCACCAGACCACTGAGGCTGCCGGTCAACGTGCCCCACCTCCGTAGCGGGCCGCGCCGCGACGCCCCGCGGGATCACGCCTCTGCGCATGGCGAAAGACCGACATGCCGCACACTTTAGCGCCCGTCGTCGATAAACCGCCTGCGCCGAGCCGAGGAGATTACGATGCCATCAGCCGAGGTCAGCGGGATGCCTACGGCATTCTGTCCAGCAGGCTGCGAGCGACGGCGGTGACCAGAACGCGGTCATAGGTGATGGCCATGTCGAAGCGCCGCTCGCTCTCGGGCACCGACCCCGAAGCGTCCTGCTCACGGGCGATCAGCGCCGCACAGTGATGCGGGCCGAGAATGAGCACAATCCACTGCAGGCACAACGGATCTGCGGGGTCGAGGTCCACTCCGCGAATACCGGGGGCCAGCTCGTCGGGCAGATCGCGCCCGAAGATGGCGACCAGCGACGCCGAGGTCGCCAGCTCGCTGTAGCGGGCGCCGGTGGACTCGGTGAAATGTTGGGCCGTCTGCAATGAGGCCAGCACCATCGGCGGATCGGTCGCGTGCCGCGCCTGGGCTTCGATATGACGGGAGAACGGGATCAGGGTGGCTTTGCGGGCGGTGCGCACCAGCACGTGCTCGGCCACGAAGTCGAACGGCGAGTCGGTGTCGGGCTGCGCCGGATGCTTCATCGGCGGAAGCGACCAGGCCACCGATGTCTGCCCCGACAACGCTTCTGGCCGGCCGAACTTGAATCCCTGACCGAGGGTGGCGCCCAGTGCCAGCGCCTGCTCGCAGTGCTCGTCGGACTCGATACCCTCGGCGAGCAGCACCGACCCGGTGCGTTCGGTGTGCGCGAGAACGGCGGCCAGGATGCGAGCCTGGTCATCGCTGGGGTGTGACTGCACCAGGTGAATGTCCAGTTTGACGATATCGGGACAGATGACATCGAGTAACGCCAGCGAATCAGGATGGGCGCCAACGTCATCGAGCGCGATACCGAACCCGCCGGCCCGCAACCGGGCCACCTTTCTGAGCAGGGCGCTCGGGTGTTTGAGCAGGCTGCGTTCGGTGAGCTCGAATGTCACCCTCAGCGCGTCATGTGCGCGAGCCAACAGCGGGTTGTCCGACGGGTCGAGATTGGCGCCGAGCGGTTCGCAGTTCAGCGCGAGCAAGGTGCCATGCGGTAATCCCCGCAGCAGTGCGTTCTCCAGCGCGGCTTCGATACACAACTGATCGAGTCGGCCAGGCCGTCCGTCGCCGCGGCGTGTGAGAACACCGCTTCCGGGTCCGGGTCGCCCAGCACCGGCCAGCGCATCAGCGATTCGAATCCGACGACGGAACCATCCTCGAGCGACACGATGGGCTGAAAGGCGGGCTCGAGCCCGACGCCCGAGACCGCGGCGTCCAGGACCTCGGAATTCCCGGCGCCGGAGACGCTCGGGCGACCATCCTGCGCGATGGGCACAGCATCATCCCCTAGTGCTAGGACCCACAGTGAGCGGAATCCGTTCGGCCCATGCCGTGAAGGGCCCCCACGACTGTGCGGGAAACGACCATGTGGCAAACATAGTCCGACTGGGCAAAGGCCATATCGCATTCAACCGGATGGTGACCTGCCGGCATAACCGACCTCGTGGAAACTGGGTCAGAGTCCGCGTTCCACGGGCAGGTCGCCGCGGTCGACGGCGGCCACGAGCCGGGCATGGTCGGCCTCGGTCTGGTCGGCGTACAGCCGGGCGAACGTGCAGAGCGCCGCGTCGACGCGATCCGAGCGGCCGATGTACCCGGCGATCATCGAGGCGCCGCTGGTCCGGGCGTGCCCCTTGGCCAGCAGCTGTCCCACCACGGTCGCGTAGTCGGTCAATGTCGCCGC
>JBPPMV010000602.1:0-2438 GCA_051306235.1 Mycobacterium sp. | reverse complement strand
GACGGGTTGCCCGAAGACGAACGGACATGGGCGTTCGACTTCCGGGTGATGACACCGACGGCCTGGTGGCGGGTGCCGATGCCGACGTTGGTACAGGGCCTGCCCACCGACGCCGCCGCGCAGTACCGGATACACCGGATGATGCTGCAGCAGTGCCAGTTCGGTCGGCCGGAGAAATACTGGGTGCTCAAAGGATTTCATGGATTCCGGCTTCGAGAGTTCTTCGACGCCTACCCGGACGCCACGCTGGTGTGGTTGCACCGCGACCCCGTTCAGGTGGCTGCCTCCCGGACGATGATGATGGCCGACATCATGGAGGGCATCACCGGACCGGTCGACCTCAAGGCGACCGCGAAGATGCACCTGGACCTCACCCGGGCCGGTATCGCCAACACCATGTCCGATCCGATGGTGCAGGATCTGCGCATCCTGCATGTCCGCTACCGGGACTTCGTCGCCGATCCCATTGCCACGATTGATCGTTACTACCGCTTCGGTGGCCGGTCCCTGACATCTCGGGCCGAGGACGCGATGCGCACCTACCTGGCCCACAACAAGGGCGACCGGCACGGCAAGTTCCGCTACTCGACCACGCTGCTCACCGATATCGGCGAGAACCTCGACGCCCTGCACGAGGAGTTCCGACCGTTCCGGGAGCGTTTCGGCGTCGAGGTGGAGAGCCGGGACTAGACGTGCATCCCCGCATCAGCCTGCATCAGGTGGCCTTCCTGGAGGAGACCACCGGGGCCTTCCTCGCACACTGCCGCGAAACCGGTGTGCGGCAGGCGACGCTGGTCAGCCCGATCCTGCTGCGGCCCGGCGGCGTCGACGAGGCGGCCGCTGCGATCGCGGAAAGCGGTGTGCGTATCGCGAGTATCAACCACCCGTTCGCCGTGTATCCCGACCTGGAACTCGACCGCGGGCAGGCAGAAGCGACACTGCAGAGGGTCATCGGGTTCGCGGAGGCACTCGCGGTTCCGACCGTCTATCTGTTGACCGGTGCCCGTGGGGATCTGAGCTGGGAACAGGCCGCCGAGCGGTTCGGTGAACTCGTCGCGCCGTGCGTGGCACAGGCCGCCGCCGGGGGAGTGCGCCTGCTCGTGGAGAACGCATCGACCTTCAATGCCGATATCCACATCGCCCACACATTGGCGGACACCATCACGCTGGCCGACGCTGCGGGTGTGGGGGTGTGCGTCGACGTGCACGCCTGCTGGGCGGAGGCTCGATTGTCTGAATTGATGCATCGTGCAATGCCTCTCACCGGGCTGATCCAGCTGAGCGACTATGTTCTCGGTGATCGCTCGGCACCGTGCCGCGCCGTGCCGGGTGACGGGGCGATACCGCTGAAACGCATCATTGCCGACGCCCTCGCAGTTGGCTATGACGGGACTTTCGATATCGAGTTGGTCGGTCCCCGAATAGACGAGGAAGGCCCGCGGTCGGCTACCGCGCGTGCCGCGCAGCGGGTGTCCGACATGCTCACCAAACTGGGAGCCTGACATGGCCTTCGGCGATGGAATGGCCGATGAGTCGTTGCGCGAGGCGTGGCGGCACTTCTGTGACGAGCTCAAGAGTGCCGGCGATCTGGTGTTCAAGGACGCCAATCCCGGCAGCCCTTTACAGCGGGCGGATGCATTCCGATTCCTCACCCAGAACCTCGGCCAGGCCTTCGATCTCGGTTTGGAAACGCGGGATTCCGCGTTTCCGCAGATCCACGAGTTGTGCACGCCCACCAGAAAGCTGGGGGGTGACGTTGCAGATTTCACCTATCGGCAAGCGTGGATCGATGGCAGCCACGCGTACCGGATCACCGGGAAACGCGGCACCGCGCGGTGGTTGAACATCACCGTGCAGGGACCGCGACCCGAGACGATCCCGGGAACCGACTGGCCGTCACTGCATGAACCGTTCGGTGACATACCGGAGACCAACATCTTCGGCCACCAGCTCGTCACCGACGATGACGGCAACTTCGAGTTGTTCATCGGCGGCGCGGAACGGCCCCAGAACTGGCTGCCCACCACGTCGGGCAGTCGAAAGCTGTTCATCCGCGAGGCATTCGATGCCTGGTACGAGACGCCCACGGCACTGACCATCGAGCGGGTCGGGCTGGACGGTCCGCGACCGCCGGTGGACGCGGAGGCGATGATCGAGGCGATGGGTTGGGCCGGCGACTTTCTGACCGGTGCCATGCGCGACTGGCCCGAGCATTCGTGGCGCTACTCGGGAGGCGTGTGCGATCCCGGATACACCAACGGATTCCCGCCCGACAAGGTGGCCGACAGCGTCTCCGATGCGAAACGGGGCCGGCTGGCGGCGCATATGGTGTGGCGGCTGGAACCCGATGAGGCACTCATCGTCGAAATGGACGACCATGACGGATTCTGGATCTTCGGCATGGGTGGTGCGTTCGCCGGGAGCATGGACTTCCTTTA
>JBPPMV010000601.1:0-3213 GCA_051306235.1 Mycobacterium sp. | reverse complement strand
GGCGATCTGGAGGTGTTCCTGCCGCCGATCGGTGGTCAGACCGTGTACATCTTCGGTGACCCACGGGATCTGGCCGACGCGGGAGTCGAACTCACTGCGCGGGTGCACGACGAGTGCAACGGCTCGGATGTGTTCGGCTCCGATATCTGTACCTGCCGGCCGTATCTGACCCACGCGATCGAGGAGTGCATCGCCGGAACCCAGCGCGGCGGTGTCGGTTTGGTGTCCTATTCGCGCAAGGAGGGCCGCGCACTCGGCGAGGTCACCAAATTCCTCGTCTACAACGCGCGCAAACGTCAGGTCGGTGGTGACACCGCCGACCAGTACTTCGCTCGCACCGAATGTGTTGCGGGCGTTCAGGATATGCGCTTTCAGGAACTGATGCCCGATGTGCTGCACTGGCTGGGCATCACCCGCATCCACCGGCTGGTGTCGATGAGCAATATGAAATACGACGCCATCACCGGTTCGGGCATCACCGTGGGTGAACGCGTCAACATTCCCGATGACCTCATCCCGGCCGACGCCCGGGTCGAGATGGACGCGAAGATGGCGGCGGGATACTTCACCCCGGGCCCGGTGCCCGATGCCGACGATCTGAAGAACACGGTGGGCCGGGGATTGGCGTGACCCCCGCGGCGACTCTGCGAAGTACAGCCGAAATCCGCACCCGTTCGAACTACCTGCTGAACCGTGCGCGGGAAGGCTCGTCGGTCTGGTTCACCGTGCACGATGATGCCATCGACGGCGCCGCGGCCGAGGTCGCCGACCTCACCGCCGCCAGATTCCCGGACCTGGCCATCCCGTTCCACAGCCGCTGGCGTCATTTCGAGGCCGGCGGGGTGGATCGCAAGTCCGAACTCGACGGCCTGCTCGCGGGTCTGGACGGTGCGGGCCGGGCCCGCGCGATGATCGACCTGACGGTGGTCAGCGTGCTACTAGACGCCGGGGCCGGCCCCGACTGGAGTTACCGCGAAACCAGGACCGATCTGGAGTTCACCCGCTCCGAAGGACTCGGTGTGGCCAGCTGGCACGCCTTCACCGCCGGCGTGTTCTCCTCGGATCCGCAGCACCCGCTGCAGGCCGATGCCGCCGGTCTGGTCAATCTGGACGCCGGGGCACTCGCGACGGCATTTCAGCTGAGTCCGGCCAATCCGCTCATCGGGTTCGACGGCCGGGTGGAGCTGCTGCGCAGGCTCGGCGCGGCGCTGGCCGATCAACCCGCGGTGTTCGGTTCCCCGGCGCGGCCGGGGGGACTGTTCGATCTGCTGGTCCCCGACGCCGCGTCACCGAGCGTGGCCGCCCACGACATTCTGACCGTGCTGCTGTCATCGTTATCGCGAATATGGCTCGCCGACAACGTGATCGACGGAGAGCCGGTCGGCGACTGCTGGCGCCACGGGGCGGTGCCGGGCGCCGACGGCACCGCGGGCTGGGTGCCGTTCCACAAGCTGTCCCAGTGGCTGACCTACTCGCTGCTGGAACCGTTCGGCTGGGCCGGAGCACCCGTCAGCGGACTCGATGCGCTGACCGGCCTGCCCGAGTACCGCAACGGCGGGCTGTTCCTGGACACCGGGGTGCTGCGGCTGCGCGACCCCGACTGGGCCGGGCGCGAATGGGCACCGGCCGACGAACTGATCGTGGAGTGGCGCGCGTGCACGGTGGCGCTGCTCGACGAACTCGCCGTACTTGTGCGCCGCCGGCTCGGTGTCACCGAGGAACACCTTCCCTTGGCATGCGTGCTGGAAGGCGGCAGCTGGGCCGCCGGACGTGTGCTGGCCCAGCGGCTGCGTGGCGGGCTGCCACCGCTGACCGTCATCAGTGACGGCACCGTCTTCTGAAGCGTCGAAAGGATCTCGTCCATGCCTGAGGTACACGTGATCGACCACCCCCTGGTCACCCACAAGCTGAACACGTTGCGCCGTAAAGACGTGTCCACCAACAGCTTCCGGCGTCTGGTCAGCGAGGTGTCGGCGTTGATGGCCTATGAGGTGCTGCGCGATATCCCGCTGCACTCCGAGCAGATCGAGACACCGCTGGAGACCATGACCGCCGAGCTGATCGACGGGAAGAAACTGGTCTTCGTGTCGATCTTGCGGGCAGGTGGCGGCATCCTCGACGGGATGCTGAGCCTGGTGCCCAGCGCGCGGGTCGGCCATATCGGGCTCTATCGGGACCCGAAGACGCACGTCGCGGTGGAGTACTACTTCAAGGTGCCCAACGATCTGCACGAACGCGATGTCGTGGTCGTCGACCCGATGCTGGCCACCGGCCACACTGCGGTGGCCGCGATCGACAGGCTCAAGGAGCACGAGCCGAAGTCCATCAAGTTCGTCTGCCTGCTCAGCTGCCCCGAAGGCCTGGCCGCCCTGCACGACGCCCACCCCGACATCCCGGTCTACACCGCCGCGATCGACCGGCAGCTCGATGAGCACGGCTATATCGTCCCCGGCCTCGGAGACGCCGGGGACCGGCTGTTCGGCACCTGACCACTAGACTGTCCGGGTGGAAGCCGCCCCGACCCGCCCCGTTCTCGTCATCGATTTCGGCGCGCAGTACGCCCAGCTGATCGCGCGCCGCGTCCGTGAGGCCCGGGTGTTCTCCGAGGTCATCCCGCACACCACCACGGTGGAGGAGATCAAGGCGCGAGATCCGCAGGCGATCGTGCTCTCCGGCGGTCCGGCCAGCGTGTACGCCGACGGCGCTCCGCGACTGGATCCGGCGCTGTTCGACCTGGACCTGCCGGTGTTCGGTATCTGCTACGGCTTCCAGGCGATGGCGCAGGCGCTCGGCGGCACCGTCGCGCACACCGGCACCAGTGAATACGGGCGCACCGAGCTCAATGTCACTGGCGGAGCACTGCATTCGGACCTGCCCGGCAGCCAACCGGTGTGGATGAGCCACGGTGACGCGGTCACCGAGGCCCCGGAGGGTTTCGAGGTGGTGGCGGTCAGCTCCGGCGCACCGGTCGCGGCGTTCGAGAACCGGGCCCGCCGGCTGGCCGGGGTGCAGTACCACCCCGAGGTGCTGCATTCGCCGCACGGCCAGCAGGTGCTGAGCCGCTTCCTGCATGAGTTCGCCGGGATCGGCCCGACCTGGACGCCGGCCAATATCGCCGAGCAGCTGATCGCCCAGGTTCGCGAACAGATCGGCGACGGGCAGGCGATCTGCGGACTGTCCGGCGGGGTGGACTCCGCAGTCGCCGCGGCACTG
>JBPPMV010000600.1:0-39945 GCA_051306235.1 Mycobacterium sp. | reverse complement strand
ACCCAGTGGGTCAGCATGTAGGTGGGAAAGCTTGCATCGCAGATCATTCCGTAGTGCGCGCCGCCGTCGCCGAGGCCGAGCACCACATCATCGCGGCGGATCAGTTCGGCGACGGTGTCCAGCGAACCGTCGCGGAAGTTGGCCAGTGTGACCAGCAGCATGGCGTGGCCGTCATCGTCGAGCAGGCGGTCATATGCTTCCTCCAGCGGGCTGACGCCACGGGCGCGGGCTCGCGCACCGATCGAATCCGATTCTGCGGGTTCGTAATTCGGCGGATCGCTCAGCGGATACATGTAGTCCCAGGCCTGCGCGGCGAACATCAGCGGGTGCCCGCCCGCGGCCGGCGTATCGTTCAGAATGCGTTCGCGCACCTCGGGTTTGCGCATCTCGGCGACCCGCTCGGCCAGTCGCAGATCCGCGATGGCCAGGTACGAGGGGTACATGACGAAGGGGTTGCCCGACAGATCCAGGCCGAGCACCAGGCCGATCGGCCGCGGGAAGATCTGGCCGGTGACGTCGCCACCATCGGCATTGGCCTTCTCCACCATCCGCAGCGCGTCGAGGTGGATCGGTGGGCCGGCATTGCCGATCGCGAGCGTGAACGTCACCGGCAGGCCCACCTCGGCGGCGACGTCGAACACTGCCTTCAGCGCGCCCTCGTAATCGCCTGCCATCAGATCGGGCACGAATTGCAGCAGCCCACCTCCGGCATCGTCGACGCCGCGGGCGATGGCCTCGATCTCTGCGTACTCCGCCTCGTAACTCGGAATCGGCTGTCCGCCCGCGGTTTTGTGCAGCGTCAGTCGCGATGACGCGAACCCGACGGCACCCGCCCGGATGGCCTCCTCGGCGAGCTTGCGCATCAGCGCGAGATCTTCGGTGGTGGGTAACTCGCGGTCGACGCCGCGCCGGCCCATCACGTACACCCGCAGCGGTGAGTGCGGGAGGAACGCCGCGATGTCGATATCCCGGTGGCGCGAGTCCAGGGCGTCGAGGAACTCGGGGAAGGTCTCCCAGGTCCACGGCAGACCGTCGACCATGACGACGCCGGGTATGTCCTCGACACCGGCCATCACGTCGACGAGCGTGTCGTGATCGTCCGGGCGGCACGGCGCGAAGCCGACGCCGCAGTTGCCGACCACCGCGGTGGTGACACCGTGCGCCGATGACGGATTCAACCGGTCCGACCAGATGGCCTGCCCGTCGTAATGGGTGTGCAGGTCGACGAAGCCGGGGGTGACCAGCAGTCCGGTGGCGTCGATCTCGCGGTCGCCCTGTTCCCTGATGGTGCCGACTTCGCGGATCACACCGTCGGCGATGGCGACATCGGCGGCGTACGGCGGGTCGCCCAGTCCGTCGACGACGGTGCCTCCGCGGATGACGAGCTCATATGTCATACCCCGAATGTACGGTGACCGTGTGATAGATCACTTTGGAATCAACTGTGCGGATTGGGAGCGGTCGAAGGCCTTTTACGACAAGGTTCTCGGCGTACTGGGGTTCACCCGGCAGATGGATTATCAGGTGGCTATCGGGTACGGCGCCGATGGCAAACCCGACTTCTGGATCGCGGATATGAGCGCCGGTGAGGCGGCCGGTCCGAACCGCGAGACGCATTTCGCGTTCCACGCGGCCGACACCGCAGCGGTGCAGGCGTTCTATGACGCGGCGCTGGAACTGGGCGCGGAATCGCTGCACGCGCCGCGGCTCTGGCCCGAATATCACCCCGGCTACTTCGGGGCGTTCGTGCGCGACCCGGACGGCAACAACGTCGAGGCGGTCTTCCACGGGGCTTCGCCGGAACACTAGAACGATCGTCCTACTCGTGGTTGGATGATCCCGTGAACGGGTGGGGTCTGATTGCGGCGGTATCCACGGTGATGGTGCTTGCGGGGTGCGCACCATCGAGTGACGATGCGCGTTCGACGGGGGTGGATACTCCGATGGCGAGCGACCCGCCGGCCAGTCGGGCACCCTCGGTCGCGCCGCCGGTCACGCTCGACGGCCTCTACGTGGTGGAGTGGACCGGCTCCGGTACCCGCAACGGAGTCGCCGTCGACGATCTGCGGCGCGATAAGAACGGCTGGGCCTTTCGCACCGCATGCGGTGACGATGGCTGCATCGCCACCGGTGGCGGCATCCCCGATCCTGCGAAACCCAAGACCCCGCTGGCGGCCGTACGCGTCGCCGACTACACCGACGGGCACTGGACGATGGTGTGGAGTGTGGAGAGCGGGCCGTCCTGTACTGGCGCGGACGGCGTTACCTACAGCGCGTCGGGCTGGTCGATCTGGGATATCGCGGTCGATGCGGCGGGCACTCTGACGCCGACGGTGACGCTGGTGGGTGCAGGCGATTGTCCCTTCATCGAGGTCCACCGGCCCATCATGACGAAGGCCCAGGACTCCCTCGGCGGTGTTCCAGTGCCCGATCCGGCGGAGCAGCCGGCCCGGGTCGCCTCCGCGACGGCCGGCTTCACCGGCTCGTACACGCTGACGCGCACGCCGCGGGGCCGGCCGGGTGCCGAGCAGGTGGCGACTCACGAGGTGGCCACGCACTGTTTGCGCGCCGAGGCCAGATGTGTCACGACATCGGTGAACAGCGCAGCGCCCGAAGACTTCTCGATACTGCAGTTCGACGGCAACGGGTTCAGCCGCCGATCCGCCGGGGTGAGTGAACCCTGTGCCGCCGGGGGCACCGGTGTCGCGGAGGTCGTCGAAACTCTGAAGGCCGGCGGGACGGCGGCGCCGCTGCGCACGGTGTCCGGCGAACGCGTCGCGACCTTCAGCGCCGGCTGCGTTGGCGTTGCCACCGACGCCGTCGAGTATGCGCTGACGGCGAAGTGAGTACTTTGGCGAACATGGGTGATGCAGCCAAAGAACTACTGCGGGACTCTTTCACCAGGATCGTCGAACACGTCGACGAGCTGACCGACGGGCTCTCCGATGAGTTGTCCTCTTGGCAGCCCGTCGCAGGTGCCAACAGCATCGCCTGGCTGATCTGGCACAGCGCACGCCAGCAGGACGTGCAGCTCGCCGATATCGCCGGCACCGAGCAGGTGTGGACCCGGGACGGCTGGAAGGAGCGCTTCGCGCTCGACCTGCCGGGCAATGACATGGGCTACGGGCACACGCCGGACGAGGTGGCCGAGGTCCGCGCCCCGGCAGACCTGTTGGCCGGGTACAGCCACGCGGTGCACAAGGCGTCGTTGGAGTACGTCGCATCGATCGATGAGGGCGAGCTCGCGCGCGTCGTGGACGACAACTGGGATCTGCCGGTGACCGCGGGCGCCCGGCTGGTCAGCATCATCGATGACTGCGCCCAGCACCTCGGGCAGGCCAAATACATCAAAGGCACCCTGAACCAGACTTGACAGGTGTCAACCCCGGTGCGACATGCGTCACAGCCCGGGTTTAGCATGTGCCTATGACTGCCACTGCAGACCGTTCTGACGTGTCGACCATTCTCAACCCCGCCACCGGCGAGGTGGCCGGCAAGGTCCGCTGGACCAACGCCGCCGACGTCCCACAGATCGCCGCCGGTCTGCGTGAGGCGCAGCGCGGCTGGGAGGCCCGCGGCGCGAAGGGCCGAGCCAAGGTCCTCGCCCGCTACGCCGTCTGGCTGGGCGACAACCGTGATGAGATCGAGCGGCTGTTGATCGCCGAAACCGGCAAGTCGGCGACCGACGCGGCCCAAGAAGTGCCGATGCTGATCATGATCCTGTCTTACTACATCAAGACGGTCGAGAAGGCGATGGCGCCCGACAGCCGTCCCGCGCCGCTGCCCTTCCTGTCGATCAAGAAGATCGCCGTGCACTACCGGCCGCGCGCGGTCATCGGGATCATCGCACCGTGGAACTACCCCGTCGCCAACGCGATGATGGATGCCATCGGCGCGCTCGCCGCCGGCGCCGCGGTGCTGCTCAAGCCCTCCGAGCGCACGCCGCTGACCGCCGAGGTGCTGCTGCGCGGTTGGCTGGACTCCGGAGCCCCCGAGGTGCTGGCGCTGGCGCAGGGCGCCCGGGAAGTATCCGAGGCCGTCATCGACAACTCCGACTACATCCAGTTCACCGGATCCTCGGCGACCGGCGTGAAGGTCATGGAACGTGCGGCGCGCAGGCTCACCCCGGTCAGCCTGGAACTCGGCGGCAAGGATCCGATGATCGTGCTCGACGACGCCGATGTCGAACTCGCGGCCAACGCCGCGGTGTGGGGCGCGATGTTCAACGCCGGGCAGACCTGTGTGTCGGTCGAGCGGGTGTACGTCCTGGAGCAGGTCTATGACCAGTTCGTCGCCGCGGTGGTCAAGGCCGTCGAGAACCTGAAGATGGGCTCCGGTGAGGGCTACGACTTCGGCGCCATGATCGACGAGTCGCAGCTGGCCATCACCGAGCGCCACGTCGACGAGGCGGTGGCCGCCGGGGCGCGTGCGCTGACCGGAGGCAAGCGGCCCGCGGGTGCAGGCAGCTTCTACCCACCCACCGTCCTGGTCGACGTCGACCACTCGATGGCGTGCATGACCGAAGAGACCTTCGGGCCGACGCTGCCCATCATGAAGGTGTCCTCGGTGGGCGAGGCCGTGCGGTTGGCCAACGACAGCCAGTACGGACTGAGTGCGGCGGTGTTCTCCAAGGATGTGGAGCGCGCCAAGGATATTGCGCTGCAACTGGACTGTGGTGCGGTCAACGTCAACGACGTCATCTCCAACCTGATGCTGACCACCGCCCCGATGGGCGGTTGGAAGACCTCCGGTATCGGCGCCCGCTTCGGCGGCGTGGACGGCGTTCGGAAGTTCTGTCGGCAGGAGACCGTGGTGGTGCCGCGGTTGAGCGCCGGAGCGGGCGGCAACTACTACAACAACTCGCTCAAGGCGCTGGCCCGGATGAACAAGATGATGACCAAGATGGCGCTGTCGAGGCCCAAGCGCGAAGCCAAGTAACACACTTGCTGTTCACTCGGGCGTCACCGCTGGTTACGGTGCCCTCGATACGTTCGGCCGGTGATTCTGGAGACCAACGGCTACGCCGTTCGTGATGACGATGACGACGATCCGGTGCTGCTCCTCATGCCCGGCGGCGAAGCCGTGGACACTTGGCGCGAAGGCTATCCGTACGACGAGCGGATGACGCGAGCCGAATACGAGGAGCACAAGCGGCTGCTGCAGATCGAGTTGCTGAAACTGCAGAAATGGAGCCAGGCCAACGGGCTGCGGCATGTCGTCGTGTTCGAGGGCCGCGACGCCGCGGGCAAGGGTGGCACCATCAAACGCTTCACCGAGCACCTCAACCCGCGCGGCGCCCGCGTGGTCGCCCTCGAGAAGCCGACCGAGCGTGAGCGCACCCAGTGGTACTTCCAGCGCTACGTCAACCACCTGCCCGCCGCGGGGGAGATCGTGATGTTCGACCGGTCCTGGTACAACCGGGCCGGCGTCGAACGGGTGATGGGCTACTGCACGGCCAAGCAGCACGCCGAGTTCATCCGGCAAGCCCCGCTGTTCGAACAGATGCTGGTCAACGACGGCATCAGCCTCACCAAGTTGTGGTTCTCGGTGACCCAGTCCGAGCAGCGAACCCGCTTCACCATCCGCCAGGTCGACCCGGTCCGGCAATGGAAACTCTCACCCACCGACCTGGCGTCGCTGGACAAGTGGGATGAGTACACCGCGGCCAAGGAAGACATGTTCGCCTGGACCGATACCGAGACCGCGCCGTGGACCGTGGTGAAAAGCAACGACAAGAAACGCGCCCGGATCAATGCGATGCGGCACGTGCTGAGTAAGTTCGACTACGACAACAAAGACTACGAGGTCGTCAGCCAGCCCGATCGCCTGATCGTGGGTCGCGCGCTCTCGGACTGACACAGAAAGGGGTGCCATGCGATCGCTGCTGGCGCTCCTGCTCTGGTTGCTGACCACGGCACTGCTCGCCGTCACCGTGCCCGCGCTGTGGGCCCAGCACAATGTGGTCAGCGTCGACGGGTACTCCGACCTCGCGGCCGGGGCGGCCAGGAACCCGGCACTGCAGCAGCCGATGGCCGCCGAGTTGACCGCGCAGGTGGTCGACGCCACCGGGGCCTCCGGTGTGCAGGCCACCCTGCTGGGCGCCGCGGCCAACTCGTATACGGCCAACCCCGTCTTCCCCGGGCAGTTCGCTGCGGTCAACAGGGTGGCGCATCGCTGGTTGTTCACCAATGACGCACAGGGTCAATGGTCGGTGGATCTGTCGCCGATGCTCGCCGACAGTTCGATCCGGCAGACCCTGGACGGCTTCGGGGTGCAGGTGCCGACGAGTCTGCAGGTTCCGGTGACGGAGAACGAGTCCGCCGGTCTGCGGCCGGGTCAGCTCCGGCCGGTGGCAGTGTGGGGTCCCTGGGCGAGCGTCGGTGTGGCCGTGCTGGCCGCCGTGTTCGCCCTGCTGACCATGGCCGCCTCCCGCAAGCGCGGCAGAATGATTGCCGCACTGGGTGTTTCGGGCCTGCTGGTCGGTGCGGCGGGCTGGGCCGGTATCGAGATCGGGCGTAGGCATGTCGACGATGCGTTGAACGGAACGACCGGCAACATCCACACGATCGCCGATGTGATGGTCGACCACGCCGTGGCAAGCATGCACATGTGGCTGAACCTCACGCTCACCATCGGCGGCGGATTCGTCATCATCGGGGTGATCGTGGCATTGCTCAGCGGTCTGGGCGGTTCACGCCAGACACCGGCCTGAGGGGATCGGCCATGCCGTTCGTTTCGGACATCGTCGGCCCCCAACATCCTGTCGACAGGTGGCCGCTTGCCGCACCGGGCACGATGCGCCGGACGAGCACCATCGACACGCACCCCGACGGCCGAGCACACCAGGACACCGAGTTGCGAGCCAGGGACGTGCGATTCGGGCCCGCGGGGGCCGTCGACGTGCTCGACGATGTCGTGGTGCTGGCCCGTTTGAACGAACGCGTCATCGACACCATCTCCGGCGCCGACACCCGGTTGGCGGAATTACGCGGTATCCGGGTGGGGTCGGGGTTCCGGGCCAGGGCCGGTACCGTGCTGGGCCCCGATGTCGAGCGCTCGACGCTGCTCAATCTTCTGCTCGACGACTGGGTGGGCGCCTCGCTGGTGACCGGCTACGGCGAAATGCACGCCGACATCGTCGGCGGTACCGAGGAACCGATGGCCGATGTGGTCGCCGACCATCTCGCCGGGATCTGCTCGGGGTTCGCGCCCGACGCCGCCGCGGTCGACTTCACTCGCACCAACCTGCTGATGCCGTGCGCGCTGGGACCGGTGGCGCCCGATCTGTTCGGCGATGGCATGCACCCACTGAATCTGCTTGCCGCACATGGCATGCGGCGCGCCCGACGTATCGACCTCAATGCCGACGGATCGTTCGACGCGCATTTCCGTGACTCCCACGTCGACGCGGCCGGGGCCGAGACGATCGTGCACGAGTACACGGTCACCGGCGACGTCGACATCGACACCCGCACGGTCACGTGCGTCAAAGCCGCCGCCCGGGTGCTGCCGTGGCAGGAGTGCCCCGGCGCACTGGCCAGCGCGCAGCGCATCGTCGGACTGCCGATAGCGGACTTACGCAACCGGATTCGTACCGAGTTCGTCGGCATCTCGACGTGCACTCATCTCAACGACACCTTGCGGTGTCTCGGGGACATCGGCGCGCTCATCGACGGCCGCGAGGCGCCGTCGTCCGCGGGGCGCGCTTGACGGATGGCCGGCGCGCCAGACCGGCCGCCACCTCCAGGTCGAAGAGGGCGGGTTCGATCAGATCGGCCATCTTGTGGATATCGGCTGCCACCTCGGGGGTGGTGATGAAGCCGAAATCGACCGAACCGCAGTAACTGAAGCAGGTGACGTTGAGCGCCACATCGAACAACAGCGGCCCGAGCGGCATCAGACTCTCGACCTTCGCCCCCGCCATGTACAGCTGGAACGGCGGGCCGGGCACATTGCTGATGACCACGTTCATGGGTGCGATCGAACTGCCGATCCCGCTGGCCGCGTAGGCGCGTGAGGCCAGCGCGAGCAGACCGGGTGGCGTGGTCTCGGTGTAGCCCATGATCTGGTTCGCGGTAAGGGCCTTCGCCATCTCCTTGGCGCCCTGGGTGAACTCGTAGATTGCCTTGATGCGTTTCCCCGGATCGGCGATATCGCTGGCGAGCACGACCGTCATGGCAGACACCTGGTTGCCGACGGCGCTGTCGGCGTCGGCACGCGTGGACACCGGCACTTGGGAGACCAGGGACTTGTCCGGCAGTTCGTTGCGTTCCTTCAGGTACTCGCGCATGGCACCGGACACCAAGGCGAGCACGACATCGTTGAGCTTGACGCCGAAGGCCTCCTTGACCGCCTTGACGCGGTCCAGGGGCACCCTGGCCCCCGCCACCCGTCGGTGCGGCGAGATCGGGGCGTTGAAGCGCACCGTCGGGGAATCGAAGTAGCGGGGCGGCTTGTTGTCGATCCCGCGCACCGCGATCTGCTGGCGCACCGTCTGCTCGATGAGCCGGGCGATCCGATAGGGCGTCTTGACGCCGAGGTTGATCAAGCCGTTGACGAAGCGCACCTCGGGGCGCGGCATCCCGACGCCGACCAGTGATCGCTTCACGTCGACGGCGGCCGGACGAGGTTCGGGTGTCGCGTCGAAGAGAATCTCGGTCAGGCCGGCGCCGGAGACGCCGTCGACGACGGTGTGGTGCATCTTCGTGATGACCGCGACGCGGCCGTCTTTGAGCCCCTCGATCCACCACAGTTCCCACAGCGGTTTGGACCGGTCGAGCTTGTAGGACATCAGCCGTCCGGCGAGTTCGTCGAACTCCTTGCGGCCGCCTGGCGCAGGGACCGCGATGCGCCGGACGTGGAAGTCGATGTCCAGGTTGTCGTCCTCGACGAACCATGGCCGGTCCATCCCCATCGGGGACCCGGCCACCCGCCAGCGCAGCTGGGGGAGTTCCGGTAACCGGCTGGCGACGAGTTCGCGGACGCGCTCGAAGCTGAAGTCCGGCGCATCGGCCGGGTCGCAGATGGCGCACGCGCCGATGTGCATATGCCAACCGTCGGTTTCGGCGAACCAGAACGCTGCGTCGACGCTGGAGAGTCGGCTCATGTGGGGAGCGTACGCGGGCTCGCCTCCGCAATCGGGTGATTGCCCTTGGTCGCTGATTCCCTGGTCATGGCCGCCGTGATGGCCAGCGCGACGAGGACATCGGCGGCGGTGATGAACAGCCCGGCCCAGTACATCCACCTGATCGTGAGGTCGGGCTGGGCCGCGAAGTAGGTGAACAGGAAGATCGGTCCCACGATGCCGCACACCAGCGTCCCCGCCTGTACGACGAGGTAGCACCTGAGCGTCGAGAGTCCGGACATCGGCGACAGTTTAAGGGCGCTCGGATCCCTGTGTGGTTGAGTGCAGCCATGAATCGGCAGGATGTGCAGATCCCATCGGGTGACGGCAGCTGTGCCGGTTGGCTCTATCTGCCCGACCCCGACCCCGACTCCGGCGCCGCGCGGCCGGTGATCGTGATGGGGCATGGGCTCGGTGGGGTCAAGGAGATGCGGCTCGACGCGTTCGCCGACCGGTTCGCCGCGGCCGGGTACGCGTGCCTGGTCTTCGACTACCGCCATTTCGGCGCGAGCACCGGTGAACCGCGGCAGCTGCTCGAGATCGACCGGCAGCTCACCGATTGGCGGTCTGCAGTCTCCTACGCCCGCGGTGTGGAAGGCCTCGACGCCGGGCGGGTGGTGCTCTGGGGATCCTCCTTCGGCGGCGGGCTGGTCATCGATGTTGCTGCCGCCGATTCGCAAGTGGCCGCAGTCATTTCACAGTGCCCGTTCACCGACGGATTCGCCTCGGCTCGGGCCGGCAATCTCGTCTCTACGGTGAGAGTCGCCGCTCGTGCCCTCCGCGACGTGCTTGCTGCACGGCGCGCACGGCCACCCGTCATGGTCGCCCTGGCCGGCCCCGCAGGTTCCGCAGCCCTGATGACCGCGCCGGACTCCGAATCCGGCTACCGCGCCGTCGCCGAGCACGCACCAGCCTTCCGCAACGAGGTCGCCGCGAGGTTCGGCCTCGCGATCGCGCGGTACACACCGGGCCGGCGCGCCCGGAACGTGCAATGCCCCATCCTCTTTGCCATCTGCGCGTCGGACACGGTGGCACCCCCGCACGCGACCCGCCGCCACGCAGCGAAGGCGCAGCGCGCCGATATCCGCGAGTATCCGTGCGGGCACTTCGATATCTATCTGGGCGGGGACTTCGAGCGGGCTACCGCGGACTACATCGAGTTCCTGCAACGCAACGTGCCCGTGGGTCACTGACCGCCCAGGGTCCGCCACAGGTAGCGATAGATCAGCGCGGCCCGGAAGGCGGCCTGCGAATTATCGGCCGCCCCGCCATGTCCGCCCTCGATGTTCTCGTAGTAGCTCACCGGATGCCCCGCCTGCTCCAGGGCCGCGGTCATCTTGCGGGCGTGCCCGGGATGGACCCGGTCATCGCGCGTCGAGGTGGTGATGAGAATAGGCGGATACTCGCGGTCACCCGAAATATTCTGGTAGGGCGAGTATTTCGAGATGAAATCCCAGTCGGACGGTTCGTCGGGGTTACCGTACTCGGCCACCCAGGACGCACCGGCGAGCAGCAGGTGGAACCGCTTCATGTCCAGCAGCGGCACGCTGCACACCAGCGCACCGAACAGATCCGGATAGCGGGTCAGCATGATGCCCATCAGCAGGCCGCCATTGCTACCACCCTGGGCCCCCAGACGCTGCACAGCGGTGACACCGCGATCCACCAGATCCCTTGCCACCGCAGCAAAATCCTCGTCGACCAGATGGCGGCCCTCGCGCATGGCCTGGGTGTGCCAGCCCGGGCCGTACTCGCCGCCACCGCGGATGTTGGCCAGCACGTAGGTGCCACCACGGGCCAGCAAGAGCCGGCCCAGCACCCCGTCATAACCGGGTGTGCGGGACACCTCGAACCCGCCGTACCCGCCCAGCAGGGTCGGTCCGGTCGCGTCCGGCCTGCCGACCATGAAATACGGGACCCGGGTGCCGTCGGCCGAGGTGGCGAAATGCTGGGACACCTCGACCCCGGAGGCATCGAAAAATCCCGGCGCCTGCTTGATCTGGCTCACCGAACCGTCGGGCGTGCCGTGCAGCAGCTGCGAGGGGGTGACGAAACCGCTGGAGTCCAGGAAGATCTCGTCGCCGTACGAGTCGGCGGCGGCGATCACGGTGTTGGCGTTGGCGGGTACCCCGGGCAGCTCGGCGGCCGTCCAGTCGCCGGGGGTGAAGACCTGCACGCGGCTGGCGACATCGGCGAGCGTGACGACCACGAGCCTGTCCCGGGTCCACGAGTACTGGTGCAGGCTGGTGCGCGCATCGGGTTCGAAGACGGGCATCAAATTCCTGGCGCCCGAGACGAACTCGGCATACCGGGCGGCCAGCAGCGACCCGGCGGAGTAGCCCTCCCAGTCGGTGCGCAGCTCGATCAGCAGCCAGTCGTGGTGCACCGAGACGGAGGCATCGGTCGGCGCGTCGACACGCAACAGCTGCTCATCGCGCAGCTCGTAGATCTCGTCGTTGAAGAAGTCGACGGCCCGGCTGATCATGGTCCGCTCGAAACCCGGGGTGCGGTCCACCGTCGCGCCGACGAGCACATCGGCCTGCTGTCCGGCGTAGACCGTGGTCGCGTCGGCAAGGGCATCCCCACGCCGCCACCTTTTGACCATCCGAGGGTAGCCGGAGTCGGTGAGCGAGCCTGCGCCGAAATCGGTGCCCACCAGTAGGGTGTTCTCGTCCTGCCAGCAGATCTGCGTCTTGGCTTCCGGGAGCTCGAATCCGCCGGTGACGAATTCCCTTGTCCGCATGTCGAATTCGCGGACCACGACGGCGTCGGCGCCGCCGCGCGACAGGCTGATCAGCGCCAGTGAGTGGTCGGGTTCGATGACATCGGCGCCCGCCCACACCCAGTTCTCGTCATCGGCGGCCGCCAGTGCGTCGACGTCGATGACGACGTCCCAATCCGGTTCGTCGGTGCGGTAGCTGTCCAAGGTGGTGCGCCGCCACAGCCCACGCGGGTTTGCCTCGTCGCGCCAGAAGTTGTACAGGTGCTCGCCGCGTCTGCGCACATAGGGGATGCGGGCGTCAGTGTCGAGCACCTGCAGCGCCTCGGTGCGCATGGCCTCGAACTCGGCGTCACCGAGATCGGCGAGCGTCGGCTCGTTGTGCATGCGCACCCAGTCCAGTGCGTCGTCGCCGGTGACGTCTTCGAGCCAGAGATATGGGTCAGAACTCATGCCTCAATTCTTACCGTGCGCGTAACCTGGGCACATGAGCAGCCGAGCCTTGATCACCGCGGCAGCCGCCGACCTGTTGGGCACGCTGCAGAACCGGCACGGCGCCTTGATGTTTCACCAGTCCGGCGGGTGCTGCGACGGGTCCTCGCCGATGTGTTACCCGGACGGCGACTTCATCGTCGGGGATCGCGACATCCTGCTGGCCGTACTCGACGTCGGTGACGGTGTCCCGGTCTGGATCTCCGGCCCGCAGTTCGAAGCCTGGAAGCACACCCAACTGGTGATCGATGTCGTCCCGGGGCGCGGCGGCGGTTTCAGCCTGGAGTCCCCGGAGGGCATGCGCTTTCTGAGCCGCGGCCGGGTGTTCTCCGACGAGGAGACCGCCGGCCTGGCCGCTCCGATCACCGGGGTGCAGTACGAGGCGGGCGCTCGGCCCGAGCACGAGGGCACCCGCATCGTGGCCGAGGCATCCGAGGTCATTTCGGCGGCCTGTCCGCTCCCATCAGCCCTGGGCTGACGATCCCCCCGACCGCTGATCGAGACGCTCGCCGACCGTCGGCTCAGCTTGTCTTCGCGAGGGTGAACTGCACGATGTCGGTCTGGCGGGCCCGGAACGTCTTGGCACAGCCGATGAGGTATTTCATGTAGCGCTCGTAGACCTCTTCGGACTGGATGGCGATCGCCTCGTCCTTGTGCTTCTCCAGTGCCTCGGCCCAGATGTCGAGGGTCTTGGCGTAGTGCATCTGCAGGGACTGCTCGCGGGTCAGGGTGAAGTTGCCCTCCGCTGCCTTCTCCTTGACCATCTCGACGGACGGCAGTCGACCACCGGGGAAGATCTCGGTGATGATGAATTTCACGAACCGGGCGAGCTCGAAGGTCACCGGGATGCCGTGCTCCTTCGCGTGCACCGGGTTGAACGCGCAGATGGTGTGCAGCAGCATCACCCCGTCCGCAGGCAGCGCGGCGTTGGCCATCTTGAAGAAATCCGGGTAGCGGTCGAAGCCGAAGTGCTCGAAGGCGCCTATGGAGACGATCCGGTCGACCTTCTCGTCGAACTGCTCCCAGCCCTGCAGCAGCACCCGCCGCTCGCGGGTGCTGTCCATGGCGTCGAAGCTGCGCTGCACATAAGCGGCCTGGTTCTTGGACAGTGTGAGGCCGACGACGTTGACGTCGTACTTCTCCACCGCGCGCCGCATGGTGGCACCCCACCCGCAGCCGATGTCGAGCAGCGTCATGCCCGGCTGCAGGCCGAGCTTGCCCAGCGCCAGGTCCATCTTGGCCAGCTGGGCTTCTTCGAGGGTCATATCGTCACGCTCGAAGTAAGCGCAGCTGTAGGTCTGTGTGGGATCGAGGAACAGCTGGAAGAACTCGTCGGACAGGTCGTAGTGGGCTTGGACGTCCTCGAAGTGCGGCGTCAGTTCGTTCGGCATTGCGGTCCCCCTCTTGGTCGCATAGCGACACATCCATAGGCATTCGGGACCGCGGAACGTCCGGATTGGTCCGAATGCCCGCTTAGCGTTACCCAGATCCGGCCGATACGAAACTCGGGCACGAAAACGGGGCTTCGGCGAGCACCGATAAGGTGTTGTCGTGACCCATTATGACGTCGTCGTACTCGGAGCCGGCCCCGGCGGATACGTTGCGGCCATTCGTGCTGCTCAACTCGGTCTGAACACCGCGATCGTCGAGCCCAAATACTGGGGCGGCGTCTGCCTGAATGTCGGGTGTATCCCGTCCAAGGCGCTGCTGCGCAATGCCGAGCTGGCCCACATCTTCCACAAGGAAGCCAAGACCTTCGGTATCAGCGGCGAGGCCACCTTCGACTTCGGTGCCGCGTTCGACCGCAGCCGCAAGGTCGCCGACGGCCGGGTCGCCGGTGTGCACTTCTTGATGAAGAAGAACAAGATCACCGAGATCCACGGTTACGGCAAGTTCAGCGACGCCAACACCATCGAGGTCGAGCTCAACGAGGGCGGTACCGAGTCGGTGACCTTCGACAACGCGATCATCGCGACGGGGTCGTCCACCCGACTGGTGCCCGGCACCTCACTGAGCGAGAACGTGGTCACCTACGAGAAGCAGATCATGTCGCGCGATCTGCCCGGGTCGATCATCATCGCCGGCGCCGGAGCCATCGGCATGGAGTTCGCCTACGTGCTGAAGAACTACGGCGTGGACGTCACCATCGTCGAGTTCCTGCCGCGCGCGCTTCCCAACGAGGATGCCGAGGTCTCCAAGGAGATCGAGAAGCAGTACAAGAAGCTGGGCGTGAAGATTCTCACCGGCACCAAGGTCGAGTCCATCGACGATGACGGATCCACGGTCACCGTGACGGTGTCCAAGGATGGCAAGTCCGACGAGCTCAAGGCCGACAAGGTGATGCAGGCCATCGGTTTCGCGCCCAACATCGAGGGCTTCGGGCTGGAGAACACCGGGGTGGCGCTCACCGAGCGCAAGGCCATCGATATCGATGATCACATGCGCACCAACGTGCCGCACATCTACGCCATCGGTGACGTGACCAGCAAGTTGCAGCTCGCCCACGTGGCCGAGGCGCAGGGTGTGGTGGCCGCCGAGACCATCGCCGGTGCCGAGACGCTGACCCTGGGCGATTACCGGATGATGCCGCGGGCGACCTTCTGCCAGCCGCAGGTGGCAAGCTTCGGTCTCACCGAGGAGCAGGCTCGCGACGAGGGCTACGACATCAAGGTGGCCAAGTTCCCGTTCACCGCAAACGGCAAGGCGCACGGCCTGGCCGATCCCGTCGGGTTCGTCAAGCTGATCGCCGACACCAAGTACGGCGAGCTGCTGGGCGGACACCTGATCGGGCCGGATGTCTCCGAGCTGCTGCCCGAGCTGACGCTGGCCCAGAAGTGGGACCTGACCGTCAACGAGCTGACCCGCAACGTGCACACCCATCCGACCCTGTCGGAGGCGCTGCAGGAAGCCATCCACGGCCTCGCCGGCCACATGATCAACTTCTGACGGAGTACGCGTGCCGACGAGGGCAGTGATCGTCGCCGCCGTCGGCGGCCTGGTGATCGGGCACATGCTGTGGTTGCTCGCCATCACCCTGGCGATCAACACCGGCGATGTGAGCTTCTGGGTGCTCATCGTCTCGGTGGTGATCGTGGTGCTGGCCGCAGTAGTCGGCTACCTCGGCTGGCGCGCCTACCAACGCAAAGATCAGGTGCGGACGGCATTTCTGTGGAGTGTGCCGGTGGCCCCGGTGCTGTTCACGATCGTGGTGCTCGGCGTGACGTATGTCTGAGTCCCGGGTCGCTGCGCTCCTGCCCGCCGTAACGTCTGAGTCCCGGGCTTAGTCCGGGAAGTCGAGCGGAATCCGCAGCGTCGCCATGGTGGCGGCCAGCGCATCGTATTGCCCGGCGAGCGTGCAGAATTCGATGATCTGCGCCCGGTTGTAGAGCTTCGACAGGGCCGTCCACGTCTCGGCGGACATGGACCGGGTGATGACGAACTCGTCGGTCGCGGTGATCAGCACCCGCTGATGCGGTGCCAGATCCGGCGCATCGGGCCCCTCGAAGATGGCGGCCTGGGTCGCGGCGTCCAGTCCGCGGCTGCGGGCCAGCCGGCGGTGCTGCTGCAATTCGTACTCGCTGTTGCGCAGATGCCCGACCCGCAGGATCACCAGCTCGGCGTCCTTGCGGTCCAGCTTGCCCGCGTAGAGCAGGTAACCGGAGAGTGGTAGCCAGGCCAGGAACATGAGCCGGTGCTGACCCAGGATGTTCATCAGGTGGAACTTCGGTGCCCGGATGCGGCGGGCGCCGGCCTTGGCGATGGCCCAGTTGAGCGGGCCGAGTTCGCGGAACCCGCCGGGCGGGATGCGGGGCGGCTGGGTGGATTCGATATCGGAGTCGGTCATATTGTCGTCTGCTTCACCAGATATGGGGACACCGTGCTGCGGTGTTCATCGAGGTCGAGTGCCTTGCCCAGGGCAGGGAACGCACGCTGCGGGCAGTTGTCGCGTTCGCACACCCGGCAGCCGGCGCCGATCGGGGTTGCCGTCGTGGCATTGGGCCCACCGGACAGATCCAGCCCTTCCGAGTAGACCAGCCGGTGCGCATGGCGGAGTTCACAGCCCAGGCCGATCGCGAATGTCTTACCCGGCTGACCATAGCGCGAGGCGCGGCGTTCGACGGTGCGCGCCACCCACATGTAGTCGCGGCCGTCGGGCATCTGGGCGATCTGGACCAGGATCTTGCCGGGGTTGGCGAACGTCTCGTAGACGTTCCACAGCGGGCAGGTGCCCCCGGAGGACGAGAAGTGAAAGCCGGTGGCGGATTGCCGTTTGGACATGTTGCCTGCCCGGTCCACCCGGACGAAGGACAGCGGCACCCCGCGCATGGACGGGCGCTGCAGGGTGGACAGCCGGTGCGCGACGGTCTCGTAGGACACCGCGTAGAACGCCGACAGCCGTTCGACGTCATAGCGGAAGTTCTCGGCCACCTCGTGGAACTGCCGGTACGGCAGCACGGTGGCGGCCGCGAAATAGTTGGCCAGCCCGAGCCGGGCCAGGGTGCGGGACTCGGCACTGGTGAACTTGCCCTCCTCGACGAGCTTGTCGATCAGATTGCCGAACTCCAGATAGCCCAGTTCGGCGGCCAGCCTGAAGACGTACTGACCGCCGGCCAGGTGCCCGCCGATCTCCAGGGTGCGGGTCGCGGGATCGAACCGGTGCAGCACCGCCTCGCCCAGATCGGTGCGCCGCACGATGCGCACACCGTGCACCCTGGTCAGCCGGTCGGACAGCTCGCGGGTCAGTTCGGCACGGTGCATCCGCATCGCGATGGTGAGATCCTCTGCGGCGGTGTCGAGTTCGTGCAGATAGTTCTGTCGCTGATAGAAGTAGTCGCGCACCTCCTCGTGCGGCATGGTGATCGTCCCGGAGCCTGCGCCGGAGCCGCCCGAGGTGAACCGGCCCTCGGTGGCCGCGGCCAGCTGAGTGGTGGTCAGCCGGTAGCGCTGGTGCAGGCTGACCAGTGCCTTGGCGATGGCGGGATGGGTGGCGACCACGTCGGCGAGTTCGGCCGGGTCGATGGTGATGTCGAGGTCGCGGTCGAGGGTCACCTCGCGCAGTTCGGCCACCAGCCGGGTGTCGTCCTGGGAGGCGAAGAAGGTGGCGTCGACCCCGAAGACCTCGGTGATGCGCAGCAGCACGGCGACGGTCAGCGGCCGGACATCGTGTTCGATCTGGTTGAGGTAGCTCGGCGAGATGTCCAGCATCTGGGCCAGCGCAGCCTGGCTGAAGCCGCGCTCCCGGCGTAGTTGGCGAACCCGTGATCCGACGTATGTCTTGGGCACACCCACAGCCTAGTCAAGCCTGCAAAGGTTGGCTTTGCATTGTTCGCAGGTCATATTGGTGTCCATGACCTTGGCGAAAATCCTGATGCCCGTGCCTGATCCGCATCCCGATGTGTTCGATGTGGAATGGCCGCTGCGGGTCGCCGATATCGATCGCGAAGGTCGACTGAAGTTCGACGCCGCCACCCGGCACATCCAGGACATCGGATCGGACCAGTTGCGGGAAATGGGCTACGAGGAAACCCATCCGGCGTGGATCGTCCGGCGCACCATGATCGACCTGATCGAACCGATCGAGTTCAAGGACACCCTGCGGTTGCGCCGGTGGTGTTCGGGAACGTCGAACCGGTGGTGCGAGATGCGGGTCCGCATAGAAGGTCGGCGGGCGGGCCTGATGGAGTCCGAGGCGTTCTGGATCAACTTCAGTCAGGAAACCCAGGGCCCGTCGCGCATCTCCGATGACTTCCTGGCCGGCCTGCGGCGGACGACGGATGTGGACCGGCTGCGCTGGAAGTCCTACCTCAAGGCGGGTCCGCGGGAGACCGCGGCGGCCGTGCGTCGGTATCCGGTCCGGGTCAGCGATATCGACCTGTTCGACCATATGAACAACTCCGTCTACTGGAGCGTGATCGAGGAGTATCTGCACGAGGCGCCCGAACTGCTGAAGGCGCCGCTGCGGGTCACCATCGAGCACGACTCGGCGGTGGCGCTCGGCGACGATCTCGAGATCGTTTCGCATGTGCATCCGGCGGGCTCGACCGACAAGTTCGGTCCGGAACTCGAAGATCGCACTGTTACGACGCTCACATATGCCGTCGGTGACGAGACCAAAGCGGTCGCCGCACTGTTCACGCTGTGACCCGGCCAGTTCTAACAGTACGGACGTACTGACCAGCGGAAACCATCTACCGGCCGGTAGCTTCTGAACCGGTAAAGCTCGGCGTCGACTTAACAAACTTCGCAAGAGTGAGTCGACCGTTCGCCAAAATTGGCAAGCGAAATGGGTGGACCTGCGGATATGCGGTAAGGCATCCTCGGTATAGCAAAGCAGCCAAGTCGCTGCAGCTTTAACAAAAAGCTGAGTTGCCTGAAAATCAAAAGGAGCAGCCATGTCCACCGTTGGCACGCCGAAGAGCCCGGAACAGATCCAGCACGACTGGAACACCAACCCCCGTTGGAAGGGCATCGAGCGCACCTACAGCGCCGAAGACGTCGTCGCCCTGCAGGGCCACGTCGTGGAGGAGAGCACGCTGGCCCGCCGTGGCGCCGAGGTGCTGTGGGACCAGCTGCACACCATGGACTACGTCAACTCGCTCGGTGCGCTGACCGGCAACCAGGCCGTCCAGCAGGTGCGCGCGGGTCTGAAGGCCATCTACCTGTCCGGGTGGCAGGTCGCCGGTGACGCGAACCTGTCCGGCCACACCTACCCCGACCAGAGCCTGTACCCGGCCAACTCGGTGCCGCAGGTCATCCGTCGCATCAACAACGCGCTGCTGCGCGCCGATCAGATCGCCAAGGTCGAGGGTGACACCTCGGTGGAGAACTGGCTGGCCCCGATCGTCGCCGACGGTGAGGCCGGCTTCGGTGGTGCGCTCAACGTCTACGAACTGCAGAAGGCCATGATCGCCGCCGGTGTCGCGGGCTCGCACTGGGAGGACCAGCTGGCCTCGGAGAAGAAGTGCGGTCACCTCGGTGGCAAGGTGCTCATCCCGACCCAGCAGCACATCCGCACCCTGACCTCGGCCCGTCTCGCGGCCGACGTCGCCGACGTGCCGACCCTGGTCATCGCCCGCACCGATGCCGAGGCAGCCACCCTGATCACCTCCGATGTCGATGAGCGCGATCAGCCGTTCATCACCGGTGAACGGACCAAGGAAGGCTTCTACCACGTCACCAACGGTGTGGAGCCCTGTATCGCCCGCGCCAAGGCGTACGCCCCGTACTCGGATCTGATCTGGATGGAGACCGGTACCCCGGACCTCGAGCTGGCCAAGAAGTTCGCCGAGGCCGTCAAGGCGGACTTCCCCGACCAGATGCTGGCCTACAACTGCTCGCCGTCGTTCAACTGGCGCCAGCACCTGGATGACGCGACCATCGCGAAGTTCCAGAACGAGCTCGGCGCGATGGGCTTCAAGTTCCAGTTCATCACGCTGGCCGGCTTCCACGCCCTGAACTACTCGATGTTCGATCTGGCCCACGGCTACGCCCGCAACCAGATGAGCGCCTACGTCGAGCTGCAGGAGCGCGAGTTCGCCGCCGAGGAGCGCGGCTACACCGCGACCAAGCACCAGCGTGAGGTCGGCGCCGGCTACTTCGACCGGATCGCCACCACCGTGGATCCGACCAGCTCGACCACCGCGCTGGCCGGCTCGACCGAAGAGGGTCAGTTCCACTGAGCGTCGCGAAGTGGAACCGATAGTCGGAGCCACTAAAAGTTGAGTTGATAGCGTCAGGCCTCGTCCGTGCACTGCGGGCGGGGCCTGACGCCGTGATGAGGGAGTGCTTGTGAGTATCGAACGAGTCGGCGTCATCGGCGCCGGACAGATGGGCGGCGGTATCGCCGAGGTGTGCGCGAAGGCCGGGGCGCAGGTCCTGGTGTTCGAACCCACCGACGACCTGATCACCGCTGGCAACAAGCGCATCACCGCCTCCCTGGACCGCGCGGCGGCCAAGGGCAAGCTCAGCGAGGCCGACCGCGACGCGGCGCTGGCGAGGCTGACCTTCACCACCAGCCTGGCCGATATGGCAGACCGGCAGCTCACCATCGAGGCGATCGTCGAGGACGACACCGTCAAGGCCAAGGTCTTCGCCGAACTCGACCGCGTCATCGAAGATCCGGACGCCGTGCTGGCGTCGAACACGTCCAGTATCCCGATCATGCGGATCGCCGCGGCCACGCAGAACCCGCAGCGCGTGCTGGGGCTGCACTTCTTCAACCCGGTCCCGGTGTTGCCGCTCGTGGAGCTGATCTCCACCCTGGTCACCTCCGATGAGGCGATCGCGCGTACCGAGGATTTCGCGGCCAACGTCCTGGGCAAGCAGGTCGTGCGCTGTTCGGACCGGTCCGGCTTCATCGTCAACGCTCTGCTGGTGCCCTTCCTGCTGTCCGCGGTCCGGATGGTCGAGACGGGGTTTGCCACCATCGAGGATGTGGACAAGGCCGTGGTCGGCGGACTGTCCCATCCGATGGGGCCGCTGCGGTTGTCGGATCTGGTCGGGCTGGACACCCTGAAGTTGATCGCCGACAAGATGTATGAGGAGTTCAAGGAGCCGTTGTACGCGGCACCCCCGCTGCTGCTGCGCATGGTCGAGGCTGGTCAGCTGGGCAAGAAGTCGGGCAAGGGGTTCTACTCGTACTAGGCTCGACCCAAAGTTAGCCAGGCTAACATGAGGTGCAGTCGTTCGGTGCGTGTGGGGGCGCCCGATAGTGGGTAATAGTCCGCAACAAATTCCAGAACACAGAGGGTTGCTTTCGTATGTCAAAGACTGAGTCCGAGCTGGAGCCTTACTACGAGGAGTCGCAGTCCATCTACGACATCTCGAACGATTTCTTCGCGCTGTTCCTCGGGCCCACCATGGGCTACACCTGCGGCTACTACGAGCGCGAGGATATGAACCTCGAGGAGTCCCAGAACGCCAAGTTCGATCTGGCTCTCGGGAAGCTCGGCTTGGAGCCGGGTATGACGCTGCTCGACATCGGGTGCGGCTGGGGCGGTGCGCTGGAGCGCGCGATCGAGAAATTCGACGTCAACGTCATCGGCATCACCCTGAGCAAGGCGCAGTCCGATTTCGCCCGCGAACGGCTGGCCAAGCTCGAGACCGAACGGACGATCGACATCCGGTTGCAGGGCTGGGAAGAGTTCGACGAGCCCGTCGATCGCATCGTGTCGATCGGTGCATTCGAGGCGTTCAAAGTAGAGCGGTACCCGCTGTTCTTCGAACGCGCCTACAGCATCCTGCCCGAGGGCGGCACCATGCTGCTGCACACGATCCTGGCGCACACCCAGGAGTTCTTCCGCGAGAACAACATCAAGCTGACCATCAGCGATCTGAAGTTCATGAAGTTCATCGGCGAAGAGATCTTCCCGGGCGGCCGGTTGCCGGCGGTCGAGAACATCCAGAAGCTGGCCGACGACTCGGGCTTCACGCTTCAGCGCACCCATCTGCTGCGGCCGCACTATGCCCGCACGCTCGATATGTGGGCAGCGAACCTCGAGGCCGCCAAGGATGAGGCCATCGCGATGCAGGGCCAAGAGGTCTACGACCGGTACATGAAGTACCTCACCGGTTGTGCGGACTTCTTCCGCCGCGGTATCACCAATATCGGCCAGTTCACCCTCGTCAAGCCCTAGTTTTTCGCCGAGACTACGGTTTGTGGCGCCATATCGCGTGAGCGACGCCAATACCCGTAGTTTCAGCGGGCGAGTGCATTTCGGGCACGGCTCACCACCAGGTCGGGTCGGTCCCTGAGCTGACTGCTGCTGACGCGCACGATGGTCCATCCGCAGGCGGCGAGGAACTCCAGGCGGTCGATATCGGCCGCGTACCCGTGTGGATCTTTCCAGTGCTGTTCGCCGTCATACTCCACCCCGACCAGCACGTCCTCCCAGCCCATGTCGATACGGCGGCGCACGTGACCCCATTCGTCGGTGACCGGGATCTGTGTGGCCGGCTTGGGCAGCCCCGAGCGGACCAACAGCAGGCGCAGTCTGGTCTCCTGCGGGGACTCGGCTCCCGCGTCGACGAGATCCAGTGCCTTCCGTAGTCGACGGATCCCGCGCGCGCCGGGGTACCGAGTGGCGATGGCCCTGACATCATCGGGATCGCCGCGCGTGATGTTGAGCAACGCGTCGATGCGGATGATTCCGGTGTCCAGTGGTTGTCTGCGCCCGATGTCGTAGCAGGTTCGCGCCACGCTGGTGCAGTCCATGTCGCCGACCCCGACCATTTCGTCGGCGGCGATGACGCCGCTGTGAATATGGATGCCGCGTGGCGACGGGTGCCGGAGGCGTGCCAGTTCAGCCGGCGCGTCATCGGGTAACCACTTGCTTCCCAGCACGGCCGCCGCGGAGTACCCGGCCAGCGCCGCCCTGCGACCCGACCACAGCCATGCCGCTTCCGCCCGCTCACGTGCTGTCAGTGTGACATCAATTGGTACATAGACATTTTGGTGAATCTTGCGGTACTTGGTCTGGAGCGCATGTCGGGTGGCGAGACCGGACGCCAACGCTTCGCTGCCGAGAACGATGTGACCCACACAAGTGTTGGACGCAGGCCGGCACCATTCGGTTCCCGTTGGCGGCGAAACGACGGCTTTTGGTGCGATAGCGCCGGAATGGCGCCAATACCCGTAGCTTCAGCGCGGGGCAGACAAGGCACGGGAATCAGGCCGTAGCGAGCCGCTTCTTCTCGGCCTCGACGTCGAAATCAGCGGGTGGCCACTGCAGGTCCAGGCTCTTGAGCGCCTCGATCATCAACTCCAGCACCGCCAGTCGGCTGTACCACTTGCGGTTGCACGGCACGATGTGCCACGGCGCGTGCTCGGTCGAGGTCTTGTCCAGCATGGCCTGATAGGCCTCCTGGTACAGCGGCCACTTGAGCCGTTCGTCGATATCGGCCGGGTTGTACTTCCAGTACTTGTCGGGCCGGTCCAGGCGCTCGGCGAGGCGCTGCTTCTGCTCCTCCAGCGAGACGAACATGGCGACCTTGACGATCGTGGTCCCGGCGTCGACCAGTTCCTGCTCGAAGGCATTGATCTCGTCGTAGCGCGTACCCCAGACATCCGGCGGCACGAGGTTGTGCACCCGCACGATCAGCACGTCCTCGTAGTGCGAACGGTCGAAGACGCCGATGTGCCCGGCGGCCGGCAGTGCCTTGTTGATCCGCCACAGATAGTGGTGTGAGAGCTCCTCTTCCGTCGGCTTGCCGAAGCTGTGGTACTGGATGCCTTGCGGATTGCTGGCTCCGACAACATGTTTGACGATGCCGCCCTTGCCTGCGGTGTCCATGCCCTGCAGTACGAGCAGAACCGAACGCCTGTCACCGCCGCGGCTGTTGGCGTAGAGCATCTCCTGTAACCCGGCGAATCGGGCATTGCGCTCGGCATGCAGAGCAGGCGCATCCTTCTTGGAGCCGGTGAAACCCGGGGTGGCATCGGCGTCGATCTCGGAGACCTTGTCTCCGGGGCGGAACTGCAGATGGGTGTGTGGCTCGTGGCTCCACAGCTTCGACAGTTCCGAGGTGTTGTCTGGGCTCACAGCTCGCTAGTCAAGCAGGTGTGAGGGCAGGACGGGGGAGGGATGGGGCTGCGAGTTGAACTTCTCCAGCGACCCGCCGACCTCCACGATGCCGCACAGCGAACTCCACGACAGCATCGTGAGGTAGTCGATGAGGTCATCGGTGGACATCCGCGGATTGGACATCCAGGAGTGGGTGGCCAGCTGCACACCGCCGACGATCATGAAGGCCCACGGCTCCACGCCTGAGGTGTCCATGCCGTCGGCCTTCATCCGGCGCCGCAGCATCACCGCGAGCATGCGGGCGATGATCTGCTCGGAATCATTGATCGCCTTGGTTCGGCTCGACGAGCTGTTCGACATGACGAACCGGTACGGCTCGGGTTCGGAGGCCACGGTGTCGACGTAGACCCTGATGATCTCGCGGACCAGGGTGAAGCCGTCGAGCTCCGAGGTCAGCGCCGAGGCCATGTTGGGAATCAGGGTGACCTGGGCGAACCGCATCATCACGGCGGTGGTCAGATCGTTCTTGTCGACGAAGTACCGGTAGAGCACCGTTTTGGAGACGCCTATCTCGGCGGCGATCTCGTCCATGCTGACGTTTGCGCCGCGCAGCCGGATAGCCTCCAGCGTGCCGTCCACCAGCTCATTGCGTCGTTCGACTTTGTGCTGGTGCCAGCGTCGTTTGCGGCCGTCGGTCTTCACCGCCGCCGCGCTCTGCTGTGCCACAGTCGTGAGATTCCATTCACTAGGTCGCCTCGATACTACGGTGGACGAGCCGCTTTCGCGGTAGCGGATGATGGGGGAGTGGCAGACACAAGTTTTGCGGAGTCGCTGGCCGGGGTCGACTCGGAAGCCGATCAGGAACGTCAGCGCGGGTTGCGGCGGATGAAGCTGGTCGCACTGAGTTTCCTGCTCGGTGCGACGGTCATCTTCTTGGCATGCACCTGGATTCAGTCGCGTGGCGACGCCGCGCCCTGGGTCGGATACGTCCGGGCGGCCGCAGAAGCCGGCATGATCGGCGCGCTGGCCGACTGGTTCGCAGTGACGGCCCTGTTCAAGCACCCGTTGGGTATCCCGATTCCGCACACCGCGATCATCAAACGCAAGAAGGACCAGCTCGGTGAGGGGCTCGGTGACTTCGTCCGGGAGAACTTCATGTCCCCCGCGGTGGTCGAGACCAAGCTGCGCGACGCCGCGGTCGCCGAGCGGACGGGTAAGTGGCTTGCCGACACGCGGAACGCCGAACGCGTCGCCGCCGAGGTGTCCACGTTGCTGCGGGTTCTCATCGAGATGCTGCGCGATGAGGATGTGCAGCAGGTGCTGGACCGGATGATCGTCAAACGCATCGCCGAACCGCAGTGGGGTCCGCCGGTCGGGCGGGTGCTGTCCAGCCTGCTCGACGAGGGCCGCCAGGAGGCGCTGCTGCAGATGCTGGCCGACCGCGCCTTCCAGTGGTCGCTGAATTCCGGCGAGGTCATCGAGCGGGTCATCGAGCGCGATTCGCCGACCTGGTCCCCGCGCTGGGTGGATCACCTGCTCGGTGAGCGGATTCACCGCGAGCTGATGGACTTCACCGACAAGGTGCGCCGCGACCCCAACCACGAACTGCGCCGCTCGGCCACCAAGTTCCTGTTCGAGTTCGCCGCCGATCTGCAGAACGACGAGGCGACGATCCAGCGCGCCGAGAACGTCAAGCAGCAGATCATGGCCCGCGACGAGGTGACGCGGGCGGCCGAGACGGCGTGGACCGCGGCCAAGCGCATCGTGCTCGAATCCGTCGACGATCCGTCCTCGGCGCTGCGGACCCGGGTGGCCGACACCGTGGTGCGGATCGGTGAGTCGCTGTGCGAGGACTCCGACATGCGCGACAAGGTCGACAACTGGATCGTGCGGGCCGCTCAGCACCTCGTCGGCCAGTATGGGACGGAGATCACAGCGATCATCACGGAGACGATCGAACGCTGGGATGCCGATGAAGCGAGCCGCCGAATCGAGCTCCATGTGGGTCGTGACCTGCAGTTCATCCGGATCAACGGCACTGTGGTCGGTTCGTTGGCCGGGCTGGTCATCTACACGGTGGCGCAACTACTTTTCTAGAGTGCTAGCAGGGTGCTTGCAATTGTTAGCACTCCGGTCGTACCGTTGTTGCCGTCAGCCAATAACCGACGGAACGAGGGTTCATCATGACGCAGGACGAAGATCTTGCCGGCGTCGTGGCCAACGACAAATTGGCTCATGTGGTGAGCAACGCCGCGCACGACATCGGCGGCTTCATTCGCACTCAACGCGAGGCGGCGCAGGTATCGGTACGCCAACTCGCCGAGAAGGCCGGGGTCAGCAATCCCTACCTCAGTCAGATCGAGCGCGGACTGCGTAAACCGTCGGCTGATGTGCTCAGCCAGATCGCCAAGGCACTGCGTGTTTCCGCCGAGGTGCTCTACGTACAAGCCGGGATGCTCGAACCCAGCGAAGGCAGCAAGGTACGCGACTCGGTGGTCACCGATACCGCGATCACCGAACGACAGAAGCAAGTGCTGCTCGATATCTACAACACGTTCTGTCTGCAGAACGAAGCCGACGCGGAAGCCGAAACAGCCGACGTCGAAACCGCAGAGCACACCGACTCCGCAGGTCCTGGAGATACAGAACCCGCTGCACAACCGTCCACCATCTGAGAGGAACCACCATGAGCGACAAGACCCAGCCCACCGTCGAAGATCTCAAGGCCCCGTTGCTGGCGGCTGTCGGCGCTGCCGATCTGGCCTTGGCCAAGGTCAACGAGATCGTCGAGACCCTGCGTGACCGTGCAGGCGACGCCCGCTCCGACGCCGAGACCCGCGTCGAGGAGAGCCGTGCGCGTCTCACCAAGCTGCAGGAAGAACTGCCGAGCCAGTTCGACGAACTGCGCGACAAGCTCACCCCCGAGGAGCTGCGCAAGGTCGCCGAGAAGTACGCCGATGAGGCCACCAGCCAGTACAACAAGCTCGTGGAGCGTGGCGAGGCCGCCCTGGAGCGGCTGCGCAACCAGCCGGCGCTGGAAGAGGCCGCGGGCCGTATCGAAGAGGTCACCGACCAGGCCGTCGAGCTGACCCAGGATGCGCTGGGCACCGTCGCCAGCCAGACCCGCGCGGTCGGCGAGCGTGCCGCCAAGCTGGTCGGCGTGGAGCTGCCGAAGAAGGTCGAAACGGCCACTCCGGCAACTCCTGCCAAGAAGGTCCCGGCCAAGAAGGCCGCCCCGGCCCCCGCTGCCAAGAAGGCCGCTCCGGCCAAGAAGGCGGCTCCGGCCAAGAAGGTCACTCAGAAGTAGGTTCGCCAACTTCATGGCACCCGCATAGGCTGCAGGCGTGATGCTTGCAAACCTGGCGGGTGCCATTCTCTTTGCCCTCGGCATTGTCGTGGCGTTGGTGGGGCTGTACTCGTTCATCCATGCCGCGATGCAGCGACCGGACGCCTACACCGCGGCCGGCAAGTTGACCAAGCCGGTCTGGCTGCTGATCCTGGGTGCCGGGGTGGCGCTGAGCCTGCTCATCAGCGGTGGCTTCGGTGCCGCCATCGGCGCCTGCGCGGCAGGTGTCTACCTTGTCGACGTACGGCCGAAGCTGCTGGAGATCCAGGGAAAGTCGCGCTGACCGATGCGCATCATCGGCGCCGCGCTGTGCGTGGCGGGTCTGCTGCTGAGCGCCCCGCTCGCGCATGCCGACACGCTCTACATCGACCACACCGAATGGGTCCAGTGGGGTGATCTGAAGAGCCTGAAGGTCTATCCGACGGCGGCCGGCCGCGCCGAGGCCGGAACCCCGGGCACCCAGCTGCAGCAGGATCAGGCCTGGAACGAGGTCCTGACCGTCTCCCCGGAGGCCGATATCCCGGGTATGCGTGCACAATTCAACTGCCACTGGCAGTTCGCCGAGTTCGCTCGGCCCGGTAAGGCCAGCTGGAATCTGGAACCGTGGCGACCGGTGGTCACCGATGCCGAGCTGGTGGCCGCCGGATGTAACCCCGGCGGCACCGAAGAACCGTTCTGAGGCTCTACATCCCCGCGAAGCAGGGGTCCGAGCTCTGCCCGGTGCTGGGCGGCATGGTGGCGTTGCGGCTGAAGAACTTGGCCTCCACCCCGGAGTCGGTGACCTCGACGCTGTCGGCCTGGATGCCCAGCGGATAGTTCTCCGTCATCTGCTTGAGGAACGCGTCCAGCGCGGGTTGCACGCTCTCCCGCGGCAAGACGAAGCCCAGCCCGGTCAGCGCCTCCACCGTCAGCGTGAGCTCGTTGTTCCGCACCTCGGGCTTGGTCACGATGCTGCCCAACATGCCCTGTAACTCGATGGTGCCGTCGCTGGGATTGGTCGTCACACCGTTGACGAAGCTGCCGATCAACGGCACCGCGTTCTGGATGGTGCGCTTGATGCCGTCGGCCGACCAGGTGATCTTGGCGTCCAGCGCCCCGACGGTCCCGGGCGCGGCCGGGTTGCCGGTGACCTCGATATCGTTGATGACGATCTCGGCCTTCATGCCCTCGGCCTCGCGGATGCGCTCACCCCCGGTGGTCACGGTGATGTTGTTGTAGTTGTCGCTCAGGTACTGCAGCACGATCGGGCGCGCCCCGAAGGACACGTCGACGCTGTCCTGTACCACGCAGGAGGTGATCCGGGAGACCGTCGAATCGGCGATGCGCCGGGCGACGAGTTCGGTACCGATGATGCCGGCGACGGCCAGCGCCAGGACGATGACCACCACGAGAACGATCGACAGCGGGTCGCGGAAAAGCCGCTTGAGCTTGCTGGACGGCTCGGATTCGGGCTCTGGGTGCGGCTCGGGCTGCCCGGGCTGCCTCGGTGGCTGCGGCATGGGCGGGGGCGGCGGCACCTCGTCGGCAGGTCGGGCCCAGGGATCGGTCACGCAGTCGATTGTGCCTTAGCGAACTGTGCACGGTTACGCAGCACCGCGATCGTCTCGCGGGCCTTCGCTGCGACGGCGAGGTCGATATCGGTCACCACGAGCTGTTCCTCGTCGCCTGCGGCGACGATGATCTCGCCGGTCGCCGAGGCCACCAGGCTGCCGCCCACCCCGGTGGGGCCGAGCGCGGCGATGTCCTCGCCGGGGTAGGCCTGATCCACGGCGGCGACGATTCCGGTGGTGTCGATGGCGCGGGCGCGCGCCAGCAGCGTCCACTGGTCCAGCTTGCCCGGCCCGGTGCCCCACGAGGCGTGCGCGGTGATGAGTTGCGCTCCACGAGAAGCCAATTCGGCATAAAGTTCGGGAAAGCGGATGTCGTAGCACAGGGTCAGGCCGACCTGCGTGCCGTCGACATCGATGACCGTCGGCTCGTGGCCGGGGGCCACGGTCCTGGATTCGGCGAAACCGAACGCGTCGTAGAGATGGATCTTGTCGTAATGCGCGTCGGCGCGGGGCCCGGCGGCGATCAGGGTGTTGGTGACCCTGCCGTCGCCCGAGGGGCAGAACATCCCCGCCACCACCGTGATACCGGCCCGCTGGGCCACCGCCCGCACGCCATCGGCCCACCGGCCGTCGCGCGGTTCGGCGACCGGGGCCAGCGGGACCCCGAACCGGCACATGGTGGCCTCGGGGAACAGCACCAGCGCGGCGCCGGCGTCGGCGGCCCTGCGGGTGTAGGTGTCGACGAGATCCAGATTCGGCGCCGGATCGGTGCCGGACCGGATCTGTGCCAGGGCAATCCGCATGATGTCCACCCTAGGTCGCGGGTGCGACGGCCGCCCAAGGCACGGTCAGCACCCCGTCGCGCAACCGCCGACGCGGCGGGTCGACGGGGAAGCCCTCTGCGTGCAGCTGCGCCAGCATCGCTCGCCAGCGCACCCGTGGCCCGAACACACCGTGCCCGGCCGCGGCGGCCCAGGCCCGGTCCGCGGCCATCAGCAGCGCGTGGATCGGCTGGCCGTCGACGTTGTGGTGGATCAGCACCTTCGGGAGCCGTTCGGCCAGGTCCGAGGGCTTGTCGATGGCGAACGGATCGCAGGCCAGAGTCAGGCTGACCGGGCCATCGGCATCGAGCAGCACCCAGCAGCAGCGCCTGCCCAGCTCATCGCAGGTGCCGTCGAGCAGCAGCCCGCCCGGCGCCAGCCGGGTGCACACCTGTGCCCATGCGCTGTCCACCTCCGTGACCGGGTACTGCCGCAGCACATTGAAGGCCCGCACCAGCACGGGCCGCAGCCCGGCCAGCTCGAAACCGCCGAGCGCGAACTCGACACCGTCGGTGGCCGCCTGCCGGGCGGTCGTGACTCGGTCGGGGTGGATCTCCAGACCGACCACCCGGACATCGGGGCGCACCGTCTGCAGCCGGGATGCCAATTCGAGCGTGGTGGTGGGCAGCGCGCCGTAGCCCAGATCGACCACCAGCGGATCGGTGGCGGCCAGCAGGGCCGTGCGGACCCGCGGCGCGTGCACCAGCCAGCGGTCGCTGCGACGCAGCCGGTTGTAGCCGGTGGTGCCGCGCGTCGGCTTGCCGACCGGTCTGCCCTGTTGCGATCCGACCGGTTTCTTCAGGTCCGTCCGTTGATCCATGCCGTGGTGAACTCTTGTTCCAGCCGGACCATCTCCGCAAGTTGGCCGCCGACGAAGCTCTCGGCCTTGCCGCCGACCAGCGGAATGCGCACCTCGACGGTGGCGCGGACAGCCAGATGGGCCCCGGTGTCGGTGGCGCTGAGCACGGCGGTGCCGGTGACGCTGACCGGGGCACCCGGCACGACGCCCTTGATGGCGCCGGAGGCCCGTCCCTCGAGCACGGGGGTCCAGGACTCCGCCCGCATGAGGGTGAGGTCACCGGAATGCAGTGCACTGACCAACCCGGGGAGCCGGTGGAACCGAACCGTCTGGGTGGTGGCGATCTCGAGGCCGCCATCGTCGCGGGTGGTCAGCTCGTCCAGGATGACCGCGTCGCAGCCCGATTTCTCCAGGCGCTCCAGCCAGTACGTCTTGTCGGCGAACGCGGCGTAGACCTGTGCGACGCCGCACCCGTAGTCAGCTGCCATGTCATACGAACGCGGCATGGCGGCCAGGCTACCGTTAGCGTCCGTGGCCGGATCGAATTTCGCTGGTGCGGCGGTGACCGAAAATGTGCCGCTCGCTCAGTGGACGACATTGCGCATCGGGCCCGTCGCGCAGCGGCTGATCACCTGCGACACCACCGACGCACTCGTCGACGTGCTGTCCACGCTGCCGATCGGCGATGACGTCCTGGTGCTGGCCGGCGGTTCCAACGTGGTGCTGGCCGACGATCTGACCGGACTGACCGTGGTCGCGGTCGCCAACACCGCAATCGCCGTCGAGGGAGCGGTGGTGCGCGCCGAGGCGGGCGCGGTATGGGATGACGTGGTGACCACCGCGGTGGACGGGGGCCTCGGCGGACTGGAATGCCTGTCCGGCATCCCGGGCTCCGCGGGAGCCACCCCGATCCAGAACGTCGGCGCCTACGGGGCCGAGGTTGCCGACACCATCTCCCGGGTCCGCCTGCTCGACCGCTTGACCGGCGCAGCTGAATGGGTGGCGCCCGACCGGCTGGGCTTCGGCTACCGGCACAGCGTGCTCAAGCATCAGTCCGCGTCGATCGTGCTGGAGGTCGAGTTCACGCTGAATCCGCACGGCCGCAGCGCACCGCTGCGGTACGGCGAACTCGCCACGGCGCTGGGCGCGCAGCCAGGGGAGACGGCCGACCCGGCGCGGGTACGCGAATCGGTGCTGGCGCTGCGCGCGGCCAAGGGCATGGTGCTCGACGACGGCGACCACGACACGTGGAGCGTCGGCTCCTTCTTCACCAACCCGGTCGTGAGCCCCGAGGTCTTCGAGCGGCTGCAGGACGCGGTCGAGGGCCGGGTGCCGCACTATCCGGCGCCCGACGGGGTGAAACTGGCCGCCGGGTGGCTCGTCGAACAGTCCGGTTTCGGCAAGGGGCATCCAGGTCCCGACGGACCTGCCCGGCTGTCGACCAAACATGCGCTGGCGCTGACCAATCGCGGCACCGCCACCAGCGCAGACGTATTGGCACTGGCCAGGTCGGTGCGCGACGGTGTGCGCGCGCGTTTCGGGATCGAACTCACACCCGAGCCGGTACTGATCGGGTGCAACCTCTAGGTACGCTGGGTCCACGTGAGACCTAACGGTGGATGTGATGACGCGCAGCTGAGTCGGCGTCGTGCGCTCACCATCCTTGGGCTCGGCGGCGCCGGATTCCTGGCGGCCTGCGCGAGCACCCCCGGATCAGGCACCAGCGCCACCGATGGCGACCAGGACGCAGCCGGACCTGCGGTGCCGACCATCTCGCTGACCCCCGATGACGCGTCCACCGACGTGGTGCCGACCGACGCCGCCGGGGTGAAGGTCAGCGACGGCTGGTTCCAGCGCGTCTCGCTGGCCAATGCCGCGGGAGCGGTGGTCGCAGGCAAGCTCAACCGCGACCGCACCGAGTTCACCGTCACCGAGCCGCTGGGCTACGGCGGCGAGTACACCTGGGCGGGTTCGGTGGTGGGCCGTGACGGCAAGGCCGTGCAGGTCACCGGCGGGTTCAGCACCATCAAACCGTCGACCACCGTGAACGCCGTCTTCCAGCTGGCCGACCACCAGACCGTCGGGGTGGCCGCGCCGATCATCCTGCAGTTCGACGCCGCGATCGCCGATGCGGACCGGGCGACGGTGGAGGAAGCGCTGACGGTGACCACCACCCCGCAGGTGGAGGGCAGTTGGGCCTGGCTGCCCGATGAGGTCGGCGGCTCCCGTGTGCACTGGCGGTCCAAGGAGTACTACCCGGCCGGGACCACCGTGCACGTCGACGCGAACCTCTACGGGGTGGCCTTCGGCGCGGACGCCTACGGTGCGGCCGACTCCACGCTGGACTTCACGATCGGGCGCTTCCAGCTGGTCAAGGCCGAGGCGTCGTCGCACCAGATCGAGGTGATCACCGACGCGGGCACGATCATGACCCTGCCGTGCAGTTACGGCGAGGGCGATCTGGACCGCAACGTCACGCGCAGCGGCGTGCACGTGGTCACCGAAAAGTACGAGGATTTCTACATGACCAACCCCGCGGCCGGCTACGCCAACGTGCGCGAACGGTTCGCGGTGCGGATCTCGAACAACGGCGAGTTCATCCACGCCAACCCGGCCAGCTCCGGCGCGCAGGGCAACAGCAATGTCACCAACGGCTGCATCAACCTGTCCACCGAGGACGCCGAGCAGTACTTCAACACCGCGATGTACGGCGACCCGGTCGAGGTGACCGGCACCCGGATCCAGTTGTCCTACGCCGATGGCGACATCTGGGACTGGGCCGTGCCGTGGAGCGAGTGGACCTCGATGTCGGCGCTGAGCACCGATGCACCCCCGTCCGGAATTCCCGACACCGCCCCGGCCACCCCGAGCGGTGCGCCGACCGAGGCCACGACCGGCGCCACCACCACGACGCCGGGCGGCTAGGTCTGTCGGTTGATTCGTGACCCGGTCGCGCCGGTGACCTGATCGCGCGGCCGCACCACGATGAGGTCCAGGTCGACATGCGCGGGCCTGCTCGCGACGAATCCGATCACCTCGGCGATGTCCTCGGCGACCAACGGGGTAACCCCGGCGTACACCTTGTCGGCGCGCTCGGCGTCACCGTCGAACCGGTTCAGGGAGAAGTCGGTCTTGACCATTCCCGGCGCAACTTCGGTGAGCCGCAACGGCTTTCCGAACAATTCGCTGCGCAGCGTGCGGTGCAGCACACCCTGGGCGTGCTTGGCGGTGGTGTAGCCCGATCCGTTGTCGTAGGTCTCCAACGCGGCGATCGAGGTGACGGTGACGATGAGGCCGTCACCAGAGTCGATCAGCTTGGGCAGCAGCGCCTTCGTGACGTGCAGGGTGCCCAGCACATTGGACTCCCACATCCACCGCCAGTTCTCGACATCGGCGTCGGCGATCGACTCCAGGCCGCGGGCGCCGCCGGCATTGTTGACGAGCACATCGACCCGGTCGAGCTGCTGCGCCAGCGCCGCCACCGCGGCGGGATCGGTGACGTCCGCCACAATCGCCGTGCCGTCGATCTCGGCCGCCAGTGCCTCGATGGGACCCGCCCGACGGGCCACGCAGATCACATGAAAACCAAGGGCAGCAAGAGTTTTGGCGGTTGCTTCACCGATTCCGGCACTGGCTCCGGTGACTACCGCGACGCGGCGCTGATCTGTTGGGGTGGTCATGGGAACAACCCTAATCGCGCGGCTGCGACCATCGCACGAGCGCTGATAGTCGTGCTACGTTGACGACGTGTTCTCGATCAGTCAGGCGAGCGTTCTCGCAGCGCGGTGTGCGTGTTGTTGTTGCGCACCCGCCGCGCCCTGCTGACCTGAGGACCAACCGGTCCCGCTGAGTCGCCGGTGTGGCAGAAGCCACCCCATTCGACACAGCCCCAGAGGACCTCCATCGTGAGCATCGCCACCGCCACCATTCGCCAGACACCCGCCGTGCACGCCAAGCGCGCACTCATGGCCCGCCATCACATCGTCGCTCCGTCGCTGAAGGTGGCCGATGTGGCCGCCGCCTCGGTGTTCGGGGCCGCCCGCCAGCGCGGTCCGATCGCCCGCGATGCCATCGCCCGCGTCACCGGACTGAGCATCGCCACGGTCAACCGCCAGGTCACAGCACTGCTGGACGCCGGAGTGCTGCGTGAGCGCGCCGACCTCGCGGTCTCCGGCGCCATCGGCCGCCCCCGCGTCCCGGTCGAGGTCAACCATGAGCCGTTCCTGACCCTCGGCCTGCACATCGGGGCCAAGACCACCAGCATCGTGGCCACCGATCTGTTCGGCCGCACCCTCGACGTCGTCGAGACGCCCACCCCGCGTGGCCCGCAGAATGCCGCGCTGGCCGCACTGGCCGGCAGTGCGCGGCGCTACCTGAGCCGCTGGCACCGTCGTCGCCCGCTGTGGGTGGGCGTGGCCGCCGGTGGTGTCGTGGACAGCACCTCCGGATATCTCGACCATGCCCGTCTGGGCTGGACCGACGCTCCGGTCGGTCCGGTGCTGGCCGAGACGCTGGCACTGCCGGTCTCGGTCGCCTCCCACGTCGACGCCATGGCCGGTGCTGAACTGCTGCTCGGCGTGCGCCGTCCCGGCGTGCAGGCCGGGACCAGCCTCTACGTCTACGCCCGCGAGACCGTCGGCTACGCGTTGTCCATCGGTGGTCGGGTGCACTCGCCCTCCAGCGGTCCGGGCACCATCGCCGCGCTGCCGGTGAACTCCGAAATTCTGGGCGGCACAGGCAAGCTGGAGTCGACCGTCAGTGACGAAGCGGTGCTGACGGCGGCCAGGGCGCAGCGCATCGTGCCCGCGGAGGGCCCGGCATCGACACTGCCCGCGGTGCTGCGCGCAGCCCGTGCCGGCCATGAGCGCGCCCAGGTGCTGCTGGCCGAACGGGCCAGGGTGCTCGGCGAGGCCGTCGCGTTGCTGCGCGATCTGCTCAACCCCGACGACCTGGTGGTCGGCGGGCAGGCCTTCACCGAGTACCCCGAAGGTATGGAGCTGGTCGAGCGGGCCTTCGCCGCCCGGACGGTGTTGGGGGCCCGCGATATCCGCGTGACGGCCTTCGGCAACCGGGTGCAGGAGGCCGGCGCGGGAGTGGTGTCCCTGGGCGGGCTCTACGCCGACCCGATCTCCGCCATGCGCCGCGCCCGGGCGCAGGTGTCGGGCATAGGCATTCCGGCCCAGGTGTAGGCATTCCGCCCGCAGGTGTAGACATGTCATTGTGCGTGCCGTCTCCGAACCGTCCCGCCTGAAGGACACCGCCCGTCGCGTTGCGGTGCTCTCGGTGCACACCTCGCCACTGGCGCAACCCGGTACCGGGGACGCCGGCGGGATGAACGTCTACGTCCTGCAGACCGCGCTGGAACTCGCCCGTCGCGGTGTCGAGGTGGAGATCTTCACCAGGGCGACGTCCTCGGCGGACGCCCCCGTGGTCCAGGTCGCGCCCGGCGTGCTGGTGCGCAATGTGGTGGCCGGCCCGTTCGAGGGACTCGACAAACACGATCTTCCGACGCAGCTGTGCGCGTTCACCGCGGGCGTGCTGCGGGCCGAGGCCACCCACGAGCCGGGCTACTACGACATCGTGCATTCGCACTACTGGCTGTCCGGGCAGGTCGGCTGGCTTGCCGCGGACCGCTGGGCGGTGCCGCTGGTGCACACCGCGCACACCCTGGCCGCGGTGAAGAACGCCGCGCTCGCCGACGGGGACGCCCCGGAGCCGGCGCTGCGCGCCGTCGGTGAGCAGCAGGTGGTCGACGAGGCCGACCGGCTGATCGTCAACACCGAAATCGAAGCACAGCAACTGGTCTCGCTGCACCATGCGGACCGGCGCAATATCGACGTCGTGCACCCGGGGGTCGATCTGCAGGTGTTCACACCGGGGGACAAGCAGGCCGCGCGGGCGGCACTGGGGCTCAGCCCGGACGCCAGGATCGTCGCCTTCGTCGGGCGTATCCAGCCGCTCAAGGCACCCGACGTCTTGCTGCGCGCCGCCGCCCGGCTGCCCAGCGTGCAGGTGGTCATCGCAGGCGGACCTTCCGGCAACGGACTCGCGACGCCCGACAACCTTGTTCGACTCGCCGCCGAACTGGGTATCACCGACCGCGTGACATTCATTCCACCGCAGTCCAGGGATGCCCTGGTTCAGGTGTACCGGGCCGCCGATATCGTCGCGGTCCCGAGCCACAACGAGTCGTTCGGTCTCGTCGCAGTCGAGGCCCAGGCCTGCGGGACCCCGGTGGTCGCCGCATCGGTCGGCGGGCTTCCCGTCGCGGTGCGCGACGGGGTGAGCGGCACGCTGGTCGACGGACATGACGCCGGGGACTGGTCGCGGGCGATCGATGCACTGTTCGAGCGTGGCCCGGAGACCATGCGGGCCGCCGCGATGGCGCACGCCGCGACGTTCTCCTGGGCGCACACCGTCGACGGGCTGCTGGACAGCTACGCGCACGCCATTACCGATTACCGTGCCCGTCATCCGGGCCGTGACCTGGCGGGCCGACGTAACGGCCGCAGGTTCGCCCTGCGCAGGGGGGTGCGGGCATGACCGCCACCGTTCAGAGCGTCATCGAGGAGACGCTGCGGGCCAACGATCTGGAGTACGAACATCACAAGGGCGCGCACGGCGGGCTGCCCGGACTGGTGGTTGCACTGCCCGGTGAGCGCAGGCTCAAGACCAACACCATCCTGAGCATCGGCGAGCACTCGGTGCGGGTGGAGGCCTTCGTATGCCGCAGGCCCGATGAGAATTTCGAGACCGTCTACAAGTTCCTGCTCAAGCGCAACCGCAGGCTCTACGGGGTGGCCTACACGCTGGACAACCTCGGCGACATCTACCTCGTCGGCTGGATGGCCAACCGTTCGGTGGATGCCGACGAGATCGACCGGGTGCTCGGGCAGGTACTCGAAGCCGTCGACAACGACTTCAACACGTTGCTGGAGTTGGGCTTTCGCACGTCCATCCAAAAGGAGTGGGAGTGGCGGGTGGCCCGTGGTGAGTCGCTGAAGAACCTGCAGGCGTTCGAGCATCTGATCGACCGGGACGACGCCCGCGGCTCGTGACAGAATGCCAGCCATGGCGAATCTGATCCTGCTGCGTCACGGCGAGAGCACGTGGAACGAGAAGAACCTGTTCACCGGCTGGGTCGACGTCGACCTCACCGACAAGGGCCGGACCCAGGCGGTGCGCGGCGGTGAGCTGCTCGCCGAACAGGGCGTGCTGCCCGATGTGCTGTACACCTCGCTGATGCGCCGGGCGATCATCACCGCGAACCTCGCGCTGGAGGCCGCCGACCGGCTGTGGATCCCGGTACACCGGGACTGGCGACTCAACGAGCGGCACTACGGCGCGCTGCAGGGTCTGGACAAGGCCGAGACGCTGGCCAAGTACGGCCAGGAGCAGTTCATGGCCTGGCGTCGCAGCTATGACACCCCGCCGCCGCCCATCGAGAAGGGCAGTGAGTTCAGCCAGGACACCGATCCGCGCTACGCCGATATCGGTGGCGGGCCGCTGACCGAATGCCTCGCCGATGTGGTGGCCCGCTTCGTGCCCTACTTCGAGCAGGAGATCGTGCCCGACCTCAAGGCCGGCAAGACGGTGCTGATCGCCGCGCACGGCAACTCGCTGCGGGCGCTGGTCAAGTATCTCGACGGGATGTCGGACGCCGATGTCGTCAGCCTGAACATCCCGACCGGTATCCCGCTGCTCTACGAGCTGGACGAGAACCTCAAGCCGCTGGTGCCCGGTGGGAAGTACCTGGATCCGGAGGCCGCCGCCGCCGGCGCTGCCGCCGTCGCGGCCCAGGGCGCCAAATAACCAAACGGCAGGTGAACGCAAGTAAACAGCGCCCGAACTCCTGTATTTGACCGTGTGACATGTCCCCGTTTGGCCGCACGCTGCTGGGATGACGTTCACCCGATGCGTACGCTTTTCGCGTGAGTGTCGGTTCCGCGCTGCTTCTGGCGGCAGCGTTGGCATTGTGTGCGCTCGGGGGCGGCGTGGCAGCGGGGATGGCTGTGTCCTCGCGACTTGCTGAACGCAAAGCCCGCAGGCTGGTCGAAGAGGGCCGCGGGATCACCATCTCGCAGATGCTCAGCCACATCGCGGCGATGTCACCCATGGGAATCGTGGTCGTCGACGCATTCCGCGATGTCGTCTACATGAATGACCAGGCCAGTGAGCTGGGCCTGGTACGTGATCGGCTGCTCGACGACCGGGCCTGGCAGGCGGTGCAGCGCTGCCTGTCCACCGGGGCCGATGTCGAGATCGACCTGTCGCCGCGCAAGAAGCAGAAGTCGGGCCGCTCGGGGCTGTCGGTGCGCGGCCACGTGCGCCTGCTGGTCGAGGAGGACCACCAGTTCGCGGTGGTGTTCGTCGGGGATCAGTCCGAGCAGGCCCGGATGGAAGCGACCCGCCGCGATTTCGTGGCCAACGTCAGCCATGAGCTCAAGACTCCGGTCGGGGCGATGGCATTGCTCGCCGAGGCGCTGCTGGCCTCCACCGATGACCCCGCCAACGTCCGCCGGTTCGGCGAGAAGATGGTGGTCGAATCGAACCGGCTGGCCAGCATGGTCGGCGAGCTGATCGAGCTGTCCCGGCTGCAAGGCGCCGAACCGCTGCCCCAGCTCGACAGCGTCGATGTCGACACCGTTGTCGCCGAGGCACTGTCGCGCTACAAGGTGGCCGCCGACAACGCCGATATCGCGATCACCACCGATGCCCCCACCGGATACCGGGTGCTGGGCGACGAGCGGCTGTTGGCCACCGCCGTCGCCAACCTGGTGTCCAACGCCATCGCGTACTCACCGGACGGGACGGCGGTGTCGATCAGCAGACGACGGCGCGGCAACGATATCGAGATCGCCGTCACCGATCGCGGTATCGGCATCGCCCGGGCCGATCAGGAGCGGGTGTTCGAACGGTTCTTCCGCGTCGACAAGGCCCGGTCGCGGGCCACCGGCGGCACCGGGCTGGGCCTGGCGATCGTCAAACATGTTGCCGCCAACCACAACGGATCCATCCGGTTATGGAGTCAGCCGGGCACCGGCTCGACATTCACCCTCTCCATACCGGCCATACATGACGACCGATCGGTCGATGATGAATAAGGAAGGCGCGACGCCGTGACCAGTGTTTTGATCGTGGAGGACGAAGAGTCCCTGGCCGATCCCTTGGCATTCCTGCTGCGCAAGGAGGGGTTCGAGGCCACCGTGGTGTCCGACGGCCCGTCCGCGCTGGCGGAGTTCGAGCGGTCCGGCGCCGATATCGTGCTGCTGGACCTGATGTTGCCGGGGATGAGCGGTACCGACGTCTGTAAGCAGCTGCGGTCGCGATCGAGCGTCCCGGTCATCATGGTCACCGCTCGCGACAGCGAGATCGACAAGGTGGTCGGACTGGAACTGGGTGCCGATGATTACGTCACCAAGCCGTACTCGGCGCGCGAGCTGATCGCCCGGATCCGGGCCGTGCTGCGGCGCGGCGCGGACAACGACGATATCGGCATCGCCGACGGTGTGCTGGAGGCCGGCCCGGTGCGGATGGATGTGGAACGCCACGTGGTGAGCGTCAACGGGGAG
>JBPPMV010000599.1:0-4564 GCA_051306235.1 Mycobacterium sp. | reverse complement strand
GGCATCACCGCCGCGGACAGCTTCACGATCGTCGGCACCGATGACTTCGGCCGGTCGATCACGGTGGCCCTGGTGCGGGTGTCCCCGCCGCTGTCGACCACCGCACCCCTGACGGCGACGGTTCACCTCAGAGAGTCCGCGGTCGACGGGCTGGGGGATCAGGTCACCAGGGGCAGGATCACCGCCCCCGGCGCGCACCGGTTCATCAGCGGAACGGTTCTGTCGCTCAAGGGCAGTTCGGCCAAGATCGCCGAGGACGGCACCTTTACCTACTCCAGTACACAGAACCTCGGTGTGGGTCATGCTGCCGCCGCGGTCAACGCACTGGCCGCCGACAAGGTGGACGGCTTCACCGTGCTCGCCGAGGATGTCCGCGGCGGTCGCACCCCGGTGTATGTGGCGGTCGAACTGCACCCCTACAACAACACTCCGACGCAGGGCACGATCGGCGGCAGCAACCGCACGCTCGGCCTCAAGACCGGGGACTGGTGCACCAGTGTCGTCGATGTCGACGGTGACGACATCAGCTACACGATCGCTCAGCGCACCCCCCGCGGTGTGGTGTCGGTGGGTCGCAATCGGGTGGGTGCCTTCACGGTGCATTACCAGTCGACCTCGGCGCGGACCGGCACCTGGTACCCGGGCGAGACGTTCACCATCAGGTATTACGACGGCCACCTCAAGTCCGACGGAACCCCGGCGTACGTCACCGCGGAGTACGTGTTCTAGCAGTTGAGCCCACACTTGTTGCCCGTTGGTCCGTCACCGGACCGGCGGGCAATAACTATGCGGGGCCCGTGGTTCATACTGATGTAACCGTTTGACGCGCGCGTGTACGCGTGCCGATGGGCGCTCACGAATCTGATGAAGGTGGCACAGGATGACAAGGCTGGATTCCGTCGAACGGGCGGTGGCCGACATTGCGGCGGGCAAGGCCGTCGTGGTCATCGACGACGAGGACCGCGAGAACGAGGGCGATCTGATCTTCGCCGCCGAGAAAGCCACCCCTGAGCTGGTCGCCTTCATGGTCCGCTACACCTCGGGCTACCTGTGTGTGCCGCTCGACGGAGCGGTTTGCGACCGGTTGGGCCTGCTGCCGATGTACGCGGTAAACCAGGACAAGCACGGTACCGCCTACACCGTCACCGTCGACGCCAAGGTGGGCGTCGGGACCGGTATCTCGGCCTCGGACCGCGCCACCACCATGCGCGCGCTCGCCGATCCGAACGCCATTGCCGACGACTTCACCAAGCCCGGGCATGTGGTCCCGCTGCGCGCCAAGGACGGCGGGGTGCTCCGGCGGCCCGGCCACACCGAGGCTGCGGTCGACCTGGCCCGGCTCGCGGGGCTGCAGCCCGCGGGGGCGATCTGCGAGATCGTCAGCCAGAAGGACGAAGGCGCCATGGCGCAGACCGATGAGCTGCGGGTCTTCGCCGACGATCACAACCTGGCCCTGATCTCCATCGCCGATCTCATCGAGTGGCGCCGGAAACACGAGAAGCACATCGAGCGCATCGCCGAGGCGCGCATCCCGACCCGGCACGGCGAGTTCCGGGCGGTCGGTTACACCTCCATCTACGAGGATGTCGAGCACGTCGCACTGGTGCGTGGCGATATCTCCGGCCCGGAGTTCGACGGCCACGACGTCTTGGTCCGGGTGCACTCCGAGTGCCTGACCGGTGACGTGTTCGGATCGCGGCGCTGCGATTGCGGCCCGCAACTCGACGCCGCGACCGCGATGGTGGCCCAGGAGGGCCGCGGGATCGTGCTGTACATGCGCGGCCATGAGGGCCGGGGGATCGGCCTGCTGCACAAGCTGCAGGCCTACCAGTTGCAGGACGCGGGCGCGGACACCGTGGACGCAAACCTGGAGCTGGGCCTGCCCGCGGATTCGCGGGACTACGGCATCGGGGCGCAGATCCTGGTCGACCTGGGCGTGCGCTCCATGCGACTGCTCACCAACAACCCGGCCAAGCGCGTCGGTCTGGACGGTTACGGCCTGCACATCACCGAGCGGGTGCCACTGCCGGTGCGTGCCAACGCCGAGAACATCCGCTACCTGATGACCAAGCGCGACCGCATGGGCCATGACCTGGTCGGCCTCGAGGACTACGACCAAGCGCAGCCCGGTGAACTCGGCGGTGCCCGATGAGCGGTGTCGCCGGTGCGGTGCCGGCCCTGCCCGATATCGATGCGTCCTCGGTGTCGCTGGGAATCGTGGTCAGCACCTGGCACCCCGAGATCTGTGATGCGCTGCTGGACGGGGCCCTGCGGGCCGCCAAGCAGCTGGGTGTGACCGATCCCGCCGTGGTGCGGGTGCACGGTGCGATCGAGATCCCGGTCGTCGCGCAGGCGCTGGCCGGCAAGTACGATGCGGTGGTCGCGCTCGGCGTGGTGATCCGCGGTGAGACACCGCATTTCGACTATGTCTGTGACGCGGTGACCCAGGGGCTGACCCGGGTGTCACTGGACCTCTCGAAGCCGGTGGCCAACGGGGTGCTGACCACCAATACCGAGCAACAGGCCCTCGATCGGGCCGGACTGCCGCGTTCCAGTGAGGACAAGGGCGCGCAGGCCGCCGCCGCCGCATTGTCGACGGCGCTGGTCCTGCGCGACCTGGCGTCATGAGCAGGGACTCCGGCGGGCGGGGGCGTAGCGACCCGGGGAATGTCACCTGGGAGCTGCAGATCCGGCCCCACCTCACCCCCTACTTCGTCTATGCGGCCGCCTTTCTGATCGCGGGCGCGCATATCGGCGTGGGATTTCTGCTGAAGGTCGGTTCCAGCGGCGTGATCTTCCGTACCGCGGACCAGGTCGGCATCGCACTGGTCGGGATCACCCTGGCATGTCTGGTCCTGCTGCTCGCCCGGCCCCGGCTGCGTGCCGGCGCCGCCGGAATATCTGTGCGGAATGCGTTGGCCTACAAGCTAATTCCGTGGTCCGACGTGGTCGACGTGTCTTTTCCGGTGGGTGCTCGCTGGGCGCGGGTCGACCTTGCCGATGACGAGTACACCCCGGTGATGGCGATCCAAGCGGTCGACAAGGACCGTGCGGTACAGGCGATGGACCGCCTGCGGTCACTGATGGACCGGTACCGCCCCGACCTCAATTCACATTCAGCATCATCGTGACTTCATCGGCGGTCTCGGCGGTCTCGGCGGTTTCGCCGGTGCTGACGGTGAAGCCCAGACTGTCGTAGACCGCCCGGGCCGCCTCGTTGTCGGTGTGCACCCGCAGCGTCACCCGTCGCGCCCGCTGAGTGCGCGCCCACGCCACCGCCTCGGCGACCAGCGTGCGTCCCAGTCCTCGTCCGCGCGCGGTGGGATCGAGCCACAGCGAGTAGAGGTAGACCGATTCTGCGCTCTGGCGCTGGGCACTGATCAGACCCATCGGCCGGTCATCGATGACGGCGGCGAACTGCGCGTGGGACCGCAGCCTGCGACGCCACTGTGCGGCGGTGAACGTGGCCTCGTGCCGGTAGTGCGGGTCCTCGGCACCCAGCGAATCGGTCAGCGCCCGCAGACGCACACCGGCGAACGCCCGCCAGTCGGTCTCGGTCAGCCGGGCTATCCGGGCCTGCGCCATCCCCATCGCACAAGTATCGCTGCTGCTGGCTGCGGTAGGATCGGCAAGTCCATGAGTACCTTGGAATTCGTGTCAACGTCGGCCGTCGGCATATCCGAAAGCGCCGCGCCACTCGTCACAGGACCCACCGTCGTCGCCGGTCTGGGCGCCCTTCCGTCGCTCAGCCTGCCGTTGGTGTGCGGCCGCGAACCCGATAGCCCGTTCATCTGGCGCCGGCTCGAGGAGACGGCACGCTTCTACGGCACCCCGATCCCGGCGCTCGCCGCACTGGCCGACACCCTGGGCGGTTTCCTCGACGAGGCGGCCGCCCGTCACGGCGCGGTGGCTCTGGCGGTGCGGGTGCTGGTGGTCGGGATCGACGGGCACCCGCAGTTCGTGGTGTCTGGCGCGGTGATCGATCCGGTGTCCTCCACACCGGTGGTGCTGGACGTCACATCGGGGCCGGATCACGGGCCGGTGCCACACTGGCGACAGATGGCCGCCCGCACCACAAGTCAGGCCGACACCGATCTCGCCGAGCACGATCTGAACGCCCGCGGCTTTGCCGATGTGCTGACCGTCGACGGCGATCTGGCGGGCCGCCCGCGACTGGGCGCGGTGGTATTCGACAGCGCCGACGGCGCGGTCGGCGTCGATCCCGACGGATCGGATCGGCTGGCGCTGCTGCAGGATGCCGGTCTGCTCGGCGCGGTGACCCACTCCCGACGCCCCGTGACGCTGTCCGCGACGACCGGGGCCCGTTGGGTGTCACCGCGATTCGAGACCCACACCGTGAGCGCCGTCGGTGCCCACCGCTACCCGGGGGTTTCCGCATGAGCGGCGCGTTCCGTCCGGACACCTTCGATGCCCTGGTGATCGACGGTCACGACGTCGCCGACGGCCGGCTCAACATGCACTACACGTTGCGCGGCCCGGACCCGGTGAGCTTCACCGAGGTGATCGATTTCGGTGACAGCCTGGCCGGCGGGCAGCCCGATCC
>JBPPMV010000598.1:0-18402 GCA_051306235.1 Mycobacterium sp. | reverse complement strand
GTCGAGCGGGTTTTCGAACTGGGCCGGGCGTTCCGCAACGAGGGCGTGGATTTCAGTCACAACCCGGAGTTCACCCTGCTGGAGGCCTATCAGGCGCATGCGGACTACAACGTCTGGATGCACGGATGCCGCGAGCTGATCCAGAATGCCGCCGAAGCCGCCAACGGCGCCCAGGTGGTCATGCGCCCGGGGCCCGACGGTGACCTGATCCGCGTCGACATCTCCGGAGACTGGCCGGTGAAGACGGTGCACGGCGCGGTGTCGGAGGCCCTCGGTGAGCAGATCGGGCCCGATACCGGGCTGGATCGGCTGCGCAGTCTCTGCGACGGCGCCGGTGTGCCCTATCTGACGCACTGGGATACCGGTGCAGTGGTGCTCGAGCTCTACGAGCGGCTCGTCGAAGGACAGACCGAGCGGCCGACGTTCTACAAGGACTTCCCCACCTCGGTATCCCCGCTGACCCGCCCGCACCGCAGCATTCCCGGGGTCGCCGAACGTTGGGATCTGGTGGCCTGGGGTGTCGAATTGGGCACCGCCTACAGCGAGCTCACCGATCCGGTGGAGCAGCGCCGACGTCTGCAGGAGCAATCGCTGCTGGCCGCCGGTGGTGACCCGGAGGCGATGGAACTCGACGAGGACTTCCTGCAGGCGCTGGAGTACGCGATGCCGCCGACCGGTGGTCTCGGCGTGGGTGTCGACCGGGTGGTCATGCTGATCACGGGTCGCAGCATCCGCGAGACCCTGCCCTTCCCACTTGCCAAACCCCGCTGAGCCCAAGCCCCGATGAGTGGTCACAGCATCTTTGCAGGAATGAGCGCCACGATAGGGGTGTGACCGCTCCGACGCCGATGTCCGGGACGCTCAGCACCACTGATGTGGCGAGCGGCCTGAGTGGACTGTTCCCGCAGTATGTTTCGCTGATGCACGGCTGGGCGCCGGTGACCGTCCAGGTGCTCGCCGCCGTCGTCCTGCTGGCCACGCTGCGCCGGCGGGGCGGCCGGCGGCTGCTCGCGGCGGCGGGCGTCGGGATCGTGGTGGCTTTCGCCGCGCACTGGTACATCGCGAGCCAGGGGCTGGCCGGCGAGCCCGCCCCGCACTCTCTGTGGGTCTGGATCGGGCTGACCGGATTCGCCGTTACCGCACTGGTATCCGGCTGGCGCGAACATGGCCGGTGGCGGCGCGCCGTGGCGCTGACGGCGGTCCCGCTCTGTGCGCTGTGTGTGGCGCTGGCCGCCGATCAGTGGACCGGTTACCTGCCCACCGCACAGACGGCATGGAGTCAGCTGACCGCCGGGCCGCTGCCCGACGAGACCGATATGGCCGCCTTCACCGCCTTCCGGAGTCGACATACGGTGCCCCGCAACGGCTCCGTGGTGCCGGTCGACACCGGGGACGCGGGTTCGGGCTTCACCCACCGTGGAGAGTTGGTCTACCTGCCGCCGGCCTGGTTCGCATCGGACCCGCCGCCACAGCTGCCGACGATCATGATGATCGGGGGCGAACTCAACACAGCCGCCGATTGGGCGCGAGCCGGGAATGCGATCCAGACCGCCGATGCCTTCGCAGCCGCCCACCACGGCAATGCGCCGGTACTGGTCTTCGTCGATGCGGGTGGCACCTTCAACAACGACACCGAATGCGTCAACGGACGCCGCGGCAATGTCGCCGACCACCTCACCAAAGATGTTGTTCCGGCTCTGGTCTCGAAGTTCGGTGTCAGCCCCGACCCGGCGAACTGGGGTGTCGTCGGATGGTCGATGGGCGGCACCTGCGCGGTCGACCTGACGGTGATGCACCCGGAGCGGTTCTCGGCATTCGAGGACATCGCCGGCGACCTGGGCCCGAACTCGGGCACCAAGGCCCAGACCATCGACCGGCTGTTCGGTGGGAATGCCGCAGCCTACGACGCCTTCGATCCGAGCACCGTCATTACCCGGCACGGCCCCTACTCCGGGGTGTCGGGCTGGTTCGCCGTGAACGGCGCCGGCACCTCCCCGCCACCGCAGACGGCCGCGGCCGCACAGTCACTGTGCGCCCTGGGCGCATCCCACGGTATCGATTGCGCAGTGGTCAGCAGGCCGGGCCGGCACGACTGGCCCTTCGCCGCCAACGCCTTTGCCGAGGCACTGCCGTGGCTGGCCGGCCAGATCGGCACGCCCGACGTCCCCAGGAACGCGCTGCGCCAAGCGCCGAGCGGTCCGGCCGCAGAGCAGGTGGCCGCCCACTGACGGGTCATCGCTTGCAGAGGATGGCACCGCCGAGGATCGCCGCGGAGTTGACGATGCTGCGGCGGTACGCGCTGCACTCCGCACATGACTCGATATGGCGCGCAATGCGTTTGCGCATCAGTACGGTGAACCGCCCATCGGATCCGGCAAGCGTGCCGGACAAGTGCAGGCAGCCGTTCTGCTCGGCGTACCGGGCCACCAGCAGGGCGCCCAACGAACGCTCGACAGTGTCCCGCAGCCGCTGCAGCAGCTTCTTGGCCGACTCCGGTGTCACTCCGAGGGCGTCAGCGAGGTCGGCGCCGCTCATGCCCTGACGGTAGGCGAGGTCCAGTACGCGGCGATCGCGTTCGCTCAGTCCCTCCGACACCTGGGTGATCAGCTGTGCGAGCTCATTGCGCGCGGTCGTGGTGAACGGCCCGGGGCCTGTCGCCGCACTGTCGGGCACCTCGCCGAAAGCGGACTCACGATTGCGCTCCCGCAACGCGCGGAGAGCAGCGCGTCGCGCGATCGCATAGAGCCATGGCCGTAGCTTGTCGGGCTCGCGCAGCTTCGGCAGCTCGACGGCCACCGTGCAGAAGACATCCTGGACACAGTCGGCGGCGACGTGTTGGTCGCGGACAATGCCCGCGCAGTAGTCGCGCAGCCGGCGCGCGTAGCGGTGGTAGATGGCCGCCAGCGCGGCGCGGTCGCCGGTTGCTGCCGCGATGGCCAGGTCTGCGTCGCTGGTGATACCGCCGTGTGAGGGTGCCGTGATCGATGTCATAGGTGAATCCTGCGACTTCCGGCGGTGGTTCTGAATCGCCGCAAGGCCAGAGTTCCCCTCGCGCTGGGGAAGGTTTTCCTGTCTTCCAGGCAAGTGCGGGCCGCGCCGGGCGCGGGCCGCCCCGACACGCAGAATGACCACCGCCCCATGACCGAGGTCATGGGGCGGTGGTGGTGGGGTTGCTCAGTGCACGCGAATCGGGCCGGGTGACTACTTGGTCTTATGGGTCGTGCCGGTGCCGGTGCCGTTTCCGGTGCCCGTTCCGGTGCCGTTGCCGGTCCCGGTGCCGGTGCCGTTGCCACGACCGCCCTGAGCGATGCGCAGCTCATCAGCGGTCAGCGCACGGATGCTCTGGCGGCGCAGGGCGAGCTTGTCGTTGTTGATGCTCATGATCTCTCCTTGTGTGGTGTTCTCGATGTCGTGGCCCCAGTGGGCCTCGCTCATATGTAAGAGGGGCGAACTGTGCGCGGGGAGACACTTTTTGGCCGAGCTTCTCTGCTGCACAGCAACAGTTTTCGGTCATCGGGAGCGCGACGTCGCGATCGTGGCGGCGTAGTGGCGGTCCAGGAATTTCAGCAGCACCAACTCGTGGGTCCGGGCGGCCGATCGCAGTAGCCGGACCGCGTTGAGGTGGCTGACGCTGTGCACGATGTCCGTGAACGGGGTCGTCAATGCGCCGCTGCCGGCGCGCTCGCGAAGCTCGGCAAGCAACGGGACCAGGCGCTCGGAACGTCGCCGGAAAACCTGGCGCGCAAGCTCATAGGAATGGTCCGCCGAGTCGTCGAGCAGGCGCGTCAGGTCGGCGCGCTCGGTCCGCCAGCGGGTGCCGATACCGTGATCGAGGCTGGGCGCATTCGGGTACTCGGGGCGGTAGCCCACGGCACCCGCCTTGGCCCAGTCGCGCCGTTCCTGCATGTCGAAGCCCGCGTCGGCCAGCAGCCGATCGGTGGCGTACAGGCACAGCTTCCAGGAGGCATCGGACGCCTCGTCCCCGGAACCGCCGTCGAGCAGTCCGAGCACCTCTACCACCGCATCGCTGTCGGCGGCATGGATCCGCTCGGCCAGTTCGATGCCGTGATCGCCTCCGTAGCGCTCGATTTCACGATGGTAGGTGTCCAGGGCGACCTTCCACACCGTGCCGTCGGCCAGTCGAGGAGCCAGCGCATCGGTCAGGGCGGGCAGGGCGTGAGTGGCCAGCGTGTCGGGATCACCGTGCAGGCGCAGTCGCAGGTGGTGTTCGGGGTCGGCATACCGCAGGAAGAACCAACTGTCGATGACGCCGGTGTCGCGCAACCGCCCGAGCACGGGACCCACTGTGCCGGTGAGGATCCGGTCCGCGGATGCGGTCCCGGTGTAGGCCTTGAGGTACAGCCACCGGCTTCCGGGACCGTAGGCGCGCTGCACCGTCGGTGCCTTCCATGCGGTCGGGCCGGCAACGGGTTCACCGTCCCTGACGAACGGCACGATGAGCTCATGGGTGAAGCGCCCCTGGGGCCCGGCCGCAACCGCCCCCTGCCCGCTGGTCAGGACCTCTTCGATCACCGCCGCAGTGCGTCCCCGCAATACCTTGGCGGCCGCGGCGACGAGAGGGGCACTGGCGGTGTCGACGTAGAGGCGGTTGTCGCCGTCGACGATGAAGAGCTCAGTCGGCAGCCCGCGCCCTCGGGTCAGGTCCGCCCAGCCCGATGCGACATCTGGCCCTGTCACCCGGGCGATCTCGGCCGACGACAGCCGCCATCGGGCGCGGGCCAGCACCAGCTGTCCGGATGTCACCCTGGGCAGCGCCGGCGCCTCGGACAGCGCACCCCAATCCCACGCCAGGTGGCCGACCACACCGTCGCCCGCCAGTGCGGCGAGGAACCGGTACACGCCGAACCCGCGCCACGCGGGATTGTGGGCGGTGGTCAGCCGGGGCCGCACCTCGGCTCGCAGCCGCGGGCTGTACAGCATCACACGGTCACCGTCCAGGCGAACCGTCAGTTCGTCGACGGTGAGCTGTCGATCGGTGGGCGCACCGGAGCGGCCCAGCAGGATCAGTTCGTGGTCACGCAATACGGGACGGGCCAGTACGTTGCCGATGCGCCCCTCCGGGAGATGGATGATCTCAGCGAACACCACACCCGGTGACAACGCTTCCTCGGCGCGCAGATGGTCCCGCACCGCCTCGTGCAGGCGCGCATCGCCATGGCAGAACCGGCCGAGCAGCTCCGCGCCCGAAGGGCCGTAGACACAGTCGATCTCGACCCCGTCGCTCAACACGTTGGCGTTGACCGCCAACCCGTCGGGCAAGGGCAAGCGGTTCGGCGACTCAAGCCGTTCGATCACGGCGGCATCCAGTTCCACGCAGGCAGATCCGTTCTCGCGGCTTCTGATCACCAGGTCGAGCAGGGTGGCGTCACGCGCCGTGAATGCGCCCTCGACGGGCGCGCCACCGAGGTCCATCCCCCGCAACAGCGACGAATCGTCGGCTGCCGGATGCATCGAACGGTCGAAACCGATACCCATCTCCTCGTCGAGCGCCTCCATCAGTGCGACCTCACGGTCCTCATAGCGCGCCGCGAACTCCGCCTTGAAGCGGGAAAGCGCCGGGTGCTCGCCGACGACGGACACCCGGTGCAGCACCTGCACACCCTGGGTGAGCAGCCGGATCACCTCGGGCCCCAAGCTGAGACCTGTACCCGCCCGGTGCAGGTCGACTTGAACCGCCCTGGCCTCGTCACCGTCCCCGGCCAGTTCCAGCAACGTGGCGGTCGCCGCGGCGTACGCCTCGGGCGGATTGCCGATACCGGCGGCGTCCAGTCGGGTCAGCTCGTCGGACACTCGCCGCAGCGCTGTGGCGGTCGCCGCGAACTCGGCGCCCTCCAGCGTGGACAACAGCTGGGCCAACGGCTCGGGCCCGGTCACCGCAGGCTCTGCCACCGGAGTGAGTACCTTCGCGTCGATGAGGGCGGCGACGTAATCGCGGGCGTCCGCGGGCTCGACTCCGGTGTGATCGATGACGGCGTCGACCACTGCAGACACCAGTGCGCCACCGTCGGCGGCCTTGAGCGCGCACTGCAGCGGCGCGTCATCCTCGATGACGACCAGATGGTGGGCACGCCGGCCGTCGCGCACCCGGCTCTCGATCAGCCGCAGCGCCCCCGCCGCGTGGTAGCGACTCGAGTTGGGCTCCACCGTCATCGCCTGTTGCGTCGCCGGGTCCGCGAGGAGTCGCTCGACCAGTGTGGCGAGCACCTCGGTGTCCGGCCGGCTGTGCCGCATGATCCCGTCCGGACCATCGACCCACAGCGACGTTGCGTCACCGACGGCGCCCAGCGCGCAACCGGCGAACAACCCGAACGGGGTCGAGCGCGTGCACATCCGGGTGAGATAGGCCGTCACCGATGCGATCACCCGGTTTCCGACATCGCCCGCGGCTATTCGGCGCATCAGCCCGGGTGAGGCCAGATGCAATGCTTCCCGCACGTCGGGGCGCTCGATCAGCGTGCGCCAGTGGTCCGGTTCGGCACGCAGCCGGTCCAGCTCCTCCAACGGCAGCAGCGGGGCGCGCATCACGAAGAATCCGCTCGGTCGGAGTTCGGCGGTGGTTGCGGTATCCATGTCAGTTCCTATGCGTCGCAGACGAGTTGGCCGGAGACAAGATGGGCGTAGTGGCCGTCGGCGGCCATCAGGTGGAGGTGATCGCCGGACTCGACGACGCGCCCGGAGTCCATCACGACGATCTGCTCGGCGTCGATGACGGTGGCGAGACGGTGCGCGATCACGATGACGGTGCACCCCATGCCGGCGATATTGGCGTGCACGGCGGCTTCGGTGATCGTGTCGAGACTGCTGGTCGCCTCGTCGAGCAACAGGATCCGCGGTTGCGGGGCCAGTGCTCGCGCAAGGGCGAGGCGCTGGCGCTGACCGCCCGACAGCGACGCTCCCGCATCGACGAGCGGGGTGTCCCATCCCATCGGCATCGCGTGGATGTCATCGGCGATGCCTGCCAGTTCGGCGGCGATCTCGAGACGGTCCAGCGACAGGCTGGGATCGCCGAGCATGAGGTTCTCGCGAATCGACAGCCCGAAGATATAGGGGTCCTGGGTGACCACCCCGACCTGGGAGCGCACGCTGCGTGGGTGCAGGGTGTCCAGGTCCAGGTCGTCGAGCAGCACTCTGCCTGCTGTCGGCGGATACAGCCCCAATAGCAGCCTGCCCAGCGTCGACTTACCGGAACCCGAACGCCCGACGATGGCCAGCACCTGCCCCGGCGCGACGGCCAGGTCGACACCGTCCACGATCGGCGGGCCCTGGGGGTGATAGCGAAAGGTGAGCCCTTCGGCCCGGACGGCACCCGCGAGCCGTGGCGCGTGCCGCAGCTCGCGCCCCTGCGTCTCGGTCGGGGTGTCGAACACGTCGTCGAGGCGGGCCAGGTAACTGCCGAGCAGTTGCACCTGCAGCGCGGTGCCGACCAGAATACTCAGCGGCTCAAGGAAACCCGTCGCCAGCGCGGCCAGTGCGAGCATCGATCCCAGCGTCAGCGCACCGCTGCCCACCAGATGCGCGCCTACCAGCAGCACCGCGATCGGCGACAGCAACGCCAGTCCGTGGATCGCGGTCTGGACCGCGGCCTCCAGGCGCCCGCGCCGCAACGAGACGTTCAACTCGTCGACGAAGTGATTGGTCCAGTGCGAAACGGCACGTCGCTCGGCACCCGCGGCCTTGAGTGTCTCGACCGCAGAGAACATCTCGTAGGCATACGACTGCGAGCGGGCCTCGGTGGCCAACGCCTCCCCCATCAAGTGCTGGTTGCGGCGCCGCGCAGCCAGTAGCACGACGACCTGCGCGGCACCCAGGACCGTCACCAGCACGCCCAATGTGGGCGACAGGGTGAAGATCACCACCAGGTAGAGGGTGGCCAGCGTGCCGTCCAACAGCGCGGCGATGGTGCCGGTGGTCAAGATCTCGCGGACTGTCGCATTGCTGCGCAGGCGCATCATCAGATCACCTGAGGATCGCTTGAGGAAGAACGCGTACGGCAGGTCGACGAGGTGCTCGAGGAAGTCCAGCGTCATGGAGACATCGAGTCGGCTGCGCAGGCGCAGCAGCAGATGCGCCCGCAGGTAGGTGGCCAGTACCGAATAGGCGATCAGGGCGGCCATCACCGCCGCGAGGACCTTCAGCAGCCGACCGTCGTCGCCGGGCACCACCTGGTCGACCACCACGCCGGTGAGCACCGGTACCGCCAGCGCCATCAGCCGGACCACCACCGAGGTGGCCAGTACCCGGCCGATACCGCTGGAGCGGTTCAGTAGCCGCCGCGCGTGGCGCAGCGCTCCGGGTGCGACACGTCCGCCCGGGGTGAATTCGGCGGTGCGTTCCAGGATGACCGCGACGCCGCTGTAGAGATCACCGGCAGCCGACCACGTCAGCCGGTAGCGGCCCGCCGCCGGGTCGACGATCGTCACGCCGCGTCGCGAGGTCGAGTCCAGGACGACAAAATGTGCTGCGCCCCAGTGCAACACAGTGCCGCGGGGCAGGATTCGCAAATCGTCGAGCTCGGTGGCCACCCCGCGGGCACGCAGGCCGTAGGCCGACGCCGCCTCGGCCAGGCGCAGCGCATCGATGCCATCGCGACCGGTGCCGGTGGCTTCGTGCATCTCGGTGAGCGAGACGTGGCGGCCGTGATAGCCCAGTGCCATCGCGAGCGCGGCGGCGCCGCAGTCGGCCATCTCGGCTTGCGCGACGAACGGGATCGCGCGTGCGCGCCGGTTCACCAGAACCCCGGCAAGAGCACGTTGATCAGCCGTTGCCTGCCCGCCGGTACGTCGAGCACACCCGGTGTCGACGCGACGTCGACGGGCCGGGGCAACGCGGCGTGCACCTCGGTCGCGGTGACCTCGACAATGACCGCGGTCCACGCGGCCCCGGAGGAATCCCGGAACTGTGCGGTTTCACCCAGCCGGGGCGCGGTCGGGCCGCTGCGAGGAGCGGTCACGGCTGCACCTTCCGCGACCGCAGGCAGCGTCTCGGTCCGGGCGACGGTGCCTGATGCGGCCCCAACAGCTCCGACGACGAGCAGTACACCGAGCGTCCACAGACCGCCGTCCATCCAGCCGGTCTGCTTGATTAGGTCACCGGGCCGACCCGTATCGGATTGGCGCTCGCGCCAACGCTCCCGGAACACCCCTTCTCGCTGAACGCCACCATCATCGACGTCACCGGCCATGACCCACCTCCGCGCTCATCTACTTGACTGTCTGTATGAGCGGCTACCCCAGCCGAAGGTGACGCATTTTCGCCGAGCAGTCCGAAACGCCGACCGCCCCGCAACCGAGGGTTACGGGGCGGCCACCTCACGACGCGGGCGGACTCATTTCGTCTTGGTCGTCGTGGGTCCTGATGTCCGGTCCTTCGGGCCGGAGGTCGGTGGGTTGTTGTGTCCACCCTGGCCGCCGTACGCCAGACTCATCTCAGGTGCGGTCAGCGTCCGGACGCTCTGCCTGCGCAGCATCAGCTCTCGATCGTCGTTGTCCATGTCATGCCCATCGGTGCGGTGGACCCTGGTGGTCCAGCTACACCTATGTGGGTCCGCACCGACACCGGAAGGGACTGTTTTGACCGCGGTCAGGGGCGCAGCCGGCCGCACTGCATAGGATTTCGGCATGTCGTCGCACCTCGAGGTCTGGTCACCATCCGGACGGGAGCTGCTTCCGTTGGAGGGTGTCCGGGTGACGATCGGCAAATCGTCGACGAATCTGGTGTCCTTTCAGGACGACTCGACGGTCTCGCGTCTGCACGCCGTTCTGGAGAACCTCGGATCGGCCTGGTCGCTGCGCGATGTCGGGAGCCGCAACGGCACCTTCGTCAACGGCGAGAAAATCGGCCACGAGCGGGTGCTGCGGTCGGGCGATGAGGTGCGAGTCGGCAACTCCCGGTTGGTGTTCTGGGACGGCGGGCGCACCGGTGACGCCGCGCTCGCCGACGCGACGGTGTCCGCGGAGCCGGTGCTGCTGCCGCCCCGCCTGACTCCGCGCGAACTCGACGTCGTGATCGCGCTGTGCAGGCCGCTGGTGTCCGGCGACCCGTTCCCCGAACCGGCATCGGTCCGCCGGCTGGCGGCCGAGCTGGTCGTCACCGAGGCGGCGGTCAAGCAGCACCTGCAGAATCTCTACGACAAGTTCGCGGTCCCGACCGACGGCGACCGGCGGGTCCGCCTCGCCAATGAGGCACTGCGACGTGGGGCGGTCACTCTGGCCATGCTGCGTGGTCCGGACTAGGCGAAGTCCAGGGCCTCGATCGTCGCAACGGCACCTTCGTGGGCCGGTCTGTTCGCTCCGCCGATGCTGTACACCGTTTCACCGACCGCTGCGACGGCTTGGGCATGCCGGGCGGTCGGCATGGGTTTGACCTCGGTCCAGGTCTCCTCGGCGATGTCGTAGACCTCCACGGTGTCGAGTACCTGGGTGGGGTTCTCACCACCGACGACGACGATCCTGCCGTCGAGAAGAGCGGCACCGTAACTCCCCCGCGGCGTCGGCATGTCCACCAGGCGGACCCATTCCCCGGACACCGGGTCGAAGCGCTCGAACGCGGCGGAGTTCTTGTCCGCGGACAGGAACCGCCCGCCGATGGTGTACGCGTAGACCCCGTCCGAAACCGCGGCGAGGTGTTCACGCGGAGTCGGAAGATCGGCGGCCTCGGTCCAGGTCTGGCCGTCGTAGATCTCGGTCTGGCCGACGAGTTGCTTCGCGCTCTGCCCGCCGACCACGACGAGTCGATCACCGACGACGGTGGCGGCGGCGCCCGCCCGCGCATGCTTGAGTGCGGGCAGCTCGGACCAGTTGCCGCCGGAGAACGCGAACGCCCGGTCGGAGGCACTTCCGATCTCATCGCTGGCGCCCCCGATGACCACTACCTGACCGCGGTATGTGGCGGCGGTCGCGTGATGCAGCGGTATCGGCAACGGGGGTTGGGTCTGCCATTGACCGGTCTGCGGATCGTAGGTCTCGGCGGTGTCGAGTGAGGCGCCGTGCCGAATGCCCCCGAGGATCCAGATCTTGCCGTCGAGCACCGTCGAGGCCATCATCAGTCTCGGAGACGGCGCCTCCGGCAGGGTCCGCCACTGGTCGGGCTGGGTCTGTCGGGCCGCCAGTGTGAGAGCCTCTGCCGATGAGGTCACCTGGGTGTCGCCCGGCCCGGTAGAACCACCGATCGCGTAGATCTTGCTGCCGATGGCGGCGACCGCCATCCCGTGCCGCGCAGTGCTCATATCCGGCAGCTCCGCCCAGGTCAGCGTGGCCAGGTCCAACGCGGCGACACCGTCGAGGACCTGTCCGCCGGCTTTTCCACCAACCGCAACCAGTCGCCCGTTGGCCACGGTGACACCGAGATCGCTACGGGGCTCCGGGAGTTCGGGCAGCGCCGTCCAGACATCGGTGGCCGGGTCGTAGGCCTCGACAGTCGCAAGGTCGGCCGTGCCATCGGTGCCGCCGACGGCGTACACGACGGAGTCATCCGATGCCGCGCTCAGCAGTTGCCGCGGTGTCGGCATCGGCGCGGCCCGGGACCACGACGTCCCGTCGAAAACCTCTGTCGCGGTGACCAGTTGCCCGCCTGCGTCGACTCCGCCGGTCACCACGATGCGGTCACCGACGACGGCGGCAGCGCCGGCCGCGCGGGGCTGCAGCAGCGGTGGCAATTCGGTCCAGCGCCCGTTGACCACTCGCCACACCCGGTTCGTCGCGACGGTGGAGTCCGAGCCTTCGGTCCGCCAGCCGCCCAGCACCACCGGTGTGCCCTGCCACGTCACCGCCATCGCGTGCTGCACCGGCACCGGCAGATCGTCGCTGCCCTTCCAGCCGTCAATGATGGGGTCGTAGCCCTCGTGCCGGCCCGTGACGCGGTCATCGGCGCCGATGCCGCCGAAGATCCATATGGTGCCGTCGGCCTCCGTCGTGGCGGTCGCGGCCCGCGCCACCCGCGCGTTCGTCAGCGGTTGCCAGCCCTCCTGTGCCTCGGCCGTCGGCCGACCCGGACTCGTGGTGGCGTTCGCGGCGCCCGCGTTGCCGTCCGCATCACGCGTGCCGATCAGCGAGACGCCGCCGACGACGAGTGCGATCGCCGCGACGACGACACCGACGGCCAGCAGCAGGCCCCGGCGGTTACGCCGCGGCGCGATATGACGGGTGGGATCCTCGGATGCCTGCACGGGCGCGGGGATGCTCGGCGGGGGTGTGCTCGGAGAAGGCGCCGCCTGCGGAATGTAGGCAGGCGGGAGGGAATCGGCTGGGGGGCCGGCCGGGTAGGAATCGGTGAAGGCGACCGGGGCGGGTGTTGCCGCGGTGGCGTCGGTGGGCAGTGCCGGCTGATCGCTGGCGGCGCTGAGGGCCATCGAATCGGCGATCAACCCCATGTGATGCTGTGCCGCCTGAAGCGCCCGACCGAACTCCGCAGCCGACGTGTGGCGCTCGGCCGCATCGAGCGCCATCGCCCTCTCGATGGTCGCGCAGACATCGGCGGGAATGCCCTGCAGCCGTAGGTCCGGCACCGGTGTCGAACTGATCCGGAGGTAGTGGGCGACAACCTCCTCGCCTTGTTTGCGTTCATGCGCGGCCGTGCCCGCAATGAGCGCATAAAGCGTGGCGCCGAGAGAGTAGACATCGGACTTCACGGTGGGCGGTTCGCCCGCGAGCACCTCGGGCGCGGTGAACGCTATTGTGCCGGTGAAGAATCCCGTCGCGGTTTCATAGCCACCCGCGATCCGCGCAATCCCGAAATCGCTCAGCTGGGGTTCGCCGTATTCGTTGACGAGCACGTTGCCCGGCTTGATGTCCCGGTGCAAGGTGGACACCCGGTGTGCGGTTTCCAGTGCGCCGGACAACTTCACGCCGATGCGCAGAGCGTCGGGCCAACCGATACGGCCGGACCGGCGCAGCCGCTCGGCGAGCGAGCCGCCCGAGTAATAGGGCATGACGATGTAGGGCCTTCGGCTCTCCGTCACCCCGACCTGGAGGATGTTCGTGATGTTCGGGTGCCCCGACAGGCCGCCCATCGCGTAACCCTCACGAAGGAAGCGCTCCTGGTTGTCCTCGTTGAGGTCGGATGCCAGCACCTTGACCGCCACGCTTCGCCGCAGGGCCGTCTGGTAGCAGCGGTAGACGACGCCCGCCCCGCCACGACCGACCTCGACGGCATCGGCGAATCCGGCGTCCGCCAACTCGGCGACGATTCGCGCGTGCGCCGAGGGTGGACCACCCGCACCTTCTCCAGCCATTTTCGGCTATTGCCCTCCGGTTTGAGGCGGCATTGTGCTGCCCATGTCGGCATATCCAAGCGTTATCCCTGCACCGGCGCAATCATTCTGACAGAAACCGACAGATTTTCCGCCGCTGCCGACAATTCCCCCGACGTCCGCCTAGGTACACGATTCACGGAGCTCGGGGGTTCAACCGCAACCCGAATACGTTCAGTAGTCGGCTTCGGCGGCCAGGATCTCGGCCAGGAACGCGTCGGAAGCGGGGTCCGTCAGCCGCGACCGGACCAGCCCGCGGATCAGGTCCCGGACGTCCCTGGATTCACCCGGATCGCCGGGGCCGCCCACCGATATCCGGGTCTGCGACCAATCGCGGTTCCAGGCAGCCGATTCCGATATCGGCAGGGTCAGCGTCGCGCGCCCACGCGCATCGAGAGCACCCTCGGCGGACATGTCCCCGGCGCGCAGCCCGATCGACACGCCGGTCGCGGGAGCGGTGACCGCGACGCTGATCTCGGCGGCCGCGCCGCCGGCTGCCGTGGGGACGATCGACCACGCCACGGTGCCTTCTGCGGCATCGAACATCGCTGGCGGTACCGCACTCCACGCGACCGAATCGCTACCGGAGGCGATCCCCGCGGCGCCCCGCGGAGTGGATTCGCCGGCCGCCAAGGCGTAATCGTCCCTGCTGCCCGCGGCGAGCGGTTGCACCGCGAGATCAGACCAGTCGGCCAGTTCGGCACAGCGCTCGACCAGCTCGGCGACCCGCGGGTCACCTTCGTGCAGGTGCGCCGCGAAAGCCGTGCGGTGTGGTTCCAGCAGGCCGGAAATCTCGGAATCGAAGGTGTCCTCAGCGAAGTACTCCTGGGCGGCAGCGGTCAGGACGGCGATCTCGGCATCAAGCAGCGCCGCGTCCAGTTCCGCAATACCATCCCGGACGCTGGCCGGCCACCAGCGGCGCAGCCAATGCCCGATCGCCAGCCGCCGCAACGGCGCCAGCCCGTCCACGGACAGCTCGAGGCCGGCGACGTCGACGCTGACCTGCCGGTCGGCCGACCGGCCGCGTACGGCCTCCACCACGGCGACGTGCCCCCGTTCGCCGGCCACCCGCCACAGCCAGTCTGCGGCCGCGACGTCGGTGAAGGTCAGTTTCGCCGGCCCGGCCGGGCCGTCGACGGGCCACTCCAGCACCGCGCCGGCGACTTCCAGCACCGCGACCGCCGGCGGCGCCGACACCTGCGTGCCGATGGTCCACAACCCCGCTTCGGCAACCAATTTCATCGGGCCGCCTCCAGTTCCAGCATCGCCTTGATCCGCTGCCGGTGATCCAGGCTCACCGAACGGGCGACCCCTTCCAGCAACGCCCGCACATCGTCGACATCGGCGCAGGATTCCTGCCAGACGTCACGTCCGTGCAGACGGGCCCACAGCCGGCTCAGGTAGGGCCGGGCGAACGTACCGAGATCATTGACCACCTGCTGCTGACGTGGGTGCAACGGGGTGCCGTCGGTGCCGGCCAGGTAGCGGCGCGCATGCAGCACATAGGCCTCCTTGCGGACCCGCGCCTGGATCTGGGCGGCGAGCCGGTAACGGGGCGCAGCCTCGGCCAGCGGCGCCAATTCGACGGCCACCTCGATGCCCGCGACCAGGGTGGCCTGGATGTCCTCGGCCAGCAGACCCCATGGCGAGCAGGCCCGGTCCACCTCCTCGGCGCACAGCAACGGGACGTCGGGTAGCTCGTCGCGGTCCAGGGCGCGGCGCAGGGTGGCGCGCACCCGGTCGACGACGCTGCGATTGAGCGGCCGGTCGGTGTCGGTGCCGCCCTGCACGGGCGGCGGCGGCTGGGGCAGCGCCGAACTCAGCCCGATCGCGATCAGCGACCAGGGCAGCTCGGGTTCCGGTTCACGGGCCCGGGCGCCGAGGTTGTAGGGTGTCGCGTCGGCGATCAGTGCCGTCCAGACCCGTTGTCGGGCCACCGATTCGCGGTGTCCGTCGGCGTCGCCGAGCACGGTGGTCAGGCCGGCCAGGAACGGATCGGTGATCGCGGTCGAGGGCCGCACATCGGACCAGCTGCGCTGCAGTTGACGCGACAGCGCGCCGACCACTGCGTCATCGGCGATATGGCGGTTGAGCACTTCGATGGCGGTGCGGTCCCGGTCGCCGTGGATACCGCGCAGAATGGTCTCCGCGGTATCCGAATCATTGTGTACTGGTTCACCTTTGGTGACTGCGAGCTCGAAACACACCGGGAAGTAGAGTTCCTGGGCGTTGCCGGTGGTCAGCCGCAGTTTGCGACGCTGCAGCTTGAGCACCTCGAACCAGGATGCGGTGGCGCACAACTGGTCGCGATGCCCGAGGATGAGCTGGTGCATCTCGGTGGCCACCGCGCCGGACACCACCGGGGTCGAGTACTGCGGATTGGACCGCAGCCGCAGTACCAGCGGGTCGAGGATGCGTTTGACGGTCCGGCTGAGCGGGCCGCCATCCTCGCTGCTGAGTATCTGCACGCCCGGGCCCAGTGCCCGCCAGGCGCGATCGAGCACGGCTCGGCGCGGCTGCGCGGGTGGCGCGTCGGCGACCCGAGGCGCTGTCTCCGGAACGGTACTCACCCGATCAGGATAGGCACCCGTCGCTGCGCTCGGCCCGAACCGGCGGAAAGTTGGGTTCGGTAGCTGCACCACCGGTCGACGCTGTTCCCATGCCCGAGACGCTGCTCATCCTCCTGTTCTCCGTCGTGTTCGCCGTCATCGGCGCTGCCGTGCTCGCCGTGCTGCCCCGAGGTCGATCGGCGCCCCGGCCCGCGGCACCGCCGGCCGTCGCGATCGGCACCGTCCGCGCGGTCACCGACCGGATCACCGTCGAGGTCGAAAGCGTGTGCGGCCAGAAGTTCACCGGCCGACTGCGCGGCGGCGCGGACGACCCGGTGGTGGCCGAGATCCGGCCCGGCGCGGTCCTGCTGGTGGCCTTCGATCCGGAGTCGCGTGAACAGCTGTCGCTGGCCGACGATATGGCGGCGATCCGTGCCGCATTCGACCGCATGCTGGTGGACAAGGGCCTGGTGACCGAGGCCCAACTCCAGCTCATCCGGCACGGCACCAAGGCCAGCGGTGTCGTGACGGCTGCCCACACCACCGGTGCCGAGCGGGAGGATCACCGCGAGGTCGTCCTCGATCTGATGGTGCAGCGGCCAGGTGGCGGCCAGTTCCCGGCCCACGAGACGACGCTCGTTCCCGCGACCGCCCTGGACCGGGTCAGCCCGGGCAGTGTCGTCGACGCGTACTACCGGCGCGGTGACGAATCCGCCGTCGCGGTGTGCGTACCTCCTGCTTGAGGGACCGCGAAACTGACCAGCGCCGCCCAGTACACCGGGGCGGCGCTGGTGTCGCCCGCCCGCCACTGCCGCAATTGCGCGCGCTGCCAACGGTTCACCGCGCACGCCGACTCGAAATCGGTGCCGGACTGATGGGCGGTGTCGACAGCCACGATCACCTCCCCCATCGGGTCGCCATGCGCACCGGGCACGAAACGCCGATACCCGGCGCTGGTCGGCAGCGACCACAGCGTCGCGGTGACCAGTTCCGCTCCGCCGAGCACCATCGCCGCCACGATTCCGGTGGCCTCGTCGAAGCGGTAGTCACCGCCGGATGCGCAGGCCAGCAGGGCGACTCGGGTCGGAAAGGACAGCTCTGATCTCATCAGGTCCGCGGCGGTCAGCGGGCGGTGATCGCCGATCGGGTCGGCGTGGCCGGGGATCGAGGCGCGGCACGCCAGGTGCAGCGCGGCGTGCTCGGCGCCGTCGCCGCCGGTGCTGGCGTGCCCCACATAGACCAGCCGGCCGGGCCGGGCCGCCAGTGCGCCGGCCAGCCAATGCCGGTCGATATCGGTGCGCCGGAACAATTCCACCGCGGTGTCGACCCGCGGTTGCACCCGGTGGCGCTCCATCAGATCGGCGTAGTGCCGTGCCGGCACGGTATCCGGCGCGGGCCGCCCCAACACCGATCCCAGCGCGGAATCGGGTCGCTGCCCGGGCACCCGGGGATCCAGGATGAGCAGCGTATCCCCCTCTGGGCGCGGCACATTGACGTGTCGAGTATGCGCAATATTCGCCGGCACCGCCATCAGCACATCGACGAGTTCGAGGAGTCGAAAGCCTTCGGTGAGCTCGCCGATCCCCCCCGGCGGCCACGGAATCCGGGCGGGCTGTGGCCCGTCCGGGGTGATGGCCTCCTGCCGGGCCGACAGCATCGCGACCACCTCGGGGCGCACCGCGGGCAAAGCGAGCAGACCCCAAGGGATCCGGCCCAGCCGCGCGCTGGGGGTGACGAACAGCACCGCCCGTGGATCGCCGATGCACTCCTGCAGCAGATCCCAGCCGGACGATGCGATCAACAGCACCCCCAACCGGTAGGCCAGGGTCAGCTCGGCGTCGACGGTGGTGAACGCACCATGGGACAGCGCCCGCTGCAGGGCGTCGACCGGCGTCTCGGCATCGCGGGGGTCCGGCAGAGCGGCGGCGATCTCCTCCAAGGCCGCCAGCAGGATCGTCTCCTCGACCACCCAGGTGACGGTCCGCTCCGGTTGCCCGACGATGCGCAGGCTGGCGTAGGTGGCGATGCCGACGTCGGCGAACCGCAGTACCAGGGTGATCGGGTCGGTCACGACCATGTGGGCCAGGCGGGTTCGTCGGTGGTGATCTCACGGCCATAGCGTTGCCGTGCCAGGGCCCGATAGTGCCCCAGGATCGGGTCGGCGCCGGGGTCCATCTGCAGCGGCGGAAGCGGTCCAAGTCTGGTCAGAGGCGTACCGCCGGTGACCGTGCCGGCGGCGACGTCGGCGAGGGCCCAATCGGGCAATTCGGAGTCGGCGTCGACGAGCACGGCCTGGGCTCCGGCCCATATCGGCGCTTCATCCTGGCCGCCCGAACCGGTGCTGAAACTCCCTCGGGCGCTGTGATATTCGATGAGCTCGGCGGTCAGTGCGGTGTTCTCCCACTCCCAGGTCACCGCGAAGGCGCCGGCCAGCATGGGCGCGGACACCCTGCTGGCCCACTGCGCCCGGGCATCCGCGTCGATGATGTTGTAGCGCACCGAATCCACGGCCAGCGCAGCGGGCACCTTGAGCTCGGCGGCCTGCTCGAGCTTGGCCATCGCCCGGATGAAGCCGGGGCTGTCCGT
>JBPPMV010000597.1:0-7511 GCA_051306235.1 Mycobacterium sp. | reverse complement strand
GCGGCGCTGACGCGGGCCGGGGCACATGTCGTGATGGCGGTGCGCAACACCGAACTCGGGGCGCAGCGCGCCGGCGAGATCGGCGGGCACACCTCGGTGGTCCGCCTGGATCTGGCCGACCTGTCATCGGTGCGCGCCTTTCCGGGGCTGCTCGACGAGCGGGGTATCGCCGACGTCGACATTCTCATCAACAACGCCGGAACCCTCACCGAGAGCCGCACCGAGACCGTCGACGGTTTCGAGACCACGATCGGCACCAATGTGCTCGGTCCGTTCGCCCTGACCAATCTGCTGCTGGACCGGGTGCGCGCGCAGGTGATCAACGTCGGTTCGCAGGCACACGAATCGGCGACGCTGCGCTTGGACGATATGCATCTGCGGACGAACAAGTGGACGGTGATGGGCGCCTACGCCCGGTCCAAGCTGGTCGGGATGCTGTGGGGTCTGGAACTGGACCGCCGCCTGCGCGCCGCCCAGTCTCCGATCGTCAGCCACCTCACCCATCCGGGCTGGGTCAACTCGAACCTGCCGAACGTGTTCCAGTCACCGTTGATGGGCGTCCTGCAGCGCGGCGTCAACGTGGTGGCCGGGGTGGTGGCCTCCGATGTCGACGCCAGTGCCGCCACCACGCTGTACTGCATCACCGAACCGATCCCGCCGGGCAGCTTCGTCGGGGTGGACGGCCGCTTCGGCCTGCGGGGCGTTCCGGCGCTGATCGGGCGTTCGGCACTGGCCTCCGATTACGCCGTCGCCGCGCGGGTGTTCCAGTTCGCCGAGCAGGAAACGGGGACAACCCTTCCGATCGGTCCGTCCAGCCGTTAGCCCGGGCATCACGCTGCCGTCACCTGACGGTGGGACAGTCATGGTGTGACCGGCGATATCGATCACCTGGAATCGGCGCCGACCGGTATCGTCGCGCGGTTCCACCTGTTCTGTGAACGGGTCACCGCGAGACTGCCCCTCGGTCTGAATTCGCTCGTCGCGCCGACCTTTCTGGGCTTCGTCCTGATCAACAGCTTCACCTTCGGGGTGGACATGGTGCTGTTGACGGTGCTGCACAGCGGCTTTGCGGTGGCGCTGCCGGTCGCGCTCACGGTGGGGTACGTCTGCGCGTTCGCGCTGGCCTTCTTCCTGAACCGCACCCTGAACTTCCGCTCGCACGCCACCGTCGGCCCGCAGCTGGTGATCTACGTGGTGGTGGTCGCCGTCAACTACGCGGCGTTCATCGTCGCGCTGCCCACCACCCTGGTGGCGGCCGGGCTGCAGTATCACCTGGCCAGGATCCTCGCGGGCGGTTGCGAGGGGATCTACATGTACACGGCGCTGCGTTTGATGGTTTTCCGGCGCTGAACAGCCGACAATGACGGCATGACTCCGCAGATGGCGCGCAGACAGGCGCTGATGTGCGCCGGTGTCGTAATGGGAGCGGGCGCACTGGTCGCCTGCGGTGGCAAGGAGGACACGGCCACACCGCCCGAAACACCCGCGGGACCGCTCGCCAGGACCGCCGAGGTACCGCTGGGATCGGCGCTGATCGTCGACGGCATCGTGCTGACCCAGCCCGAGGCCGGCCAGTTCAGCGGATTCTCGGCGGTCTGCCCGCACGCCGGATGCGAGGTGTCCAAGGTCGATGGCGCGCAGCTCATCTGTCCATGTCACGGCAGCATCTTCGGACTCGACGGGGCGGTCGTCACCGGCCCGGCGAAGGAGCCGTTGGCCCCGGCGGTGATCACAGTCCGGGGTGATTCGATAGTGGCGGGCTGAAAGCTCGTTAGCATCAGCGCCTGTGGCAGACGACCAGCGCGGCGAGTGGTACGAGGAATCGTGGGCGGTCGTCACCGCCGGCGTCGCCGGTGTCCTGGCGATCGGCATCCTGATCTACGCCGTCATGCAGACCGCGGAGAACTCGGTCGACCCGTCCTACGGTCCGCAGTACTACTCCGGCTACTCGGCCTCGACGAGTACGTCGACCAGCACATCGCGCACGACCAGGTCGTACACCACACCGTCCACCGTGACCACCACCTCTTCGGAGACCACGACCACGGAGACCGGCACGACCGACGAGGAGACCACCGAGTCGACGGAGCGGACGCTGGACGAGGAGAACCCGTTCATCCTCAATCCGTTCGCGACGACCACCACGACCACCGACGGCACGACCACCGAGGGATAGCTCCTGTTTTGTGGTTTGGCCGGCCGATTAGCTGGGGATGTGATCGTCTGACAGAATCAGCCCCGAGGGGAGTACTCCTACGCTGCAGTGTCGTCATCACGTCGTCCGTCATCGGACGACCGGTGCTGCAGGTCTACGCGATGTCTGCGCAGGCGGAAGAGACCTCGGCCGTTTTTTTGATCGACGACCGGAGGCTCCATCCATATGAACGTGTCCGCACTCGAGTGGGGCATCACCCTCGCTGTCACTTTGGGCGTCCTGCTCGTGGACATTCTGGTGTTCGGCCGGCGGCCACATGAGCCGTCCACCAAAGAGACCTCCATCGCGCTGACGTTCTACGTCAGCCTCGCCATCGCCTTCGGCATCTGGACCTGGACCTTCCACGGCAGCCAGTACGGCGTCGAATTCTTCGCGGGCTGGCTCACCGAGTACAGCCTCTCGGTGGACAACCTGTTCATCTTCTTGATCATCATGGCCAGCTTCAAGGTGCCCAGGATCTACCAGCAGCAGGCGCTGCTCGTCGGCATCGTGCTGGCGCTGATCTTCCGCGGCATCTTCATCGCCCTCGGCGCGGTGGCCATCGAGCAGTTCTCGTGGATCTTCTACATCTTCGGCGCGTTCCTGATCTTCACCGCGATCAAGCTGATGAAGGACACCGACCACGATGACGACGCCGAGAACGGTGTCGTCCGGTTCGCCAGGAACTACCTGAACACCACCGACAAGTGGCACGGCCTGAAGCTCACGGTCAAAGAGGGCTCCAAGCGCGTCATGACGCCGATGTTCCTGGTGATCGTCGCGCTGGGCACCACCGACCTGCTCTTCGCGCTGGATTCCATCCCGGCCATCTACGGGCTCACCCAGGAGCCGTACCTGGTCTTCACCGCGAACGTGTTCGCCCTGATGGGCCTGCGCCAGCTGTACTTCCTGCTCGGAGATCTGCTCAAGCGGCTGGTCTACCTGTCCCAGGGCCTGGCGTTCATCCTGGCCTTCATCGGCGTCAAGCTGGTGCTGCACGCCCTGCACGAGAACGAGTTGCCGTTCATCAACGGTGGCGAGCCCGTGCACGTCCCGACCATCCCGACGCTGGCAAGCCTCGGCGTCATCATCGTCACGCTGATCATCACCACCGTCGCGAGCCTGTACAAGACGAGGGTCGTGGACAAGAAGGCCGACGATGACACGGTCGACACGGTCGACGGGGAAGCCCCGGCCAAGCCGGCCGAGTAGTGGCCGAGCGGGGCGCTGATATAAGCGTCCCGCTCAAACCCGTTATACCGCCGGTCAATTCATTAGCGTAGGTCGGCATGCCGTCCGCCGTCGCTCGCCCTGAACCCGCAGCCGTCCGCAAGGCGATCATCGGGGCCTCCATCGGCAACGCCGTGGAATGGTTCGACTTCGCGATCTACGGATTCCTGGCCACCTATATCGCCGCCAACTTCTTCCCGTCCGACAACGACACGGCGGCACTGCTGAACACCTTCGCGATCTTCGCGGCAGCGTTCTTCATGCGCCCGCTGGGTGGGTTCGTCTTCGGTCCGCTCGGTGATCGCATCGGCAGGCAGAAGGTGCTGGCACTGGTGATCCTGCTGATGTCGGCGGCGACCCTGCTGATCGGTCTGCTGCCCACCTACTCGGCGATCGGCGTCGCGGCCCCGTTGCTGCTGCTGGTCCTGCGGTGCGTGCAGGGCTTCTCGGCGGGTGGCGAATACGGCGGCGGCGCGGTGTATCTGGCCGAATATGCCTCCGACAAGCGGCGCGGATTCGTGGTCACCTTCATGGTGTGGTCGGGGGTGCTCGGATTCCTGATCGGGTCGATCACGGTCACCCTGCTGCAGGCCGGACTGCCCGCCGCGGCGATGGACAGCTACGGCTGGCGCATCCCGTTCCTGATTGCCGCGCCGCTGGGCCTGGTCGGTCTCTACATCCGGCTGCGCCTGGACGACACTCCGGAATTCACCGACCTCAGCAGCCGGGACAAGGTCGCCGACAGACCGCTGCGGGAGGCCTTCAGCACGTCTTGGCGGCCGATCCTGCAGGTCATCGGGCTGTTCCTGATCTTCAACGTCGGGTACTACGTGGTGTTCACCTTCCTGCCGACCTATCTGATCAAGACCCTCGAGTTCTCCAAGACCGCGTCCTTTCTCTCCATCACGCTGGCCAGCCTGGTGGCGCTCGTGCTGACCCTGCCGTTCGCGGTGCTGTCGGACCGGATCGGCCGGCGCCCGATGCTGATCGCGGGTGCGGTGTCCTTCGCTGTCCTGAGCTACCCGCTCTTCCTGCTGCTGACCTCGGGGTCGCTGGCCGCGGCGATCACCGCGCACTGTCTGCTGGCCGCGATCGAATCGATCTACATCTCTGCCGCGGTGACGGCCGGGGTCGAGCTGTTCGCGACCCGGGTGCGCTACAGCGGTTTCGCCGTCGGCTACAACCTTTGCGTCGCGGTGTTCGGCGGCACCACCCCGTACGCCGTGACCTGGCTGACGGCCGAGACCGGTAACCCGCGGGCGGCCGCGTTCTATCTGGTGATCGCCGCGGTGCTGTCCCTGGGTACGGTGCTGACCCTGCGGGAATCGGCGGGCAAACCGTTGGCAGCGACCTAACCCGGGGCCTGGGCGAGCGAAGCGACGGGATATGGGTTGAGCGGGACGGCGGCCTGCGATGATGTGCCGATGGTGCAGCCCAAGTCGACCCGGCCGACGAAAGCCGATGTCGCGCGGCTGGCCAATGTCTCACCGGCGACGGTCAGCTATGTGCTCAACAACGTCAAGAGTCAGACGATCTCGGCGCAGACCCGCGCGGCCGTGCAGGATGCGGCCAAATCGCTGGGCTACCGGCCCAACCTGGCCGCCCGCAACCTGGCCCGCGGCGCCAGCGGGGTGGTGCTCTACATCGTCCCGCGAATCTCGTTGGGCGAGTTGCTCCTTGAGGTCGGCAGCCGGCTGACCACCGAATTGGCCCGGCACGGGGTGGTGCTGTCGCTGCAGTTCGAGACCGATGACGGCCGCAATGTCGTCGACGCGGTGGCCGATCTGAACCCGATCGCGGTGACCAGTGTGTTCCCGCTCGGTGGCGCGGCGCTCGAGGCGGTGACGGCCGCGGGTATCCCGCAGATCCACCTGGGCAGCGCCCAGTTGCATGCGATGGGCGAACTCCACCTGACCATCGGCCGGATGCGCGTCGAGCATCTGGTGGCCCGCGGGCACCGTCGACTGGCCTTCGCGTTCGCCGGCGACGAGACGCTGCGGCCGCTGGGGGACTACTGGCTGTCGGGCCTGCAGGTGGCCGCCGCCGACCTGCCCGAGATCGTCACCGCCACGGTCGATGCCGACGGTTCCGACGCCGCGGTCGCGGTCCGGGACTGGGTCCGGGCGGGGGTGACCGCCGTCTGCGCCCAGAGTGATGAGACGGCACTGGTCGTGCTGCACGGGATCCGCGAGGCCGGGTTGCGCTGCCCGCAGGACCTGGCTGTGATGGGTGTCGATGCGATCCCGTTGGGCGCGGTGAGCGGACCGCCGTTGACCTCGGTGGGTCTGGACGCCAAGACGATCGTCGAGGTCTCGGTGGCGGCGATGATGACCGAACTGGGCTATCCCAGCGGCGGTGAGCCCAGCAGTGCGAACGTGGCATATCTGATGCAGCGTTCCTCGACCTGATGCGCGCGCTTGCCCTGGAGGCAGTGACCCGCGTAACTTACGCGAGTAAGTAGCAGCCCGGGAGAGGTGTGATCAGGTGACCGTCGACGCAAGCAAAGACGTCTATTTCGACCCGTACAACGTCGAGATCAACGCCAACCCCTACCCGGCGTTCGCCCGGCTGCGCGAAGAGGCGCCGCTCTACTACAACGAGGAATTCGACTTCTACGCGCTGAGCCGGTTCGCCGATGTCAACAAGGCGCTCATCGACCACGAGACGTTCAGCTCCGCGCGCGGCGCGATCATCGAGCTGATCAAGGCCAATATCGAGATCCCCTCGGGCGCACTGATCTTCGAGGATCCGCCGATCCACACCACGCATCGCAAGCTGCTGGCCCGGATGTTCACCCCGCGCAAGATCGCCGCCCTGGAACCGAAGATCCGGGAGTTCTGCGCGCAGGCACTGGACCCGCTGGTCGGCACCGGCAAGATCGATTTCATCACCGACTTCGGCGCCATCATGCCGATGCGGGTGATCAGCGCCCTGCTCGGCATCCCCGAGGACGACCAGGAGATGATCCGCGACCACGGCAACGACCAGATGCGCACCGAGGCGGGTAAGCCGATGAAGGCCGCTTCGGAGGGCATGATCGACGGGTCGATCTTCGAGACCTATATCGACTGGCGCCGGGACAACCCGTCCGACGACATCATGACCGACCTGCTCAACGTCGAGTTCACCGATGAGAAGGGTGTGACGCGGCACCTCACCCGCGAAGAGCTGCTCATCTACATCAACGTGGTGGCCGGCGCGGGCAACGAGACCACCACCCGGCTGATCGGCTGGGCGGCCAAGGTGCTCGCCGAACACCCTGAACAGCGTCGTCAACTCGTCGAGAACCCCGCGCTGGTCCCGCAGGCGATCGAGGAACTGCTGCGGTTCGAACCGCCCGCCCCACATGTCGCGCGCTATGTCACCCGCGATGTCGAGTACTACGGCCAGACCGTGCCCGAGGGCGCCTCGATGATGATGCTGATCGGCTCCGCGGTCCGCGACAGCCGCCAGTTCCCGCCCGATGGTGAGGTTTTCGACATCCACCGCGAGCAGCGCCAGCATCTGGCCTTCAGCGTCGGCACCCACTTCTGCCTGGGTTCGGCGCTGGCCCGCCTCGAGGGCCGGATCGCGCTGGAGGAGATGCTCAGACGCTTCCCGGAGTGGGAGGTCGATCTGCCCAACGCCGCGCTGTCGCCGACATCGACGGTGCGCGGCTGGGATTCGATGCCGGCGTTCATACCGTGAGTGACGGTCTGGGGGTTCCCGCGTCCTGGGAGGACATCACCCCCGGGTGGCTGACCGACGCCCTGGCCCGCGATTTCCCGGGAGCCGTGGTCGCTGACGTGACCGTGCAGATGCGCGATGACGGCACGAACCGACGGGCCCGGCTGGCGGTCGGCTACGAGCCCGGCCCGGCCGGCCCGGCCACGGTGTTCGTCAAGGCGGTCGACCCCGACCACAAGGAGATGATCAAGTACACCAGCGGCCTGTTGCACGAGCCGAGGTTGTTCGCGGCCGTCAAGGAGTCCGGAGTTCGGCTGCCGCTGGAGCATCCGGCGGTTCATGCCGCGCCGATCGACGAGAACGCCGAGGAATTCATGCTCGTCATGGAGGACCTCACTGCCCGCGGTGCCGACCCGCGGGA